>NZ_JOBX01000056.1:0-62763 GCF_000720645.1 Streptomyces sp. NRRL S-378
GGACGAGCGCGCGACCCGGGCCGCCTGGCCGTGCCACACCCGCACGCGCCGAGCCGAGGAGAGCCCCCGCAGGGGCACCGCCCCACCCGCAACCACCGCCCACGCGGGCACCACGGCCGCACAAACCAGCCCCGCCGGCGCGCTTGAGGCGCACCCACCGGCCCGCACCCGGACAGCACGCGCACCCACCGGCCCGCACTCGGACAGCACGCGCACCCACCAGCCCGCAGCCGGGCGCGCCGAGGCAACCCGGTGGGGGTGGGGGACGTCTCGTTGGACGGGACGGAACGCTGCCCCGCCGTGACCTTTGTCATCCAGCGAGGCCGATTTTCCCCCGTGATGACGGCATATGACGGAGGCCCGCGCCAAGAACGGCATTCCGTTCGCGGTGCCGGGACCGCTAGGGTCTGCCGGAGCGCACCCTCGGGGGGAGGGAAGGAACCGGAAACGATGTCCGTACCCGTACCGCGGCAGAGGGAGACCCCCGCCACGGAGAGCGGTCAGGCCGTATTGCACGCCGTCGCACCGCCCACGCCCCTCGGCGCCGACGTCGCGCAGGCGACCCCTCACACCACCGCCCTGACGCTCCTGGTCATCGAGGACGACCCCGCCGGCGGGCTCACCGTCCCCGAGATCCTCGACACCGACGGCCACCGCATCCGGCTCCGCACCGCCCGCAACCTCACCGAGGCCGAGCGCCTGCTCACCCCCGACGTGCACTGCATCCTGCTCGACCTGTCCCTCCCCGGCGCCCGCGGGCCCGCCGGGGCCGCGGGCACGGCAACGACCGCCGCCACCGTGGAGCAGCAGCTCGCCGTCCTCCACCAGGTGCTGCGCCTCGCCCCCCGCCACGCCGTCCTCGTCCTCACCGACGAGGACGACGCCGAGCGCGCCGCCGAGGCCGTCCGCGTCGGCGCCCAGGACTTCCTCTTCCGGGACGAGCTGGACGGACGGCTGCTGAGCCGCGCCATCCGCTACGCGGTGGAGAGAAAGCGGGCCGACATAGCCCAGTACAAGCTTGCAGAATCGAAACTGCGCGCCCAGGAGAACGCCCGCCTGGAGCGCGGCCTGCTCCCCACTCCCCTCCTCCAGGGTTCCGATCTGCGGTTCGCCGCCCGCTACCGCCCCGGCCGCAGCCGGGCCCTCCTCGGCGGCGACTTCTACGACACGGTCCGCACCCCCGACGGCACCGTCCACGCCATGATCGGCGACGTCTGCGGCCACGGACCGGACGAAGCCGCCCTCGGCGTCGAGCTCCGCATCGCCTGGCGCGCCCTGACCCTGGCCGGCCTGTGCGGCGACGACCTGCTGGCCACCCTCCAGGAGGTGCTGGAGGTCGAGCGCCCCTGCGAGGAGATCTTCGCGACGCTGTGCACCGTCGACATCGCCCCGGACGGCCGCCGCGCGGGCCTGTGCCTGGCCGGCCATCCGGCCCCGCTGATCTCCCGGCCGGGCCGCCGGGCGCGGCTCCTCCCGTACGAGAACAGCGGCCCGGCCCTGGGGCTGCTGCCCCGGGCCCGCTGGCCGCGTCGGCAGGTCGAGCTCGGCGGCACCTGGAGCCTGATGCTCTACACCGACGGCCTCATCGAGGGGCGGATCGGCGAGGGGAAGGAACGCCTGGGCCAGGACGGCATGGTCGAGATGATCAACCGCCACCTGGACCTCGGCCTGAGCGGCGAGGGGCTGCTGGAGGCCTCCGTCACCGAGGCCCGCCGCCTCAACGGCGGCGAGCTCACCGACGACGTGGCCGTGGTCCTGCTCTCCCGCTCCGAAGGCTGAGCGGGCAGCCGAGCGGGCAAGAGCCCGGCGAGCCGGCTACCGGCCGCCGTTGTAGGGGCCGTACGGGCCGTCGCTGCTGCTGCCACCGCTGCGCCGGCCGCCGCCCGAGACCTGCTTGAGGGCCGGCCGTACGTCCACGAAGAACACGATGGTCGCCACCAGGCCCGCGATCTGGAGGAAGAGCATCCCCAGGAAGGCGTCCACGAGCACGGTGATGCCGAGGATGACCAGCCAGAAGGTCTTGCTCTGCTTGTCGGCGGCCCGGTACGCGTCGTCGCGCGCCAGCAGCGCGAACCCGAAGGCCACCACCGCGAGCACCAGCATGGCGAGCCCGAGCAGCGGGATCACACCTCGATCGAACCCGTCCATCAACATCGCTTCGACCGCCTTCTCATGCTTCCGCTTCGCACTTCCGATGCCGCCTCGCTCCACGCTACCGGCACATGCCCCTCCATAGACCACAACGGGCCGGGCCCTTGAAGGGTGCCCGGCCCGTCGTCGCCCATGCGGGCGCGGCTCAGCTCGCGTCGTCGGCGGTGACGACGGCCTTCTTGGCCGTGCTCTTGCGCGCGGCCGGCTTCTTGGCGGCGGGCTGCTGCTCCTCGGCAGCGGCCTCGTCGGCCGACGCGGCCTTGGCCTCGGGGGTCGGCTCGGGCCGCGGCTCGACGACGACGGCGATGTCGACGATCTCTGCGGAGACCTCGCCGCGCCAGGCCCGTACGGCCTGCTCACCGTGTTCGGCGACCTTGTCGTAGGTCTCCTTGGCGCGCACCGCGTACTCGGCGGCCACGCCGACACCGCGCAGCGCCAGGTCCTGGGCGGTCTCCCCGATCTTCTTCGGGTCGATCGCGCCGATCACCTCGGCGACCTTGGCGGAGACCGCTTCCTGCACGGCCTTCGGGTCCGTGTTCTTCACGGCCTCGATGCGCGCGGGGGCCTCGGCGCGCAGCTGCTCGATGAGCTCCGGCACCTTCTTCGCCTGCTGAACGGCGAGGTCGGCGGTGCCGGCGGCGAAGTAGAGGGGAGTGGGGTCGGTGAGGGTCTTCTTCAGGTCATCGGCGATGGCCATGCTGCTGGTCCTCCCGGATCAACTTCAGTCGGTCTTCGACGGCATCTCGTCGGCGGACGTCCCGGGAACGGTGGGCGCCTCGGGAACGGTGGGCGATTCGAGTGCGTTCTCCTTGCGGAACGACTCGTAGATCTGGAGCAGCACCTGCTTCTGCCGCTCGTTGATGGACGGGTCGGCGAGTATGACGGCTCGCGTCTCCACCTCGTCGCGGTCCCGCTCGTCCAGGATCCCGGCCTGCACGTACAGCGTCTCCGCGGAGATCCGCAGCGCCTTGGCCAGCTGCTGGAGGATGTCCGCGCTCGGCTTGCGCAGCCCGCGCTCGATCTGGCTCAGGTACGGATTCGACACTCCCGCCGCATCGGCCAGCTGCCGCAGCGAGAGCTGCGCCTGCCGCCGTTGCTCACGGAGGTATTCGCCGAGATTTCCGACGTTGAGCGATGCCATGCTCCCGATCCTGCCCCATCCTGCTAACTTTTGCAAGCAGATGCTTGCAACATCTCCCGGCCGTCCGGCGGCCTCCCCCCTCTGACCAGCGAAAATCGCCTGGACTCCGGGCGCGGCACCGGCATATGTTCCGGACGGCCCCCGCCCGCCCGGCCGGGGCCGTCCGCAGGTCATCCGTTCCCGTGGGGGGTCCACCGTCATGTCCTTCAGCGCGCCCGGCTCACCGCCGCTCCAGCAGCAGCCGGTGCAGGCACAGGGGCATCCGTACCCGCAGCCCGGCCCGGCCCCGTACCCGGTCCCCCCGCCCATGCCCCAGGGCGTACTGCGTTCGCCGAAGGGCCTGGCGACCGCCCTGACCTGGCTGCTCGGCGCCTCGGCCGCAGTGCACCTCTTCTCCGTCGGCGCCGGCGGGTACGAGCAGGCGTGGATGCAGGGGTTCTCGGGGGACACCCACTTCGACGACCTCGAACTCGGCCTGTCCCCCGCGCTCACCATCCTCGCCGGGCTGCTCCAGGTGCTCACGCTGCTGCCCACGGTCGTGGTCTTCATCGTCTGGTTCCACCGCGTGCGGACCAACGGCGGCATCTTCCGCCCCGACGCCTTCACCCTGGGCCCCGGCTGGGCCATCGGCGCCTGGTTCGTCCCCGTGGCGAACCTGTTCCTGCCGTACCGGATCGCCCGGCAGACCTGGCGGGCCAGCACCCAGCGCGGCCCCGACGGCTCCGACCGGACGGCGCCCGCCGCGCTGCTGACGTCCTGGTGGGTGGTCTGGGTCCTCGCGGCGATCGTGGGCCGTGTCTTCAGCCGGATCTACATGGGTGCCGACACCGTGGACGAACTGCTCGAGGCGGGACGGCTCGGGATCGTCGCGGACCTGGCCACCACGATCGCCGGCGTGCTCGCCGTCCTCTTCGTGCGCAGGCTGACGGCGATGCAGAACACGATGGCGACCGAGGGCCCCTACGCGAAGGCCTGACGGGTCCGGTCGGCCACCGAGGCCGAGGGCCAGGGCGACCGCGCCCGAAAACCCTTGGCGGGACAGCGTTCCGGCCGCGGAGACTGACGGCATGCCGCATCGCTCCGCCCATGTGTGCCTCCACTGCCGGGTGTCCTTCAAGCACACCGTCGACCATTCCGGGCAGCGCGGGTACCGCTGCCCCCGGTGCCGCCGGGCGCTCGTCCTCGCCGGTGACGCCTTCGAAGCGCCTCCGAGGCGGGACCGGGACGCCTGGCGGGTCCTGTCCGTGCTCCTGCACGCCGGGCTCGACTTCCGGCAGGCCTGCTGCGGGTGCGGGCCCGGCTACCGGCCGCGCAGCCTGCGAGAGGTGCGCGAGCGGCTCGCGGCCGCCCGGCGCACCGGGGTGTCGGCCGCCCGTGCCCTCGCCACGCCGTAGCCGGTAGCCGGTAGCCGGTAGCCGGAAAAGTCCCCGGCGGGCCGGCTCCGGGGCCGTGAGGGGCCCGGAGCCGGCTCAGGACGTGCCGATCACCACCGTCGCGTACAGCTCCTCCGACGTGACCGCCCGGACCGACAGGCCCGCCGAGGTCAGCGCCGACGCCGTCGACGGTGCCTGCCGGGCACTCGTCTCGATCAGCAGGTGACCTCCCGGCGCCAGCCAGGCCGGAGCCCCCGCCGCCACCCTCCGATGGATGTCCAGACCGTCGGCCCCGCCGTCCAGCGAGACCAGCGGTTCGTGGTCGCGGGCCTCCGACGGCATCAGCCCGATCTCCTCCGTGGGCACGTACGGGGCGTTGACCACCAGTACGTCCACCCGGCCGCGCAGCTCCGGCGGGAGCGCGGCGTACAGGTCGCCCTCCCACACCCGGCCGCCGTACGGAGCCACGTTGCGGCGCGCGTACGCCAGCGCCGCCGGATCGATGTCGGCGGCGTGCAGCTCCACACCCCCCGGTGCCTGCGCCGCAACCGCCGCGCCCAGCGCGCCGACCCCGCAGCACAGGTCCAGCACCACCGCACCCGGCCGGACCAGTGACACCGCCTCCTCCACCAGGAACTCGGTGCGCCTGCGCGGCACGAACGCCCCCGCGCCCACCTCCACGCGCAGTCCGCAGAACTCGGCCCACCCCACGACGTGTTCGAGGGGCTCGCCGCCCACCCGACGGGCCAGCAGCTCCGCCAGGTGCGCCTCGTCCCGGGCGGCGCCGCTCAGCAACTCCGCCTCCTCCTCCGCGAAGACGCAGCCGGCCGCGCGCAGGGCTTCCACAAGTGATGTCACCATGTCGGTCCTCGTCTCAGAAGACGTCCGGGCACCACGGACGGCGCGCGGTGCGGAACACCGCGTCCGCCAGGGCCACCGCGCCCGGCCGCTCCTCGGCCAGCTGCCCGAGCGCGGCCAGCCGCACCGCCGACGCGTCGCCGAGGTACAAGGAGCCCAGTACGGACACGTCCAGCCGCAGGTCGGCCGCCTCCTGCGTGCGCTCGCACACGCCCGTGGCCGCGTCCAGCCGGTAGCGTCCGGCCGCCGGACCCGTGCCGTCCGTGACGTCCAGCACCAGCACCCCCGGCACCTCGTACGTCCGCGCGCCCAGCGCCCGTACGACGTCCAGGACCCGCACCCACAGGAAGTCGGCGGACGTGACGACACGGGCCGCGCGCGGGTCGGGCAGCAGCTGCGGAACGAGGTCGTCGGGGGCCCGGTAGCCGGTGCGGACCTTCAGCACCCAGTCGATCGAGCACAGGAACTGCCACAGCGCGCGCTCCGCCTGCGGGCCGAGCGCCAGCAGGTCGTGGACCTGCACGGTGTTCTGCGGGAGCTTCGCGTCCGTCCAGTGGTCGTCGGCGGTGTAGACGGCCACGCCGGCCACCTCGCCCTCCGCCGTCCGGTACACGGCGTGGAACTTCTCCTTGTAGGGCCGGTGCGACATCTCCTCCAGCCCGGTGGCCACGTTCCACCAACGCTGTCGGCGGTCCACCGCCCCCGGCGTGACCGCCCGCAGCCTGTCGTGCAGCCCGGGCCCGATCCGCCGGAACCCGGCCGCGTCGACCAGGTCGATCCGTCCTCCGTCCACGGGCCCCGACAGCCGCCGGTCCAGCCCGGCGCGCGGTACGTCGATCTCCCACTCCGTGAGGGTGGTCGCGGGCCCGAAGCCGTACCGCCCGTAGATCGGGTACTCGGCGGCGATCAGCGTCGCCAGGACGTCGCCGCGCCCGGCGGCCGCGGCGAACTCGGCCTGCATCATGCGGGTCAGCAGACCCTGGCGGCGGTGGGTGGGCAGCACCGCCACGTTGGAGACCGCGCTGGCCGGGACGGCCGCGCCGCCGGGCACGGTCAACTCCTGCGCGAAGGAACGGAAGGCCCCGACGCAGCGGCCGGTGTCGGTGTCGAACGCGCCCTGGGTACGGGCGAGGTCGTCGTACTTGGCGCGCTGGGCGACATCGGAGTCGGTCACCCGGGTCGCGGTCAGGAAACCGGTGTGAACGGCGCGCAGCCAGTCATGGAGTTCGGATTCGGCGATCGGCCGGACGTCAGCACTCATAGCGGCCCACGCTAATCGCCCGACCGGCGCGGGTCGCCCGAATTTCCTACGCGAGCAGGTCGTCCACCTGCGCTTCTCCCTCCCGGTAGCGCCGGGTGATCTCAGCGCTGCACTCGTCCGCGGTGCGCTGCAGCTGCTGACGGCGCCGCGAGACCTGCTGCTCGTAGCGCACCAGCCGGCCCATCCCGTCGAGCAGTTCGCCGTCCGTGCGGGCCTCCAGGTCCGACAGCTCCACGTCGGCGAGCATCTCCGCCGCCAGCACCCGGTACTCCTCGCTGTGCGGGGTGCCGAGGGTGACGTGCCGGGCGGAGGCGCTGCGGCGGGAGGGTGCGTCGGCGAGGATCACGGAGAGCCGGTCCACCACCGGCGCCTCGGGATCGGTCCGCCGGGCGAGTTCGGCGCGCAGGATGTCGATGCGGCCCTGGAGCAGTCTGCGCACGTAGCTGAGATCGGCTTCGTCGCGCTGCGCGTCGCGGCGCAGCGCGCGCAGTTCGGGCAGCCCGAGCGCGGTGGCCGGGGCCGTCGGCCCCTGGTCCTGCGTCTCGGCCGTGCGCTGCGCGGGCGGTCGTACCGCGGCAGCTGCGACGGAAGCGGGTGATGCAGGTACGGAGGTACCAGAAGTGTTCATGTCGTTCGGGTCCGTCCCCTCGACCGGTGCGGCGCACCCGCACCGCCTGCGTGCATCGTGCCACTCTCCGTGGCCCCGGTGCAGTCCCACTCCACCCGATCGGCCCCGGACGGGTGCAAGGCTGGTACACAGGTGGTATGCGAGCTGTGGTGCAGAGGGTGGACGGCGCGAGTGTCGTCGTGGGCGGCGAGACCGCGGGCGAGATCGTCGGCGAGGGGCTGTGCGTGCTGGTGGGGGTGACCCACGACGACACGCCGGAGAAGGCGGCGCTGCTGGCGCGCAAGCTGTGGTCCGTGCGGATCCTGGAGGGCGAGAAGTCCTGCAGCGACAACGGGGCGCCGCTGCTGGTGATCTCCCAGTTCACGCTCTACGGCGACGCCCGCAAGGGGCGGCGTCCCACGTGGAACGCGGCGGCGCCCGGTCCGGTCGCCGAGCCGCTCGTCGACGAGGTCGTGGCGCAGTTGCGGGCGCTGGGCGCGACGGTGGCGACGGGCCGGTTCGGTGCGGACATGCGGGTGTCGCTGACCAACCACGGCCCGTTCACCATCGTCGTCGACGTCTGAGCGGCCCGGTCAGGGCGCTACGACGACCTCCTGGGCGGCGGCCGTGCCGCCGACCAGCAGCGGTGCGTCGACCGGGACGTTGCGCTTGACCAGGGCGAGGGCGATCGGGCCCAGCTCGTGGTGGCGCACGGCGGTGGTCACGAAGCCCAGCTGGCGTCCCTCCTCGCCGTCCGCGGCGAGCCGGACCGGGGCGCCGTGGGCCGGGAGGACGACCTCGGAGCCGTCCAGGTGGAGGAAGACCAGGCGGCGCGGGGGCTTGCCCAGGTTGTGGACGCGGGCGACGGTCTCCTGGCCGCGGTAGCAGCCCTTCTGCAGGTGCACGGCGGTGCCGATCCAGCCCAGCTCGTGCGGGATGGTGCGGTGGTCGGTCTCCAGGCCGACCCGCGGCCGGTGCCCCTCGACGCGCAGCGCCTCGTAGGCGAGGAGGCCGGCGGCCGGTCCGTGGGCGGCGGCGAAGGCCTCCAGGTCGGCGCGGGGCAGGAAGACGTCGCGGCCGTACGCGGTCTCGCGGACGACGAGTTCCCCGGCCACCTCGGCGATGGAGCCGGCCGGCAGGTGCACGACCGCGAACTCCTCGGTGCGGTCGGCGACTTCGACGCGGTAGAAGAACTTCATCGACTCCAGGTAGGCGATCAGGGCCTCCTGGGTGCCGGGCTCGACGTGCGCCCAGGTGGTCTCGCCGTCGTCGACGAGGTAGAGCGCGTGCTCGATGTGGCCGTTCGCGGAGAGGATCAGGGCCTCGGTGGCCTGTCCGGCCGGGAGTTCGGTGACGTGCTGGGTGATCAGCAGGTGCAGCCAGCTCAGCCGTTCCGGTCCGGTGACGGCGACGACCCCGCGGTGCGAGAGGTCGACGAAGCCGCGGCCGTCCGCGAGGGCGCGCTGTTCGCCGTACAGCTCGCCGTAGTGGGCGGCGACGCCCTCGTCGCGGCCTTCGGCCGGGACGGCGCCGGGAAGATGGAGCAAGGGGCTGCTGGTCATACGGCCAAGCCTACGACCCTGCTGCGCGTGGGCGGCACGCTCCTGCTACGCGTGGGCGGCACGCTGCTTCGCGGCGCACTTCTTGCACAGTCCGAAGATCGCGAAGTGCTTCATGTCGGTCTCGAAACCGAAGGTGGTGCGGAGCTTCGCGGTGAAGTCGGCGGCGATGTCGACGTCCGCCTCGATGACGTCGCCGCAGTCGCGGCACACCAGGTGGATGTGGTGGTGCCGGTCGGCCAGGTGGTAGGTGGGGGCCCCGTGGCCGAGGTGGGCGTGCGAGACCAGGCCGAGCTCCTCCAGGAGCTCCAGCGTCCGGTAGACGGTGGAGATGTTGACCCCGGAGGCCGTCTTGCGCACTTCCGCGAGGATCTCGTCCGGGGTGCCGTGCTCCAGTGCGTCCACGGCCTCCAGCACGAGCTGGCGCTGCGGCGTCAGACGGTAGCCGCGCCGGCGCAGGTCGGTCTTCCAGTCGGTGCCCGGGGTTCCTTCGGTGCTCTGGGTGCTCACCACCCCGTCAGTGTATGTGTGCGAAGGGGACCGCGGTCGAGCCCGCGGTCCCCTTTCGTGCACGGCCTGGGGAGGTTTCCGCTCAGCGGAAGAAGGCGATGCCGTCGTCGGGCATGTCCGGAAGGTTGCGCGCCATCTCGGCGACCTCCTCGGGCGTGACGACCTTCTTGAGCTGGGCCGACATGTAGGGGCGCAGCTCGACGTCCGGGGTGGCCTTCTCGCCGACCCACATGAGGTCGCTCTTCACGTAGCCGTAGAGCCGCTTGCCGCCGCTGTACGGGCCGGAGGCCGCGGTGCGGGCGACCGCGTCGGTGACCAGGTCGATCTGGGGCTTCTGGTCGGCGAGCTCGCCGTACCAGACCTCGACGACGCCCTGGTCGCGGACCATGACGATCTCGACCTTGCGGTCCGCGTCGATGCGCCAGTAACCCGACTCGGACTCCAGCGGCCGCACCTTGTTGCCCTCGGCGTCGAGGACCCAGGTGTGGGAGGTGTAGTGCAGGAAGTCCCGGCCGTCGTGGCTGAAGACGACCTCCTGGCCGAAGTTGCACTTCTCCTCACCGGGGAAGTCGAAGACTCCCGCGCCCTCCCAGTTGCCGAGGAGGAAGGCGAGGGGGACGAGTCCCGGGTTCAGGTCGGACGGGATCTGGATCATGTGTGGCTGCTCAGGCGATCTGTGGGAGGGGTTCCGGGGCGGTCAGCCGAGCCGGGGCTCAGCGCTGACCCTGGTACAGCTTCTTGACGGCCAGGCCGGTGAAGGCCATGACGCCGACGCAGACCAGGACCAGCAGGGAGGTGAAGACTGCCTCAAGCACGGGGTGCTCCTCGGAATCGTTTCGGGGCTGTACGGGGCCGGTCCCCAAGCCTACTGGCCCGGGGACCGGCGCACGGTGTGAGGTGGGCCGTACGGTCCGCCCGCGGGTCAGCTCAGCAGCTGGCTCTGCAGGATCACCGTCTGGTGGAAGGGGACGGGGGCCACGTCTCCCTTGCGGGACTGGACGACCATGCCCAGGACGTCACCCGTCCGGAGGCAGCCGACCTTGGTCTGCTCCTCGCCGGCGACGGGCTTCATCTCCTGGTACACGCTGAGGTCGGTGCCGTCGAAGTGCGCGGCGCCGGGGAAGTCCAGGGCGGTGCTGTTCATCTGCGTGCTCTTGGCCTTGCTCCAGACGTCGTCGAGGTCCAGGGTGGAGACGCCGTTCAGCTGGGCGTTGCTGTCACAGCCCTTGAAGGCGTCCACGAAGCCGGACGAGTGGAAGCGCAGCAGGTAGACGTGCGTGCGGGTGCCGTCCGGCGTGGTCCAGCCCCGGCCGACGATCTGCCGGAGGCCGTCCCATTCGAGGGAGGTCTTGAGCTTCTCGCGGGCGTCGGGCGCGTACTCCTCCAGGAAGGAGTCGACCGGCACCGTGCCGTCCTTGTCGGCCTTGACCGCGTCGTCGGCCTTGGAGCCCGCGGGGGCGGGCAGGAGCAGGCCGGCGAGCTGCGCGTAGTGCGTCCCGTCCTTGTTGTCCGGGCCCTGGGCGAGGGGGGCGCCCGGCGGCAGTGCGGGCTGGGAGAGCTTCGGGAACGTCCAGCGGCCGTCGTCCTCGGTGGCCAGGCCGGGGATGTCGGTGCGCTCGGGCACGGTGATCCCGTACGCGACCCCCGTTCCGACGGCGGCGAAGACGGCGACGGCGGCGGTCCAGCGCAGGGCGGCGAACAGCACCCGCCGGTCCTTGGGCGGGGCGGGCGGGCCCTCCGCCGCGGCGGGGGGCCCGGTGACCTGGTGCGGAGCGGGCGCAGGCGAGGCCGCGGGCACGCTGTCCGCAGCGGCCTCGGACGCCGGCTCCGCAGACGGCGCGGGCACGGTCTCCGCAGCCGCCTCGGACACGGGCTCGGCAGCCGGCGCGGGCACGGTCTCCGCAGCCGCCTCGGACACGGTCTCCGCAGCCGCCTCGGACACGGTCTCGGCAGCCGCCTCGGGCACGGTCTCGGCAGACGGCGCGGGCACGGTCTCCGCAGCCGCCTCGGACACGGGCTCGGCAGCCGGCGCGGACCGCGTCTCGGGGCCGGTGGTGGTCTGCTCGCTGCTCACGCGGACTCTCCGGGGGACTTGAGGTGGTCGAGTTGCTGCTTGAAGAGGCCCGCGGCGTCCTTCGCCGCGAATCCCTTGCTCCCGTACATGCGGAAGGTCACGAGGACGTCGCCTTCGACGGCCACGCAGTCGACGGCGACGATCTTCTCCTTGCCGTCCTTCCCGCCCTTGAGCGAGTCGTCCAGCCCGCACTTGGCCTGCGGGTAGCCCTCCACCTGGGGTGCCTCGCCGCCGCCGCCGGTGAGCTCGATGAACTTCTTGGTGAATTCGGCGAACCTGGCCAGCTGCTGCGGGTCGGCCTGCGTGAGCCGGACCTCGGCGACGGCGGCGCCGACGCCCTCGCCACGGGCGTAGCTGCGCCCCGCCATGCCCTTGAGCTTCAGGTCCGCCAGCGCCTTGTCCCGTTCGGCACGTTCGCTGCTGGAGAGGCCCGTCCGGGCACCCTTGAAGGCCTCCAGCGCCTTGTCACTGGCGAGGAAGTAGTGGTTGCCCTCGGCGTCGAGGTCCGGGCCCGGCCAGTAGTCGGCGGGCAGCGGCATCAGCTTGCCCGTCAGCTCGTTCGGCGGCACGGACGGGACCGGGGCGGCCGTGCCGCCGGTCGTGTGGTCCTCGGCCACCCAGTAACGCGTCGGCGAGGTCCGCTCGGCGTCGGCGAGGGCGGCCGCGGCGGCGACACCGCCGCCCGCGAGCACGACGACGCCGACGGCCGCCGAGACCAGGGCGAGCGTCCTGCGGTTCCCCTTGCGCACGGGCGCGGTCGCGGGCGCGGCGGCGACTGCGGGCTCGTCGTGCTGCGCGGCCTCCGCCGCGTTCTGCTGCTCGCTCACAGCCGCTCCATCTGTCGCTTGGCGATCTCGACCAGGGCCTTCTCGTCGACCTCGCCGCGGTTGTTCGTGTACTCGACGACCATCACGATGTCGCCGCGGCGGATCAGGGCACGGGCCTGCCGGACCGGGTGGTAGCCGGGCTCCTCGTGCGCCTTGGAGTCGATCCACAGGTGCCCGAAGTCCGCCGGCACGCCCGGGAAGTCCTTGCCCGTGTTGCCCGCGTAGTCCTTCTCGGGCATGTAGCCGACCATTTCCGCCTGGAAGCCCTCGGCTCCGCTGCGGTCGCGGTACTGGAGCAGGTGGACCTCGACGAAGTTCCGGTCGTTCTCGGCCCAGCTCGCGGTGGCGACGCTCTTGATGCCGTCCCTGATGAGCCCGCCGACCGCCTCGGAGGGCTGCAGGTACCAGGACGCGGCGAACGCGTCCGCGGAGACGGCACCCGAGAAGCTGTCCTGCGCACCGCCGGGGACGTCCACCAGCTTCTTGGCCAGGTCCTCGTCTGCCTTGTGCCAGCGGTTGGCGTTGGTCGAGCGCCGGCTCGTCGCCTCGTTCATGGCGGCCGGCTTCGGCCCGTCCATCTTCTGCTGGGCCAGCGGCCGCAGCGGGGTGGGCTCGCGGTGGTACTGGACCGCGTAGCCGGTGACCGTTCCGGCGAGGGCGCCGAGGACGGCCGCGCCCGCGATCAGGAGCGTCGTGCGCCGGGCGCGGCGACGCGGCACCGGCGTGTCCGAAGTGATCGTTTCCGGTGCGCTCTCCCCCTCTTTCTGCTGCTCAGGGACGGTCTGTTCGTGTTCCAAAAGGATCCCCCCACAAAGCGGAAGCGCGGGCTGGTTACCCGCGCGTACCCGATGACCCGCAGCAGAGGGGAGCAGTTGTACGGAACGAGATCACGTTCTCGTCTCGTGGTGGTTCAGTCCTCGTGGCGCCGTTTTCCGTCCAGTTCGTCCCACCATTCGTCGGACTTCGGGTCGCCCGAGGGATCGTCCCACCAGCGGTCGTCCGGGCCGCGCCGGTTCGCGATCATCGCGGCGACCGGCGGAATCACCATGGCGACGACGCACATGGCCACGGCGGCCTCGACCGACCACAGGCGCACGAAAGTCCAGGCGGAGACGAAGAGGAAAAGGCATCCGCCCATCAGCAGGAAGTAGGCGCGTCGGCGCCGGGCGTACATGCCTCCAGCGTAGAACCGTGCGCGGACGGCGCGAAGGGCCGCACCCCGTTCCAGTGGCGTCCAACCCCCGGGGGTGCGGCCCTTCGGCCGGTCGATCAGGCGATCACATCTGCGGTGCTCAGACCGCGATCGCCACGTCCGTCACGCCGCCGGCCTCGGCGACCACGACGGCACGGTCCGCCTGGGCACCCGGGACGAGCGCCCGCAGCGTCCAGGAGCCGGTGGCGGCGTAGAAGCGGAACTGGCCGGTGGCCGAGGTCGGGACCTCGGCGGTGAACTCGCCGGTCGAGTCCAGCAGCCGCACGTAACCGCTGACGGGCTCGCCGTCCTTGGTCACCTGGCCCTGGATCGCGGTCTCACCGGGCTTGAGGGTCGCGAGGTCGGGCCCGCCGATCTGTGCTCCACACATGTTCTCTGTCCTGTCCTGGAGGTCGTGCTACGAGGGCGTCGCGTGCCCGGGGATTACTTGTTGGGGCCGAGCTCGATCGGCACGCCGACCAGCGAGCCGTACTCGGTCCACGAGCCGTCGTAGTTCTTGACGTTCTCCTGGCCCAGGAGCTCGTGCAGCACGAACCACGTGAGCGCGGAGCGCTCACCGATGCGGCAGTAGGCGATGGTGTCCTTCGCCAGATCGACCTGCTCGGCCTCGTAGAGGGCGGTCAGCTCTTCGTCCGACTTGAAGGTGCCGTCGTCGTTGGCGTTCTTCGACCACGGGATGTTGCGGGCGCTCGGCACGTGGCCGGGGCGCTGCGACTGCTCCTGCGGGAGGTGTGCCGGGGCGAGCAGCTTGCCGGAGAACTCGTCGGGGGAACGGACGTCGACCAGGTTCAGGGAGCCGATCGCGGCCACGACGTCGTCGCGGAAGGCGCGGATGGAGGTGTCCTGGGGCTTGGCCTTGTACTGGGTGGCCGGGCGGTTCGGGACGTCCTTGCCGTCGACCAGGTCGCGGGAGTCGAGCTCCCACTTCTTGCGGCCGCCGTCGAGGAGCTTGACGTCCTGGTGGCCGTAGAGCTTGAAGTACCAGTAGGCGTAGGAGGCGAACCAGTTGTTGTTGCCGCCGTAGAGGACGACGGTGTCGTCGTTGGAGATGCCCTTGGCGGAGAGGAGCTTCTCGAAGCCCTCCTGGTCCACGAAGTCGCGGCGGACCGGGTCCTGGAGGTCGCTCTTCCAGTCGATCCGGACGGCGTTGGTGATGTGGTTCTTGTCGTAGGCGGACGTGTCCTCGTCCACCTCGACGATGACGACGTTGGCGTCGTTCAGGTGGGCCTCGACCCAGTCGGCGTCTACGAGGACGTCGCTGCGGCTCATGGTGTTCTCCTCCGGGGCAGTGTGCGGCGGGGCGGTGCGGGGTGCGCTGTGCTGCGTGCCTGCGGGTGCGCTCGGTTTCCTGCGCGGGGAGGCGTCAGGGATCAGGAGGCAGGTGCGGTCACGCGGGAAGGGCCTGTCGGGGCCGTCGTCCGGCTGATGGAGCGGATGCGCTCACACGTCACATGGATCGACAGAGCATGGCGGCGACGCGACACAGGTCTACTGCCCGTCGCTTCGTGAGGTCCGCCTGCTGATGCTTCATAGCCATGGATCGTAGGGACGAATCAGCCGCCCTGTCACCGGTGTGTCATATTCCGAGACAGGATAGTCCGAATACTGGGATCAGATCGGCCTTCCCGGGCGCCCCGGCGGCTCCCGGGCCCGCCGCGCGGCCCGTCCTTCTGCGGATCGGACCGCCTTGTCTCACGATCCGGCCATCTGCACGTTCGTGCCGCCCAGCGTGAGGTGCACCCCCGCCTCGTCCGAGGTCAGGGCCGAGAGCTGGAGACCGGCCGGGAGCCCGGTGCCGAGGTCGCGGTCGAAGTCGGTCCGCTTGCGCACCTGGCGCTCCAGCCCGGGGATGCCCTCGCCCGGCACCTCCTCGGCGTGCACCCGGACGATCTTGCCGCCCTTGGAGCCCGGCGCGTCCACGAGCGTGATCGTCGAGATGACGCTGCGCGAGAGCGTCCTGCCGATGATGTCCACCGACGCCGTGACCTTCACCTTGCCGGGGGCTCCGCCGTAGGACAGGGTCGCGCCGGTCTGCGAGGCCGCGGTCAGGTCTGCGTAGGTGATGAGCGCGGTGCCCGTGGCCCGCTCGGCCGTGCCGCCACTGTAGTCACCGTTCAGCTTCACCCCGTGGAAGCTGGCGTCGAGCTCCGCGAGCCGCGTCTTGCGGCCGTCCGCCATGACCTCGACGCCCCGGAGCCCGAGGTCCACCCGGTCCAGATCGTGGCTGAGCGCCTGGGTGAGGAAGGGGAATCCGTGGATGTCCACCTGGGCCGTGCCGGCCAGCCCCTGGCGCGCCTGAATGCGCTCGGCCAGCCGGTTCTCGGCATAGCCGACCGCCCACCGGTCCACTCCGGCGAACAGGGCCGCCAGCACCACTCCGACGATCACGACGACACGCAGAATGCGCACGCGCCTCTCCCCCCACTTATCGGTACGTGCGTTCTAGTGGACCATGCTCCGTGTCGGACAGGGATCAGCCCACCACCCGGCCGATCAGGTACACGGCGGGGGCGGCGGCCGCCAGCGGCAGCGCGACACCGGCCGTCATGTGCACGAACTTCGACGGGTAGTCGTACGCCGCCACGCGCAGCCCGGTCAGCGCGCACACCCCGGCGACCAGGCCGAGCAGCGCCCCGCCGACCCCGACGGAGGTGAGCCCGCCGACCGCGACGCCCGCACCGGCGGCCGCGGCCAGCGAGACGCCGACCGAGGTGGCGGTGGGCAGCGGCAGCGCGCGGACGAAGACGGTGACCGCCACGGCGGCCGCGCCGACCGTGACGGCGGCGGTGTCGGCGGCCAGGTAGCCGGTGCAGATGATGGCGAGGGCGGCCGAGGCCACCGAGGCCATCAGCCCGTACATCCGCTCGTCGGGGTCGGCCTGGCTGCGCAGCTGCAGGACGAGGGTCAGCAGCACCCAGGCGCCGAGGGTGCCGACGATCGCACCGGCCCCGTACGCGTCCTCGACCGCGAGCACGGCCGCGTCGGCGGCCAGGGCTCCGGCGAAGGCGAGGGCGATGCCCTGCCGGGCCGGCCACATGCCGTTGAGGCGGAACCAGCCGGCCGCGGTGAGGCCCTGGAGGGCGATCAGCGGCACGAGCAGCGCGAACTGCCCCAGGACGGCGGCGACGGCGAGCAGCAGCCCGAGGGCGGCGGTCAGTATGGCCGACTGCGGGCCGGGGTCGATGATCGGCGACCGGCCTTCGGCGCGGGCCTGGGCCGGGTCCACGGCGCGCACGGTGTTCCCGCCGAGGGTGGGCGGGGACCAGTCGGTGACCTCCTGCTCCGCGGCGGCGTTCGCGGCCGGAGCCGCGGCGACGGCCGTCGCCGGAGCCGGATCGGCGGCGGCCTGGGGCGGCAGGTACGCCGTCTGCTCGGCGGCGGACACGTGCGGCCCCTGCTGCTGCTCGGGGCCGGGGAATGGCGGGAGGTAGGCGGTCTGCTCCGCGGCGGCGCCCTGTCCCTGCCCGGGACCGGGGTACGGCGGCAGGTACGCCGTCTCGGCGGCGGCAGCGGACGCGGGCAGCCCCTGGCCGCCCTGGGACCAGTCCTGCGCCGGGGGTACGGCGGCAGGTACGCCGTCTCGGCGGCGGCAGCGGACGCGGGCAGCCCCTGGCCGCCCTGGGACCAGTCCTGCGCCGGGGGCCAGTGCCCGGACCCTGCGCGAACGGCGCGCCCCAGGCCGGCCCCCCGGCCTGGACCTGGCCCTGGCCCTGGCTCTGGTCTTGGCCCTGGCCCTGGTACGACGGGTAGGCCTCGGCCCGGCCGGGCACGGCCCCCGCACCCGGCCCGCCCGCGGAACCGTCCGGCCACGGCACTCCCGTACCGCCGCCGCCCGGAGCCGGAGCCGCGGCCTCGTCGCGGAACCAGCCCTCGGGCGCGACCGGCTGCCCGGGCACCGCGCCCAGCGGCGGATGCACCGGCTGGTAGCCGGTGTCCCAGGTGTCGGCCTGCCAGGTCTGGGTCCCGTACGGATCCTGCGGCTGCGGCTGCGGCTGCTGCGGTTGCTGCTGCTGTTCGTCAGGCGTGCTCATCGGCTCCCGCTCACCCGCCCGCGAACGGCGGGAGCACCTCGACGGTGCCCCCCTCGGTCAGCGGAACGGAATCGTGCGGGCGCTTGCCCACAGGTTCTTCGTTCACGAGGAAGGAGCAGCGCAGCAGGACCCGGGTCAGCTCCCCGGGGTGGCGTTCCCGCACGCCGTCGAGCGCCTCGGCCAGTGTCCGCGCCGAGTACGGCTCCTCCGCAGTCCCGGCCGCGGCCTTGGCCGCCGCCCAGTAGCGGATGGTTCCGGTTGCCACTGCAGCTCCTTTTCGTCGGCTCTCTACCGTCGGCCTCCATGATGGCCCCTCCCGCCGCCGCCCCCGGCGTGCCCCGACGCGCCGGGTGTGCGCCCGGTCGGTCCGGTCCCGCCGTACCGCCTGCCCCCGATCCGGTGAAAAACGGTGCATACGCAGGGCGGGGACGTGGCAGGAGCGTGGCAGGAACCACAGAAGACGAAGCAGGAGAGTCCCGGACGGGAAAGAGCGAGTGGGCTATTCTGCTTGGCGAGAGGATCCGGGCAATGTGGCCCCCGGGTCCTTTTGTGCTTTCAGGACGTTGAACGAACCGAGAACAGTGGTGACCGGGCGGATCCCCAGGGCGCGGGGCCGTGCGGGCACCAGGCGACACGTACGAAGCAGTACCGCGCATGTCCTCGACGGGACCGAGGAGGAACCGACGTGATGGACCAGCGAACCGTGCACCACCGTCCGGCCCGGGCAGGTGGTCGGTCATGAGCTCGCTCCTGCTGCTCACCAACGCGCTGCAGCCGTCCACCGAAGTGCTGCCCGCGCTCGGCCTGCTGCTGCACAACGTCCGGGTGGCGCCGGCCGAGGGTCCGGCCCTCGTCGACACCCCGGGCGCCGACGTCATCCTCGTCGACGGCCGCCGCGACCTGCCGCAGGTCCGGTCGCTGTGCCAGCTGCTGCGCTCCACCGGCCCCGGCTGCCCGCTGATCCTCGTGGTCACCGAGGGCGGCCTGGCGGCCGTCACCGCCGACTGGGGCATCGACGACGTACTCCTGGACACCGCCGGTCCCGCCGAGGTCGAGGCACGCCTGCGGCTGGCCACGGGCCGCCAGCAGCTCGGCTCGGACGACTCCCCCATGGAGATCCGCAACGGCGACCTGTCGGTGGACGAGGCCACGTACTCCGCCAAGCTCAAGGGGCGGGTACTGGATCTCACCTTCAAGGAGTTCGAGCTCCTCAAATACCTCGCGCAGCACCCGGGCCGCGTCTTCACCCGTGCCCAGCTGCTGCAGGAGGTCTGGGGCTACGACTACTTCGGCGGCACCCGGACGGTCGACGTGCACGTACGGCGGCTGCGCGCGAAACTCGGCCCCGAGCACGAGTCGCTGATCGGTACGGTCCGCAACGTCGGCTACCGCTTCGTCACGCCGGAGAAGGTCGAGCGGGCGGCGGCCGAGGCCGCGGCCCAGGCGGCGGCCCAGGTCGCCGCGGAGGCGGCCGCGGAGGGTTCCGTACGCTCTTCCGGGGCCACCACCCGGTCGGCCTAAGGGCCCGATGATCGTCCGGGTTTCAGGACGCCCTGCCCAGAGGTAGGTCACCCCGCGTAGACTGCCGCGCGTGGCCAAGGTGACGCGGGATGACGTAGCGCGACTTGCGGGTACTTCTACCGCCGTCGTGAGCTACGTCATCAACAACGGACCCCGGCCGGTCGCCCCGGCCACGCGCGAGCGTGTCCTCGCCGCGATCAAGGACCTGGGCTACCGCCCGGACCGGGTCGCCCAGGCGATGGCGTCGCGGCGCACCGACCTCATAGGCATGATCGTCCCCGATGCCCGCCAGCCGTTCTTCGCGGAGATGGCGCACGCGGTCGAGCAGGCCGCCGCCGAGCGCGGAAAGATGGTCCTGGTCGGCAACTCCGACTACCGCACCGAGCGCGAGGTCCACTACCTGCGGGCCTTCCTCGGGATGCGCGTGTCCGGCCTGATCCTGGTCAGCCAGGGCATGAGCGAGCAGGCCGCCAGCGAGATCGAGGCCTGGGACGCCCGGGTGGTGCTGCTGCACGAGCGCCCGGAGGCGATCGACGACGTCGCCGTCGTCACGGACGACATCGGCGGCGCCCAGCTCGCCACCCGGCACCTGCTGGAGCACGGGCACGAGTACGTCGCCTGCATCGGCGGCATCGAGAACACCCCGTCGGTCGGCGACCCGGTCGCCGACCACGTCGAGGGCTGGCGCCGGGCCATGCTCGAGGCCGGCCGCTCGGTCGAGGGCCGGCTCATCGAGGCCCCGTACAACCGCTACGACGCGTACACGGTCGCCCTGGAGGTCCTGGCGCGGCCCGACCGGCCGACGGCCGTCTTCTGCGCCACGGACGACCAGGCGATCGGTGTGCTGCGCGCCGCGCGCGAGCTGCGCATCGACGTGCCCGGGGAGCTGGCGGTGGCGGGCTTCGACGACGTGAAGGAGGCGGCCCTCACGGATCCGCCGCTCACCACGATCGCGTCGGACCGCCCGGCGATGGCCCGCGCGGCGGTGGACCTCGTCCTGGACGACGGCCTGCGCGTGGCCGGCTCCCGCCGCGAGCGCCTCAAGCAGTTCCCGTCGGCCCTGGTGATCCGCCGCTCCTGCGGCTGCAAGTAGGGCGCCGGGCCTCCTCAGCAGGTGAGGAGGAAGGCCACCAGGAAGAACACCGGGGGCAGCGCCGCGGCCAGCGCCACCGAACAGCCGCTCGGGGGATCGCCGGGATCGGCGACCGATGCGACCAGGAGAAGGAGCGCCGCCGCTGCGACGGGACCGAGCCCGAAGGCGGCCCCGAGCAGCGACACCCACAGCAGGACCGTCCCGGTGAGCAGGCAGGCGCAGGTGAAGGCCGTCGGCGCGTGACGCGCGAGGAGCGGCAGCGCCGCGACGGCAAGGACCACCAGGTACGCGCGGGGCAGGACGTCCCCCGCCCCCACGATCGCCGACCACGCCGCCGCGGCGGCGGTCAGCGCGGTCGCCGCCACCGCCAGCCGCCGCGGCACGCGGGACACCTTCCGCCGCACGACCCCGTCCATCCACGCCCCCCAGCATCCTGAACACGTTCACTTGAACGCGTTCAAGATAGCGGGCGGGGAAGGGGGAGGGAAGAGGAGCGTCTTTACATCGGGCATACGCGGTTCTGTCGGGCTTCTCAGGCCGGACTCAGGAAGCTCTCATCAAAGGCGAGCACAGTCGTGGTCATGACCGAGAGCTTCCGCCGCGAAGGCGAGCACCCGCAGGAACACCTCCCCCGGTACGCGCCGTTCGGCGAGGACTGGCAGCGCGGACGCGACCGGCTGGCACACGAGGCCGGTGCCGGAGCCGGGAACGCGGCGTACCCGCCGCCGCCCTCGTACCCGCCGGCCGCGCCCGGCCGGCACGAGGCGCACCGGCCGCCGGTCGTCCGCGGCGAAACGGTCCCCGCGGGAACCGGCGGCGACGGCGGCGAC
Source organism: Streptomyces sp. NRRL S-378 (assembly GCF_000720645.1). Lineage (NCBI taxonomy): Bacteria > Bacillati > Actinomycetota > Actinomycetes > Kitasatosporales > Streptomycetaceae > Streptomyces > Streptomyces sp. NRRL S-378. Next base: position 21,050 of record NZ_JOBX01000056.1, read on the forward strand.
GGCGACGGCATCCCGCAGGGGCCGGCCCATGCCGCCCCCGCCCGGCGTGCGAAGGGGCCCGTGGCCCTGCTGGCCGCCGTCGCGCTCGCCGCGGCCCTGGTCGGCGGCGGCACCGCGGCCGCCGTCCAGCAGCTGATGGAGCGGCAGGCCGGCACCGCGGGCGGGGTCAACGGCACGAACGTCTCGCAGTCCAGCACCGGCACCGTCTCCGGACTCGCCGAGCAGGTCAGCCCCTCGGTCGTCCGCATCGACACCCGTACCGGCTCCGGTCAGGGCACCGGCTCCGGGATCGTGCTCTCCGCCGACGGCGAGATCGCCACGAACAACCACGTCGTGGACGGCGCCACCGGGATCCAGGTGACGACGAGCGACGGCAAGAAGTACACCGCCGAGGTCGTCGGCACCGACCCCGACAAGGACCTGGCCCTGATCAAGCTCCGGGGCGCGTCCGGCCTCAAGCCCGCCAGGCTCGGCGACTCCGGCAGCGTCAAGGTCGGTGACCAGGTCGTCGCCATCGGCTCCCCCGACGGCCTCACCGGCACCGTGACCAGCGGCATCGTCTCGGCGCTGAACCGCGAGGTGAAGGTGCCCAAGTCGGAGCAGAGCCCCCCGCAGGACCGCCGGCAGGACGACGGCTGGCCCTTCTCCTTCGGCGGCCGGCAGTTCAACGGGGACACCGGCTCGAACACCACCTCGTACAAGGCCCTCCAGACCGACGCCTCCCTCAACCCCGGGAACTCCGGCGGCGCCCTGTTCAACATGAACGGCGAGATCGTGGGCATGCCCTCCGCGATCTACTCCCCCGCCTCGGCCGGATCCGCCGCGGGCAGCGTCGGCCTCGGCTTCGCCATCCCCGTCGACACGATCAAGGCCGACCTGGACTCCCTGCGCAAGGGCGGTCCCGGCGGCAAGGGCTCGGTCGGCGCCTCCGGCGGCGACTCCTTCGCGAACGGCTTCGGCACGTCCTTCTAGCCGGCCGTGCGACGCTGGAGGCGCCGTCACCCGGCGGACCCCGCAGCCGGCCACCACACCTGGGAGACCCATCCATGAACCCCGCCGAGGGCGAAGCGCGGATCCTCGTCGTCGACGACGAACCGGCCGTGCGCGAGGCCCTGCGCCGCAGCCTCGCCTTCGAGGGGTACGCCGTGCAGACCGCCGTCGACGGGCTCGACGCCCTCGACAAGGCGGCCTCCTACGCCCCCGGCCTGATCGTGCTGGACATCCAGATGCCGCGGATGGACGGGCTCACGGCGGCCCGCCGGCTGCGCGCCGCCGGCAGCACCACGCCGATCCTGATGCTCACCGCCCGCGACACCGTCGGCGACCGCGTCACCGGCCTCGACGCGGGCGCCGACGACTACCTCGTCAAGCCGTTCGAGCTCGACGAGCTCTTCGCCCGCGTCCGCGCCCTGCTGCGGCGCAGCTCCTACGCCGCCCCGCAGGCCGGCGGCGCAGCCCCCGAGGACGTACTGACCTTCGGCGACCTGCGGATGGACCTCGCGACCCGCGAGGTCACCCGGTCCGGCCGCCCGGTGGAGCTGACCCGTACCGAGTTCACGCTGCTGGAGATGTTCCTCGCGCACCCCCGCCAGGTCCTGACCCGTGAGCAGATCCTCAAGACCGTCTGGGGCTTCGACTTCGAGCCCAGCTCCAACTCCCTGGACGTGTACGTGATGTACCTGCGCCGCAAGACCGAGGCGGGCGGCGAGCCCCGTCTGGTCCACACCGTGCGCGGGGTGGGCTACGTCCTGCGCGCCGGCGAGGGCGGGCCCGAGTGAACCCGCTCGCCCGCTTCCGCGCGCTGCCGCTGCGCTCCCGGCTGGCCCTGCTGGTCACGGTGGCGGTGGCACTGGCCGTGGCGGGCGTGGCCGCGGTGTCCTGGGTGATGGTCCGCACCCAGCTGCGCGACCAGCTGGACAGTGCGCTGCGCGCCACCAACGCCGAGGCGCAGGCCAACCAGGTCTACCGCTCGCTCGGCTGCGTGGCCGTCACCGGCGCGCTCCCGGAGCGGCCCGCCAACAACCTCAGCGCCCAGGTGCAGATCGTGCGGCCGGACGGCAGCCACTGCTGGATCGACGGCCGCAGCACCCTGCGGATCAGCGCCATCGACCTGGAGGTCGCCCAGCGGCGGCGCGGGGCCGCCCTCTACGACGCGACCACCTCCGACGGGGTGGCGGTCCGCGTCTACACCCAGCCCGCCCTGCTCGACGGGCGGGCGGCCGCGCTGACCGTCGCCAAGCCGCTCGCCGACATCGACAAGCCCCTGTCCACGCTGGCCTGGGTGCTGCTCCTGGTCTGCGGCATCGGGGTGGTCGGCGCCGGCGCGGCCGGCCTGTGGGTGGCCCGTACGGGACTGCGGCCCGTGGACGAGCTGACCGACGCCGTCGAGCACATCGCCCGCACCGAGGACCTGACGGTACGGATCCCGGACGAGGGCGACGACGAGATCGCCCGCCTGTCGCGGTCCTTCAACTCGATGACCGCGGCCCTGGCCTCCTCCCAGGACCGACAGGCCCAGCTGATCGCGGACGCCGGGCACGAACTGCGCACGCCGCTGACCTCGCTGCGCACCAACATCGAGCTCCTCGCGCGCAGCGAGGAGACCGGCCGGGCCATCCCGCCCGACGACCGGCGGGAGCTGCTGGCCTCGGTCAAGGCGCAGATGACGGAGCTGGCCTCGCTGATCGGGGACCTGCAGGAGCTGTCCCGGCCGGACGCGGCCTCCCCCGGCCCGCTCGGCGTGGTCGCCCTGCACGAGATCGCCGCGGCCGCGCTGTCCCGGGCCCGGCTGCGCGGCCCGGAGCTGGTGTTCGCCTCGGACCTGGAGCCCTGGTACGTGCGGGGCGAGGCGGCGGCGCTGGAGCGGGCGGTGGTCAACGTCCTGGACAACGCGGTGAAGTTCAGCCCGCCGGGCGGTTCGGTGGAGGTGACGCTGCGGGCGGGCGAGCTGACCGTACGGGACCACGGGCCGGGCATCCCGGCGGAGGACCTGCCGCACGTCTTCGAGCGGTTCTGGCGGTCCCCGTCGGCCCGCGCCCTGCCCGGAAGCGGGCTGGGCCTGTCGATCGTGGCCCGCACGGCGGCCCGCGCGGGCGGCAGCGCGGAGCTGCGGGCGGCGACGGACGGCGGGCCGGGCACGGAAGCGGTGCTCCGCATCCCGGGGGCGCCGGCCCCGCCGCCGTCCGAGCCGTCGGTCGATCCGTCGGTGGATCCGTCGGTCGATCCGTCAGTTGTGCCGGATCAGTGAGGCGACCAGGCCCGGGCGGGTGTTCGGGAAGTCCATGGGGACGATGCCGAGCCCGGTCCGGCCGGCCATCTCCCCGCCGTCGACGAAGGCGTGCACCTGCGGGTTGAGGCGGTCGGAGTTCCAGCGCGGCGGCATGTAGGCCGAGGTGCTGACGTAGTTGACGAAGAGCTTCCCCGGCTGCTGGACGGCCTTGCGGAAGTGGTTCTCGATCTTCCCGCGCTTGGCGAAGGGCTCGGCGTTCCAGTCGTCCTGGATGTCGAAGACGTTGCCGTCGCCGTAGCGCAGGCCCGGCAGGCCGCCGTTGTCGGCGAGCAGGACCACCCTGCCGCGGGCCTGTCCGAGCGTGGGCAGGGCGTCGGCGATCCGGAACAGCGGGCGCCAGCCGCGGTTGTCGAGATAGTCGTCGAAGACGGCGCGGAAGGTGGCGTCGCTCTCCCCGGAGTACTCCTGCTTGACGCGCATCAGGACGGTCTCGCCGGGATGCGCGGCGAGGAAGTTCCGGCAGGCGACGAGGACGTCCCCGAACATCAGGTCCTGGAAGAAGGACCCGTGGTGGATCGCGAAGGAGCCGCCCGTGACCCGGCAGCGGACATCGAGGAAGCGGATGCCGGAGTCGAGCTGCTGGGCGATCGAGGTGTTCTGGCAGGCGACGTAGAGCCCGCCCTTGGTCGCACCGGAGTCGTGCGTGCCGGGGACGGTCATCCGCTGGAGGGCGGTGGCGTCGCCCAGGCCGGCCATCCAGTCCTGGGTGCCCAGGGCCGCGGCGGACGCGGGGCCGGACGCGGCTCCCAGACCGGCGGCGGCTCCCACGGCGAGTGCGCCCGCCAGGAACGCCCGGCGGCCCATTCCCGTTGCGGCGGCCGGGCCGCTCGTGCCCGTGCTCGCGGTCCCGCCCCCGCTCGCGGTCCTGCCCGTGCTCGTGCCGATGCGCATGCCCGCCCCTTCGCCGACCCGGTGATGGCCGGATTATGGCGTGCACACGTCAGCTTTGCTACCCATCGGTAGCGCTCAGTCCTCGAGCAGCCCGGTCATCTCGCGCAGCCCCCGGAGCAGCTCCCGGCCGTCCGGCGCCCGCTCCGGATCGATGAGGGTCTGCACCATCACCCCGCTCAGCAGCGCGATGTGCAGCGAGCCGAGGGAGCGTACGTCCTCCTCCGCGACCTCCGCCTCCGGCACACCGCGCAGCGCGGCGGCCACCATCCGGCGGTTGCGGCGCTGCCCCTCGGCCAGGATCGCGAGCAGCTCGGGAGAGGACTGCGCGTGAACGAAGGCCTCGACGGAGGCCAGCCAGAGCCAGCGCATCTCGGCGAAGTCCCGGATCTTGCGGTCCCAGGTGTCGGCGTAGCGCTCCCCCGCGGTCGCACCCTCGCCGGCCAGCCGGCCGGAGCCCGCCGCCCACTCCTCCATCGCGGCGAACAGCGCCTGGTTGAGCAGCGCCTCGCGCGATCCGAAGTGGTAGCCGATCGCCGCCATGCTCACCTCCGCGGCCGTGGCGATGTCGCGCACGGTCGTCCGCAGATAGCCCTTCTCCTCCAGGCAGCGCCGGGCTCCGGCCAGCAGGTCCTCGCGATTTCCCATGCCCGGATCGTAGCCGCCGCAACGTTTTGGGCAGATGCCCTACACATGCGTATTGCGCGCTTGCCCAAATCCTGACAGGGTTCGGTCATCGGCAGATCAGCAGATCGACGAAACGGGGAGGACCGCCATGCAGCGCCACGAGATGAAGATCGACGAACGCACCCTGTCCTACGTGGACTCCGGTGGCGCCGGCCGCCCGCTGCTCGCCCTGCACGGCGGCCTGTCCGAAGGAGTCGCCTTCGCCGGACTCGCCGCGCACCTCGGTGACGCCTGGCGGGTCATCGCCCCCGACCAGCGCGGCCACGGCAGCTCCGACCGGGCCCCGCACTACCGCCGCGAGGGCTACGTATCCGACGCCGTCGCCCTCCTCGACCACCTCGGCCTCGAAGCCCCCGTGGCCCTCCTCGGCTACTCCCTCGGCGGCCTCAACGCCTATCACCTCGCCGCCGCCCACCCCGACCGGATCTCCGCACTCGTCGGCGTCGACGCCACCGTCGAGATCCGGCCCACCACCGAGGGGCCCCTCTTCGACTTCCTGCACGGCATGCGGTACACCGCCCCCACCCGCGAGGAACTCCTCCGGGCCGCCGGGCCGGTGGGCGCCCGGTTCGTCGAGCAGGCCCTGCGCCCGCTCCCCTCCGGCGACGGCTGGCGGCTGCCGTTCCACCCGCAGGACATGCTCGACTCCATCGAGGCCTGCCGGGGCGACCACTGGGACGCCTGGCTCGCCAGTACCTGCCCCGCCGTCCTCCTCCACGGGATCCACAGCCAGGCCCTGCGCCGCGACACCGCCGACGCGATGGTCGCGCGCCGCCCCAGGACCTCGTACACCCCCCTGGACGGCGACCACTTCGTGCCCTTCACGGACCCCCAGGGGGTCCACGAGGCCGTCGCGGCATTCCTCGCGGCGCTGTGAGGCGGCCGCCCCGCCACGGGGGTGCGGGGCGAACGCCGGAGGGGGCGGCGGGCCGTTCGGCCCGCCGCCCCCTCCGGGCGTGCTGTACGCGCGTACTACTTGATGACGGTGATCCGGTTCGCCGCCGGCGGGGCGATCGGCGAGGACGCCGAGGAGTTCTTCGTCAGGTAGGCGTTGAAGCAGTCCAGGTCGGACGCGCCCACCAGCTTGTTCTTGTGCTCCTTCAGGACGGTGAAGCCGTCACCGCCACCCGCGAGGAACTCGTTCATCGCGACCCGGTAGGTCCTGGCGGGGTCGATCGCCTCACCGTTCAGCCGGACCGAGTCCACGACGATGCGGTCGGCGCCCGCCTTCGTCATGTCGAGGGTGTACGTGAAGCCCTTCGACACCTGCAGGATCTTCGGGCTCGAGCCGTTGACCGGGCCGCTGACCTGCTGCTGGAGCGCGGTGATCAGCTGCGCGCCGGTCAGGTCCACGATGTTCATCATGTTGGTGAACGGCTGGACCGTGAAGGACTCGCCGTAGGTCACCACGCCGTCGCCCTCGGCCCCCGAGGCCTTGTAGGCGAGGTCCGAGCGGATACCGCCCGGGTTCATGAGGGCCAGCTGCGCGCCGCCCTTGTCCGCCGGGGCGAGCGCCTCCAGCTGGGCGTCGGCGATCAGGTCACCGAGCGGCTTCTCGTGCTCCGCCGAGCCGCGGCCCGGGATGTCGGCCGAGATGAAGCCCTGCGGGCGGTTGGCGATCGGGGCCGCCAGGGCGTTCCACCGCTGGATCAGCTCGGTCATGTCCGGGGCCTTGGGCTGGTCCCGGGTGACGACCTTGTTGACCGGCTTGGGGGAGGTGACCGGCGTACGGACGATGTCCTTGGTCTGCCGGTCGTAGGTGAGCGTGGTGTCCGTGTACAGGCGGCCGATGGAGGCCGCCGAGGTCACCGCGCGCGGGTTGCCCGCCGGGTCGGGGATGTTGCAGGCGTAGGCCTGGTGCGTGTGGCCCGTGACCAGCGCGTCGACCTTGGCGTCGACGTTCTTGGCGATGTCCACGATCGCGCCCGAGATGCCGGCGCCGGCGCCCGGGACGTCACAGTCGTAGTTGTACGCGCCGCTCGCGGGCAGACCGCCCTCGTGGATCAGCGCGACGATCGACTTCACGCCCTGCTTGTTCAGCTCGGCGGCGTACTTGTTGATCGTCTCGATCTCGTCGCCGAACTTGAGGCCCTTGACGCCCTCGGCGGTCACCACGTCCGGAGTGCCCTCCAGGGTGACGCCGATGAAGCCGATCTTCACGTCGCCCTTCTTCCACACGTAGGTGGGCGACATCAGGGGGCGCTTGGTCTTCTCGTCGGTGACGTTCGCGGCGAGGTACTGGAAGGTCGAGCCCGTGAACTCCTTGCCGAACTCGTAGCAGCCCTCGACCGGGTGGCAGCCGCCGTACGCCATGCGGCGCAGCTCGGCCTTGCCCTCGTCGAACTCGTGGTTGCCGACGCTGGAGACGTTCAGCCCCAGCTTGTTCAGCGCCTCGATGCTCGGCTCGTCGTGGAAGAGACCGGACAGCATCGGGCTGCCGCCGATCATGTCGCCGGCCGCTGCGGTGACGGAGTACTCGTGACCCTTGCGGGCCTCGCGCAGGGCGGTCGCGAGGTACTCGACCCCGCCCGCGGGTATGGCCTTGGTGGTGCCGTCGGCCTGACGCTCGGTCACGTTGCCGGAGGAGCCCTGCGGGGGCTCCAGGGTGCCGTGGAAGTCGTTGAACGACAGCATCTGCACATCGACGGTCCGGCTCTTGGCCGCACCGCCACCACTCGCGGCTCCGGCCGGCAGTGCGGCGGCGACCATCGCGCCGGCCCCGGCCGTGACGGCGAGGGCGGTGAAGGTCAACCGGCGGGTTCGGCGGTGCCGTTGTGGCGTCGCTGACATTTAGTCCCCTTTGTGGACAGCGATACTGCTCGGGAGGTCCGCCGAAGCCTATGGTCAACGCGCGTAGCTCTACCAGGGGGTAACGGGTATCGCGTTGGTTACACGCAGAAGAAGGACCGATCCCGCGCCCGCTCTCCGCTCGGCGGCCGGGACGGTCGTAGGCTCGTTCCATGACTGACGCAAGCGCGGCCCTGGAGCCGGGACGGCAGATTCAGACCCTCGACGAGCTGACGGGGGAACAGGCCGACGCAGTCCTCGACCTGATCGAGGACGCGGCGCGTACGGACGGCACCACCGCCGTGTCCGAACAGGGAAGGCTCCAGCTGCGCGGCGGACCGCGCGCGGGCATCCGGCACTTCCTGCTCACCGACGGCGGCCGGCTCGCCGCGTACGGGCAACTGGAGGACACCGACCCGGTGGAGGCACCGGCCGCCGAACTCCTCGTGCACCCGGCGCTGCGCGGCCGCGGCCACGGCCGGGCGATGGGAATGGCCCTGCTGGCCGCCTCCGGCAAGCGGCTGCGCGTGTGGGCCCACGGCGGCAAGTCGGCCGCACGGCACCTCGCCCAGGTGCTCGGCCTGACCCTCTTCCGCGAGCTCCGCCAGCTGCGCCGGCCCCTCGCCGAGGGCGCCCCGCTCCCCGATCCGGTACTCCCGCCCGGTGTGACGGTGCGGACCTTCCTGCCCGGCACCGACGACGCGGCCTGGCTCGCGGCGAACGCGGCGGCCTTCGCCCACCACCCCGAGCAGGGCTCGCTCACCCAGCGTGACCTCGACGACCGCATCGCGCAGCCCTGGTTCGACGCCAAGGGCTTCTTCCTCGCCGAGCGCGACGGCGAGCTCGTCGGCTTCCACTGGACGAAGGTCCACGAGGCGGAACAGCTCGGCGAGGTCTACGTGGTCGGCGTCCTCCCGGGCGCCCAGGGCGGTGGGCTCGGCAAGGCCCTCACCGCGATCGGCCTCCAGCACCTGGCGGCCCAGGGCCTGCCGACGGCCATGCTCTACGTCGACGCCGACAACCCGGCGGCCCTCGCCGTGTACGAGGGCCTCGGCTTCACCACCCACGAGGTCGACCTGATGTACCGCACGGAAAGCTGACCCGGGCCGGCCCCACCCGGCCCCGGCGCTCCGACCCGGCCCCGCCGCCTCGACCAGCGCGCGGGCGTTCGGGGCGCGGGGCCCGGGGCGGCGCCCCGGCTACGTTGCCGCGCCCGGACACACGACGCCCGGCCGGCACGATGCCTGCGCCCCCGGGAAGGACTCGTGCGCCAGCCGGAGCCGGGAAGCCATGCGCCATTAACCGGGCATTCAGACGCGCTTGCGACCCTCCCCCAATGCAGCCCCGACTCCGGCCGACGGCCGACACCTCCGACGCGCCTGTCCTGCCGCTTGCGCGGAAGAATGGAGTCATGAGTCACAAGCCCAGCGCCGGCCCCACCGAGGTCCCCGCACAGCACCCGTCTCACACGTCCGCCTCCGCCACCGGCGAGCCCACGGACAAGGACACCGGCAGGGACACCGGCAAGGCCGCCGGTCAGGCCACCGGCGCCGCGGCCCACGCCCGCATAGGCTCCATCGCCGCGCACCGCCCGCACCTCGGCCTCGACCCCGACCTCGACTCCGACCTGGACGCCTACGACGAGAGGGACGGCGGGGAACTCCCCGCGGACCGCTTCCTCGACCGGGAGCGCAGCTGGCTCGCCTTCAACGAGCGGGTGCTGGAGCTCGCCGAGGACCCGACGACCCCGCTCCTGGAGCGCGCCAACTTCCTGGCGATCTTCGCGAGCAACCTCGACGAGTTCTTCATGGTCCGCGTGGCCGGCCTCAAACGGCGCATCGCGACGGGTGTCGCCACCCGATCGGCCTCCGGCCTGCAGCCCCGCGAGGTGCTGGACCTCATCTGGACGCGCTCGCGCGAGCTCATGGCCCGCCACGCCGCCTGTTTCCAGCAGGACATCTCCCCGGCGCTGGGCGAGGAGGGCATCCACCTCATCCGCTGGCCGGACCTCACCGAGAAGGAGCAGGCCCGCCTCTTCACGCTGTTCCGGAACCAGATCTTCCCGGTCCTGACCCCGCTGGCCGTGGACCCCGCGCACCCCTTCCCGTACATCTCCGGCCTCTCCCTCAACCTGGCTGTCGTCGTGCGCAACCCCGTCAGCGGCCACCGCCACTTCGCCCGGGTCAAGGTCCCGCCGATCCTCTCCCGCTTCCTGGAGGCCTCCCCGCAGCGCTACGTCCCGCTGGAGGACGTCATCGCCGCGCACCTGGAGGAGCTGTTCCCCGGCATGGAGGTGCTCGCGCACCACATGTTCCGCGTGACCCGCAACGAGGACCTGGAAGTGGAGGAGGACGACGCCGAGAACCTGCTCCAGGCCCTGGAGAAGGAGCTCATGCGGCGCCGCTTCGGCCCGCCCGTGCGCCTGGAGGTCGAGGAGTCCATCGACCCCGGCGTCCTGGACCTCCTCGTGCAGGAGCTCAACGTCAACGCCTCCGAGGTGTACCCGCTGCCCGGGCCCCTCGACCTGACCGCGCTCTTCGGGATCGCCTCGCTGGACATCCCGGAGCTGAAGTACCCGAAGTTCGTCGCCGGCACCCACCGCGACCTCGCCGAGGTCGAGTCCGCGCACGCGCCCGACATCTTCGCCGCGCTGCGCGAGCGGGACGTGCTGCTGCACCACCCGTACGACTCCTTCTCCACCTCGGTGCAGGCCTTCCTGGAGCAGGCAGCCGCCGACCCGGACGTCCTCGCCATCAAGCAGACGCTCTACCGCACCTCCGGCGACTCCCCGATCGTGGACGCCCTGATCGACGCGGCCGACTCCGGCAAGCAGGTCCTCGTACTCGTCGAGATCAAGGCCCGCTTCGACGAACAGGCCAACATCAAGTGGGCGCGCAAGCTGGAGGAGTCCGGCTGCCACGTCGTCTACGGGCTCGTCGGCCTCAAGACCCACTGCAAGCTGTCGCTCGTCGTCCGCCAGGAGGGCGACACCCTGCGCCGCTACTCCCACGTGGGCACCGGCAACTACCACCCCAAGACCGCCCGGCTCTACGAGGACCTCGGCCTGCTCACCGCCGACCCGCAGGTCGGCGCGGACCTCTCCGACCTCTTCAACCGGCTGTCCGGCTACTCCCGCCGCGAGACCTACCGCCGCCTGCTGGTGGCCCCCCGCTCGCTGCGCGACGGACTGATCGCCCGCATCGACAAGGAGGCCGCCCACCACAGGGCCGGCCGCCCCGCGTACGTGCGCCTGAAGATGAACTCGATCGTCGACGAGGCCCTGATCGACTCGCTCTACCGGGCCTCCCAGGCGGGGGTGCCCGTCGACATCTGGGTGCGCGGCATCTGCGCGGTGCGCCCGGGGGTGCCCGGGCTCTCGGACAACATCCGGGTCCGCTCGGTCCTGGGCCGCTTCCTGGAGCACTCCCGGGTCTTCGCCTTCGGCAACGGAGGCGAGCCCGAGGTGTGGATCGGCAGCGCCGACATGATGCACCGCAACCTCGACCGCCGTATCGAGGCACTGGTCAGGGTCGCCGACCCGGCCCACCGCGCGGCACTGGACCGGATGCTGGAGACCGGGATGTCCGACGCCACCTCCTCCTGGCATCTGGGCCCGGACGGTGAATGGACACGGCACAGCACGGACGCGGACGGACAGCCGCTGCGGCACGTACAGGAGACGCTCATAGACGCCCGGAGGCGCCGGCGTGGCTCAGCAAAACCGTAACCCGCAGGCCGGGGAGCCGGACGCAGGTGACGTGCTGGGCACGTACCTGCGTTCGCAGGCCACTGCGTTCCTGCGCGGCCTGCGTCTGCACGAGGAGAGCGGGGCCGACGCCGCGGAGAGCAGCGGCGCGGCGCGCAGCCTGCGGGGGGCCGCGCGCCGCATCAGCGGATCACTGGCCACGTTCCGGGTGGTGACCGAGTCGTCCTGGGCGGACGGACTGCGCACCGAGCTGGTGTGGCTGTCCTCGACGCTGGCGGACGAGCACGCGTACGCCGCCCGGCTGGCCCGGCTCACGGCCGCGCTGCACCGGCTGTCGGGGTCCCCGCAGCTCCCCGCGCCGCGCGGCTCGGCCGGCGCGCTGACGGTGGGCTCGGCGCGCGCGGGAGCACTGCTCGACCGCCAGCTGACCCTCGCCCGCACGCGCGCCCACTCGGCCACCCTCCAGGCGCTCGGCTCGTCCCGCTTCCACGCGGTGGCGGACGCGGTGGCGCTCCTGGCCTCCGAGGTCCCGCTCGACGCCGTCGCGGCTCGCGGGCGGGTCGGGGAGGTCCTCGTCCCCCTCGCGGCCGTGGCCGAATCCCGCCTGTCGGCCGCAGTGGCGGCGCTGCCGCCGACCGGCGCCCGCGAGGCGACGCCGAGCCCGTACGACGCGGACCACGACGGCCTCTGGCACGAGGTACGCCGCCTCCTGCGGGTCCACCGGTACGCGCAGGAGGTCCTCGGCGAGGACGTGCGCCGGCCGGCGGCCGCGAGTGAGGCCCTGGACCGCCACCGCGACGCCGCCGAGGCCGCCGCCGCCTCCGCCACCGCGGCCCGTACCCCGCGCATCGCGCCCGCCACGGCCTACGCCTTAGGGGTCCTGCACGCCGACCAGCGCCACGAGGTCGAGGCGGCCCGGGCGGACTTCCAGCACCTGTGGCTCCGGGAGCCCGCGGGCACACCGCGGTAACGGCGGGATAACGGATGATGGCGACCGTGGGCGGACGCGCCGGAACGCACCGGGTCGTCCGCCACGGTTCACCCTCCGTTCACTCGGGCCGGTCGGCTGCTTCACCTGTTCTGCCTAATTTCGGTCGTGCACGGAGAGGTCGGCCCGCAGAGGGAGCGGCCCGCCCGGGCACCCGACGCAGTAGTCCTCTTCGCACGCCGCCCGGTACGAACGGAAAGCGGCCGGCGGCTTCTGGAAGGAACACCCGAAAGTGAAGCTTCAGCGCAAGAACATGCTTCGTGCCTCCGCCCTCGGTGCGCTTGTCGTGTCCGGCGCCCTGGTCCTCACGGCGTGCGGCTCGGACGACAACACCAAGACCGGCGACGGCGCCACCAAGGCCGCCGCGCCGGCCGGCGACATCAAGTGCGACGGCGCCAAGGGCAAGCTGCTCGCCTCCGGCTCCTCCGCGCAGAAGAACGCGGTCGACCTGTGGGTGAAGAACTACATGGCCGCCTGCTCCGGCGTCGAGGTGAACTACAAGTCCTCCTCCTCCGGTGAGGGCATCGTCGCCTTCAACCAGGGCACCGTCGGCTTCGCCGGCTCCGACTCGGCGCTGAAGCCGGAGCAGGTCGAGGAGTCCAAGAAGATCTGCACCGGCGGCCAGGGCATCGACCTGCCGATGGTCGGCGGCCCGATCGCCCTCGGTTTCAACATCGCGGGTGTGGACAAGCTGAACCTCGACGCCGCCACGATCGCCAACATCTTCAACGACAAGATCAAGAAGTGGGACGACGAGGCGATCAAGAAGCTGAACCCCGGCGTCACGCTTCCCTCCACCCCGATCCAGCACTTCCACCGCTCCGAGGACTCGGGCACCACCGAGAACCTCGGCAAGTACCTCAAGGCCACCGCCGGTGACGCCTGGCCGTACGAGGCCGCGAAGAAGTGGCCGGCCCCGGGCGGCCTCGGCGCCTCCGGCTCCTCCGGTGTCGCGACCCAGGTCAAGCAGGTCGACGGTGCCATCGGCTACTTCGAGCTCTCCTACGCCAGCGCCCAGGGCATCAAGACGGTCGACCTGAACACGGGCGCCACCGCCCCGGTCAAGGCCACCGGTGAGAACGCCTCCAAGGCCATCGCCGCCGCCAAGATCGCCGGCACCGGCTCGGACCTGGCGCTCAAGCTCGACTACACCACCAAGGCCGAGGGCGCGTACCCGATCGTCCTGGTCACCTACGAGGTCGTCTGCGACAAGGGCAACAAGGCGGAGACCCTGCCGACCGTCAAGTCCTTCCTCAACTACACCGCGTCCGACGCGGGCCAGAAGATCCTCCTGGAGAACGGCTACGCGCCCATCCCGGCCGAGATCAACGCCAAGGTCCGCGAGGTCATCAACTCGCTGAGCTAGTCCCGAGCTCCGAGGCCCGGTCCGCCCCCTCCCCCGTCCGGGGACGCGGGCGGGCCGGTCCCGGAGCCCCTTCCCCTCCACCCGGGGGAATCCGGTGCACCGCCGCCAGGGGGCCTGCCCCCCACACAGACCGGAAAGACCATGGCTTCCACCACACCCGTCCAGATAGACACGGCTCCGCCCGTCTCCGCGAGCACGAGGTCCACCGGCCGCGCCGGTGACAAGATCTTCGCCGGGCTCTCCAAGGGATCCGGCATCCTGCTCCTGGTGATCATGGCGTCGATCGCCGTCTTCCTCACCTACCGCGCCTCGATCGCCCTGTCGAAGAACGAGGGGAACTTCCTCACCACCTTCGACTGGAACGCGTCGGCCACCCCGCCCGTCTTCGGCATCGCCGTCCTCCTCTTCGGCACCATCGTCAGCTCGATCATCGCGATGGCCATCGCCGTTCCGATCGCCGTCGGCATCGCGCTGTTCATCTCGCACTACGCGCCGCGCAAGCTGGCCGCGCCCATCGCCTACGTGGTCGACCTGCTGGCCGCCGTGCCGTCGATCGTCTACGGCATCTGGGGCGCGCTCTTCCTCGTCCCGCAGCTGGCGGGCCTGAACTTCTGGCTCGACGAGTACATGGGCTGGACCTACGTCTTCGACAAGACCCAGGTCGGCGTCGCCCGCTCGCTGTTCACCGTCGGCATCCTGCTCGCGATCATGATCCTGCCGATCGTGACCAGCGTCAGCCGCGAGGTCTTCCTCCAGGTCCCGCGCATGAACGAGGAGGCCGCCCTGGCCCTCGGCGCGACCCGCTGGGAGGTCATCCGGATGTCCGTGCTCCCCTTCGGCCGCTCCGGCGTCATCTCCGCCTCGATGCTCGGCCTCGGCCGCGCGCTCGGCGAGACCATGGCCGTCGCCACCGTCCTGTCGCCGAGCTTCCTGATCTCCGGTCACCTCCTCGACCCGGGCGGCGGCACGTTCGCGCAGAACATCGCCGCGAAGTTCGACGAGGCCAACGAGTTCGGCCGGGACGCGCTGATCGCCTCCGGTCTGGTCCTCTTCCTGCTCACCCTGCTGGTCAACGGTGCAGCTCGCCTGATCATCGCTCGCCGCAAGGACTTCTCGGGGGCGAACGCCTGATGAGCCACGCAGTCCAGGACCAGCGCCCCTCCCGGGCCCCCCGGTCCGCCGCTCCCGCCGGCCTCACCCGAGGCGGCCTGCCCCGCTGGGCCCCGGCCGGCATCGCGGTCCTCTCGATCGCCCTCGGCAGCGGCATCGGCCTCGCCTTCGGCCTCCAGAGCAAGATCCAGTGGGGTCTGATCGCGGCCCTCCTGTTCGTCGTGATCACGTACACCGCCAGCGCGGTGGTCGAGAACCGCCGCCAGGCCAAGGACCGCATCGCGACCTCCGTCGTGTGGGTCTGCTTCGTCCTCGCCGTGATCCCGCTGCTCTCGCTGATCTGGACCACCGTCAGCCGCGGCGTGAAGGTCCTCACCGGGGACTTCCTCACCCACTCGATGAACGGCGTGACCAGCTTCGAGGAGGGCGGCGGCGTCTACCACGCGCTGCTCGGCACCATCGAGCAAATCGCCCTGGCCACCCTGCTCGCGGCCCCGATCGGCCTGCTGACCGCCGTCTACCTGGTCGAGTACGGCAAGGGCAGGCTCGCCAAGGCCGTCACCTTCTTCGTCGACGTCATGACCGGCATCCCGTCCATCGTCGCGGGCCTGTTCATCCTGACGACGTGGAACCTGGCACTCGGCTTCGGCCCCTCCGGCTTCGCCGGCGCGATGGCCCTGTCGATCCTGATGATGCCCGTCGTGGTCCGCTCCACCGAGGAGATGCTCAAGCTCGTCCCCAACGAGCTGCGCGAGGCCGCTCTGGCCCTCGGCGTACCGAAATGGCGCGTGATCCTCAAGGTCGTCCTCCCCACCGCCATCGGCGGCATCGCCACCGGCCTGATGCTGGCCGTCGCCCGCATCGCCGGCGAGACCGCCCCGATCATGCTGCTGGTCTTCGGCACCCAGCTGATCAACGGCAACCCCTTCGAAGGCGCCCAGTCCTCGCTCCCGCTCTACATTTGGGAGCAGTACAAGGTCGGCAGTGACGCCTCCTACGACCGGGCATGGGCCGCAGCGCTCGTCCTGATCGCCTTCGTCATGATCCTCAATCTGGTGGCCCGCGGCATCGCCCGCTGGAAGGCCCCGAAGACCGGTCGCTGACGCGACTGTATGAAAGCGAAGTGACCCCATGGCGAAGCGAATCGACGTCAGCGGACTGTCCGCCTTCTACGGCAGCCACAAGGCCATCGACGACATCTCGATGACCGTCGAACCCCGCTCGGTGACGGCCTTCATCGGCCCCTCCGGCTGCGGAAAGTCGACCTTCCTGCGCACCCTGAACCGCATGCACGAGGTCACCCCCGGCGGCCGCGTCGAGGGCAAGGTGATGCTGGACGACGAGAACCTGTACGGCGCCGGCGTGGACCCCGTCGCGGTCCGCCGCACGGTCGGCATGGTCTTCCAGCGCCCCAACCCCTTCCCCACCATGTCGATCTTCGACAACGTGGCGGCGGGCCTGCGGCTGAACGGCAACTTCAAGAAGTCCGAACTCGGCGACATCGTCGAGCGGTCCCTCCAGGGCGCCAACCTCTGGAACGAGGTCAAGGACCGCCTGAACAAGCCCGGCTCCGGCCTCTCCGGCGGCCAGCAGCAGCGTCTGTGCATCGCCCGCGCCATCGCGGTCGAGCCCCAGGTCCTGCTGATGGACGAGCCCTGCTCGGCCCTGGACCCGATCTCCACCCTGGCGATCGAGGACCTGATCGGCGAGCTCAAGGAGCGCTTCACGATCGTCATCGTGACGCACAACATGCAGCAGGCCGCCCGCGTCTCCGACCGCACCGCCTTCTTCAACCTCGCGGCGGTCGGCCAGCCCGGCAAGCTCATCGAGATCGACGACACGGACCGGATCTTCTCGAACCCGTCCGTGCAGGCGACCGAGGACTACATCTCCGGCCGCTTCGGCTAAAGAGATGTGCGAGACGTCCCGCGGTGCTGCATGGCGGTGCCACCGCGGGACGGAAGAAAGAAAAGAGGGCCGGCTCCCCCTGGGTGGGGGGAGCCGGCCCGCTTTCGTGCCCGCGCGCCGCGGGCGCGTACCGCTGACCGAAGGCCGGGTTCACGATCCAGAAGCCGACCGCGGCGACCAGGGCCGCGGCCGGCACCGCGATACCGCATCCCCCGGGGAATGACCCCCGGACCCCCAGCAGGGGGCGGCAGCAGCGCTAGCCGAAGGCCAGGTTCACGATCCAGAAGCTGACTGCGGCGACCAGGGCCGCGGCCGGCATCGTGATGAACCAGCCCAGGATGATGTTCTTGGCGACGCCCCAGCGCACCGCGTTCACGCGCTTCGTCGCACCCACACCCATGATCGCCGAGGTGATCACGTGGGTGGTGGAGATCGGCGCGTGGAAGAGGTACGCCGAGCCGAACATGATCGAGGCGCCGGTGGTCTCCGCCGCGAAGCCCTGCGGCGGGTCCAGCTCGATGATCTTGCGGCCGAGCGTGCGCATGATGCGCCAGCCGCCGGCGTACGTACCCAGCGACAGCATCACGGCGCACACGACCTTGACCCAGACCGGGATCGGGTCGTCGGCGGACTGGACGTCGGCGATGACCAGGGCCATCACCACGATGCCCATCGTCTTCTGCGCGTCCTGGAGGCCGTGGCCGAGGGCCATGGCGGCCGCGGAGACGGTCTGGGCGATACGGAAGCCGTGCTTCGCCTTGTGCGGGTTGGCGCGGCGGAACATCCACAGGATCGCCACCATCACCAGGAAACCGGCGACGAGGCCGACGACCGGCGAGGCGAACATCGGGATGACGACCTTGTCGACCACACCGGACCAGATGACCTCCGTGCCGCCGGCCAGGGCCGCGCCCACCATGCCGCCGAAGAGGGCGTGCGAGGAGGACGAGGGCAGGCCGAAGTACCAGGTGATCAGGTTCCAGACGATCGCGCCGACCAGCGCCGCGAACAGGATCCACATGCCCGTGGAGCCCGTGGGCGTCTCGATCAGGCCGCTGCTGACCGTCTTGGCCACCCCGCTGCCCAGGAAGGCGCCGGCGAGGTTCATCACGGCCGCCATCGCGAGCGCCGCCCGCGGGGTCAGTGCCCGCGTGGAGACGGAAGTCGCGATCGCGTTCGCCGAGTCGTGAAAACCGTTGGTATACGTGAAACCGAGCGCGACACCGATGGTCACGACCAGAGCGAAGGTGTCCACGAGGTTCAGGACTCCTTGACCGCGATGGTCTCCACCGTGTTCGCGACGTGCTCGAACGCGTCGGCCGCCTCTTCGAGCACGTCGACGATCTGCTTCAGCTTCAGCACCTCGATGGCGTCGTACTTGCCGTTGAACAGGTGCGCGAGCAGCTTGCGGTGGATCTGGTCGGCCTGGTTCTCGAGGCGGTTGACCTCGATCCAGTACTCGGTCAGGTTGTCCATCGTCCGCAGGTGCGGCATGGCCTCGGCGGTCAGCTCGGCCGCCCGCGCCAGCACCTCGATCTGCTGCTCGACGCCCTTGGGCAGTTCTTCGACGTTGTAGAGGACGACGAGGTCGACGGCCTCCTCCATGAAGTCCATGATGTCGTCGAGCGACGACGCCAGGGAGTAGATGTCCTCGCGGTCGAACGGCGTGATGAAGGAGGAGTTCAGCTGGTGGAAGATCGCGTGTGTCGCGTCGTCCCCCGCGTGCTCCGCCGCCCGCATCCGTTCCGCGATCTCGGCCCGGGCGGACGAGTCCGCTCCGAGCAGTTCCATCAGGAGCTTGGAGCCCGTGACGATGTTGTCCGCGGATGCGGCGAACATGTCGTAGAAGCTCGTCTCCCTGGGGGTCAGACGAAATCGCACGTGAGGTCCTCGGGGTGCATTGGATTCGGTCAGGCTGATGCTAGGCGCATCCCCCGGCCACGGCTAACCGGCGGTTCCCCAGTGTCCTCCATCAGGCAGAGTGAGGAACACGGGCCCCCGCCCCTCGGGCACGAGCCCGGTATCCTATACCCATGAGGGGTATGCATTCCCCTCGCTCCGGACCACGGGAGGACGTATGACGACCATCGAGGCGGAGGGCCCCGGTGCCGGATCCGGCACGGCGGCCACGGCGGCGACGGCGGCCGCCCCCGGCACCTCCCACGACGGCGGGACCGTCCACGGCTACCACCACCAGAAGGACGAGCACCTCAAGCGGCTGCGCCGGATCGAGGGGCAGATCCGCGGCCTCCAGCGGCTCGTCGACGAGGACGTCTACTGCATCGACATACTCACGCAGGTCTCGGCGAGCACGAAGGCGCTCCAGTCCTTCGCGCTCCAACTGCTGGAGGAGCACCTGCGCCACTGCGTCGCCGACGCGGCGGTCAAGGGCGGGACGGAGATCGACGCCAAGGTCGAGGAGGCCACCAAGGCCATCGCGCGGCTCCTGCGCACTTGAGCCTCCGGCCCCGCCGCCGGCCCGCACGCCGCGGGCCCGGCGCGGCACCCCGCGCCGGGGGCGGGCGTGGCACGCGGCCTAGCGGCCCAGCAGGACCTCGTCGATGCGGTCCAGGCTCAGCCGGTCCTCGGCGGCCGCGGACGCGGCGATGATCAGCTCACCGCACAGTTCGATCTCGGCGAGCGCCACGTGGTCCTGCACCGTCGTACCGCCTGCGGGAGTCACGCGTGTCACCTCAATCTGCCACCGGCCACCGGCCGTCATCGGTCATGCCGCACCACTTGCCGGCGCCGGGTTCTCAGCGTAGGGAGGACGCCCCTCCCGCCGCATGACACGGATGGACCATTTCCGGATACCCGGCCATGGCCCGATCGCGCCGCTCCCGGACCGCCCGCCCCGCTAGTCGGCGATCTTTCCGGCGTAAATGTCCCCGCTCGCGGGCAATACGACGGTCACCGGCGTCCCGAATCCGTACAGCAGCGTGGTCGATGACACATCGATCACGCCATTGTTGACGTACGTGAAGCGGTGCCTGACCTTCCGCAGCCGCCCCTCCTCGTCCAGGTAGGCGTCGAAGGGGACCGTGTCCTTGCTGAACCCTTTCGCCGCGGCCGCCAGTGCCCCGCGCATCTCCGCCGACGCGCTCACGGCGGCCCGCCCGATGTCGGTGGTCCCCCGGTAGTGCCGCACCTTGGTGCCCGCCACCTCGGTCTCCCCGACGTACGTCACCTCCTGTGCGGCCCGCAGCAGCTCGGCCGCGATCAGCGGGTCGGTGGCCCCGCCGGTGACCAGGTTCCCGTCGGCGAGGGTCGTCGTGTCGACGCGCACCCACTTGTCGGCGGGTACGCCCGCGCCGCGGTTCTTCATGTAGAGCGCGCCCGGCACGAGGAGCTCGGTGATGGGACGGTGCTCGTCCTCGC
The DNA here is from genome assembly GCF_000720645.1 of Streptomyces sp. NRRL S-378. Lineage (NCBI taxonomy): Bacteria > Bacillati > Actinomycetota > Actinomycetes > Kitasatosporales > Streptomycetaceae > Streptomyces > Streptomyces sp. NRRL S-378. The sequence continues at coordinate 41,157 of NZ_JOBX01000056.1, forward strand.
CCTTCACGTCGGCCGGCAGCAGCACCAGGAGCTGCCCCATCCGCTTCTTGAAGTCGACGCCGCCCTCGCCGCGGATGGTGACCCGGGTCCCGCCCGTGGCCATCTCCATGGCCGTACGGGCGCGGGCGCTGCCCGTGCGCGCCAGGGCGTCCGCAGCCCCACGGACCACCGAGGCCGCTTCCGCCGGGGACCGGTCGTCGCTTCCGCCGCCGCCGGCGCACCCGCCCGTCGCCGTGACCGCCAGGGTGACTCCGGCGGCGAGCACCACCTCAGCCGCGCGTTCGCGCAGCAGCCTGTGCCGGTGTACCACCATCGCCTGCCAACCCCCAACGCATGACCGCTGCTTGCCCGAGGTCCCCACCCGCTCCGGATAACGAGGCCCAGGGTTTCCCGTCACGGGCCACTCCCTCCCCGCCCGCCGCCGGCCCCGGGTACGGTGGAGAAGTGGAACCGCACATCGACGCGACCCCGGTCCCTCCGCTCGACGCCGTACCGCTGCCGCGGCCGCAGTCGCAGCCACAGCCGCAGCCACAGCCGCCGACCGCCCACATCACCTCCACCGCCGACCGCGGATCGTTCTGCCTGGCCGTCTGCTCCTGCGGCTGGAAGGGGCCGGCCCGCCGCTCCCGCGACCTGGCCCGCAAGGACGCCGCCGGCCACGACGGCCCGGAGACGCCCTAGTAGGGGTCGCGTCGGTCTGGCCGAGACGGGCCCCGGACGGTGCTCTCGCCCGTTCGGACGGCCCGGCTGGCCGGGGGGCGTCGCAGCGGATGCCCTTGACTCATGCCAGGTTCCGCAGCCCGCCTCGCGGCCCTCCTCTGGGCCCTGTTCATCGCGTTCGCCCCGGCCGCCGCGGCCTGGGCCAGACCCGTGGGCTCGGCGGACAGCCCGGCCGACGTGGCCCTGGCCATCGGGCTCACCTCCGCCGCCGCCCTGACCACCGGACTGTGGCTGCGCTCGCGCTACCGCCGCGAGGGCGGCACCGACGCGGGTGACCAGTGACGCCCCGGCCCCGCCCGCGGGCGGTCCGGCTGTGCTTCGGGGTGGCCGCACTGTGCCTCCTGACGGCCGCGCTGCTCGCCGTATGGGACTCGTACGGAACGGGCTGACCCAGCAGGCGGGGTACCGCCGGCAGCAGTCCGGCCGTCAGCTGTCCGGCCGCCAAGTGCTCCGGCCGCCGGAAAGTCCGGCCTCGGGAAGCCGGGCCGTCAGGATGCCGGGCCGTCAGGAATCCGGGCCGTCAGGCGGCGAGGTCGTTGTCCTGCGTACGCCGGCCCGCGGGCGGGTTCTGGGGCTGCGCGAGGTCGACCGGCTGGGGCCGGGAACGGTCCCCGGCCCGTACGAGCGCCCCGAAGCGCGGGGAGTCTGCGACCGTCCGGACCAGCGGGTTCAGCACGGCCAGCGCGAGCGGCGCGAGCACGAGGGCCACGGCGGTGCCGAGCGCGAGCCCACCGATCACGTCGGTCGGGTAGTGGAGGCCCATGTAAACGCGGCAGAGACCCTCCGCCAGGGCCAGCCCGATCCCCAGGATCCCCACCTTCCGGTTCGCGACGAACAGGCCCACTCCCAGGGCCATCGCGACGGTGGTGTGGCCGCTGACGAAGGAGTACTCGGTGTTCGCGAGCCCCACGCCCCAGCCGGGGTCGAGCACCTGCAGCCCCTCGTGCTGGCGGAACGGCCGCTGGCGGCCGACGAATTCACGCAACGGTACGTTCACGAGCAGCGCCAGGCCCGCAGCGAGCGGGGCCCACACGAGCGCGGTGCAGGATTCGACGGCGGCGGTCCCGTCCTGGCGCCGGGCGCCGCGCCAGCACCACAGCACGAGCAGCACCAGGGCCAGCAGGATCCCGTACTCACCGGCCAGGCTCACGGCCGTGTCCAGCCACGAGGGGGCCCGCCGGGCCGCTCCGTTGACCTCGTACAGCAGGCTGACATCCACGTTCGGCCCACCTGTTGTGAGTCCAGCCATGGTGATGCGGCCCCTTGCTCTTGCCGTGGTTCCCCTGCGGACGCATCCGGGTGTGCGCCCCTTCGACACCCACTTGATCAACCCCCGCGTTCATGGAACGCCCGTTCTGACAGCCGGGTTCCACTCTCCACCGAATGATCACGGCAACGTTATCGAAGAGTGACTGGTCGTCGCAGCTCAGGGCCTTTGCATCACGGAGAGTTGCTAGGACGGCCGCCCGGCCGCCGCCCGCACCGGGAGGGACGCCGCCCCGTCCTTCGTGACACGGGTCGCCCCGAAGTAGTCGGGAGTGTCGATCTTGTCGAAGCGGATGACCGCTCCCGTGTACGGGGCGTTGATCATGTATCCGCCGCCCACGTAGAGCCCGACGTGCCGGATCTCGCGAGAGTTCGTCAGATCATCGGAGAAGAACACCAGGTCTCCGGGCAGGAGTTCCTCGCGGGAGGGGTGCGGACCGGCGTTGTACTGGTCGTTGGCCACGCGCGGCAGTTCGATCCCGACCGTCTCGTACGCGGCCTTGGTCAGCCCCGAGCAGTCGAACCGCCCGCCCTGGTCGGGCGTACCGTTGCCGCCCCACAGGTACGGCGTGCCCAGCTGCTTCTGCGCGAAGTAGATGGCCCCGGCCGCCTGTTGCGAGGGCGCCACCCGCCCCACGGGCCGCTCGAAGCTCTTCGCCAGCGTCGTGATCGCCTTCACGTACCCCTGGGTCTCCTTGTACGGCGGCACGCCCTGGTGCCGCATCACCGCACCGGGCCCGGCGTTGTAGGCGGCCAGCATGTTCGTGACGGGGTCTCCGGGAACCTTGCTCACGTACCGGGCGAGAGAGCAGTCGTAGGAAGCGGCCGAAGGAATGGCGTCGTTCGGGTCCCAGATGTCACGGTCGCCGTCACCGTCACCGTCGATCCCATGGGTGGCCCAGGTACCGGGGATGAACTGAGCGATACCGCGCGCATCGGCGGGACTGACGATGTGCGGGTCCCAGCCGCTCTCGGAATACAGCTGGGCGGCGAGGATCGCCGGGCTCAGGGTCGGGCAGAGCACGCCCCACTTCTGCACCAGTGCCTGGTACTTGCTGGGGACCGCCCCCTTGGCGAGACCGACGGGGCGACCGCCGGCAGTCGCGATGCCCGCAGCGGCGGAGTACGTGCCGACCACGAGGAGAGCGACGAAGCACAGGCACGCCCCGAAGCTGATCCCGCCGATCACCCAAAATCTGCGCACTCGTCAACCCTCCCCCATCGAGCGTTCTTTCACTGGGATTCACCACTACGTGTCGGATTCATCCCTTTTGCGGTCCGCTGTCGAACCCATCACAGGCAATGCTCCTGTGTTCCGTATCCGATACGGCATGCCGGAACACCACCGTCCACCCCCCGGGATCCTGCGACAGTGGAGGCGCTTTGACGGTCTTGCCGTTCAGCTGCATCGAGAAGTCGTCCGGGTACGTGGCGTACTTCCAGTCCACCTCGTCACCTTCGTACAGGTCCCGGGCCTTGGCAACGAATCCGAGCTGCCGGTTGTCGGTCACGGCGGTGGACCGGCCGTTCTCGTCGACCTCGTGCTGCGGCTTCACGACGACGGCCACGTAGTACGGCGGTACATCGGGGAGGGCGTTCTTGACCCGGTACCCGATCTTCACTCTGCCCGACGCCAGCTCCGGGTCGTCCATGGTCCGGGGCAGCGCGGTCTGGAAGTCCAGGATGCCGCGCTCTTCCGCGTCCCTGGTGCAGGTGCGGTGGATGGGGTTGTAGTCGTCCAGATTGGGCTCGGTCTGCCTGATGTACGTGGGCGGGCCGGCCGGGGACTGCGCCGCGGATCCCCCGGGGCTCTGCCCGGCAGCCGGCGGCGTCTGCCCGGCGGCGGGTGTCTGCCCAGCAGGCGCCTGTCCGGCGGGCGTCTGTCCAGCGGGCGTGCGTCCGCCGGCCCGGTCGTCCGCGCCGCCCTGGCCCCCCAGCGGCAGCTTCCACACCGCCACGCCGGCCATAACGGCCAACACGACTCCGGCGGCAACCCAGACGCCCGTGCGCCCCCGCTGCGGCGACGCGGCCGTGACCGCGCCCTGGGTGGGGGTGTAGCCGCGCACCACCCCAGGTCCCTGCGTCCGCATCTCGTGCACCGGCACGGGCTCGCCCAGCGTCCCCAGCCCCGCGTACACCGGGTCGTCCACCAGCGCGTCCCGCACCCCGCAGCGGCGGACGATCTCCGCCGGGTCCGGGCGCTCCGCCGGGTCCTTCGCCACGCACGCCCCGATCAGCGCCGCCAGACCCGGTGCCACCCCGGCCAGGTCGACCGGCTCGTGCACCGCCCGGTAGCTCACCGTCGCCGCGTCGCCCGTACCGTACGGCGGACGCCCGGTCGCCGCGTACGCCATCGTCGCGCCCAGGGCGAAGACGTCCGCCGCGGCCCCGGCCTCCGCGCCCCGCAACACCTCCGGCGCCGTGTACCCCGGCGTCCCCGGAGCGTGCCCGTCCTGCGTGAGGGCCGTCTCGCCCACGCCCCGCGCGATACCGAAGTCGATGAGCTGCGGCCCCTGCGCGCCCAGGATGACGTTCTGCGGCTTCAGGTCCCGGTGCGTCACCCCGTACCCGTGCACGCTCGCCAGCCCCTCGGCCAGGGCCGCGAACAACCGCAGGCAGGTGTCCGCCGGCAGGCCCCCGCGCTCGGCCACGGCATGACCGAGCGTCGGCCCCGCCACGTACTCCGTCGCCAGCCAGTACGGCGCCGCCGCCAGCGACGCGTCGATCAGGTTCGCCGTGTACGCCGACCGCACCGCACGCACCGTCTCGGCCTCGCGCCGGAACCGGGCCAGCGCCTCCGGATGCCCGGTGATCTCGTCCCGGATCACCTTCACCGCGACCAGGCGCCCACCGGGCGACCGCCCGAGGTACACCTGTCCCATCCCCCCGGCACCGAGCCGGGCCAGCAGCGCATGCGCCCCGATCTGGGCGGGGTCGACGTCTCTCAGGGCCTCCATCCGCACGAGCCTGCCACACCGACTCCCGCGCCACGGAGGCGGGTTGAGGCGACCCGTGAACCCGGACGGACACCGGGCCCAGGACCCCGGGCTCAGGACCCAGGGCTCAGGACCCAGGGCCCAGGACCCCGAGCCCAGGGCCACGGCTAGGAACGCGGCGCCACGAACAGGCTCTGCGCGCTCCGCCCGATCGGGCCCTTCTCGTCGTGCAGCTGCGCGTCCGCCAGACCGATGCCGGCCGCGTCCACGCTCGTACGGGCCTGCACGCACGCCCACTCGCCCACCGGATGGCGGTGCAGGTGGACGGTCAGGTCGCTGTTGATGAAGACGTAGGCCCCGATGTCCATCACCGCGCTGATCCCGTTGCCCGAATCGGCCGCGATCAGCACCCGGTCCAGCGGCCGGGTCTCCTCCCCGGCGATCAGCGGCACCTTCATCCGCATCCAGCAGGTGCCGGGGCCCGGTTCGACGAAGGCGCCCTCGGTGAACCGGGTCTCCATGGCCGAGTGGTAGCCGGTCTCCCACGGCACCGGGAAGAACGGCGTCACCTCCACCTCCCCGGGCGTCGGCAGCTGCGGCCCGCTCACCACGGCCGGTACGGACTCCTCGGCGACCCGGATCCGCAGGGCGCGCGCCAGCATCACGGGCGCGGCCCCCACCGGGGCGATCGGGGCGATCGCGGCCTCGACCACCTCGGTGCTGCGGCCGGAGCGCAGCACGGTGGTGGTGACCTCCAGCTCGCCGATCGGCACCGGGCGCAGGATCTCGTAGGTGATCCGGGCGATCCGCATGTCCGCGCGCGCACCCGGCCGCTCCTCGACGGCCCGCCCGAGCAACGCCGCCGGCGGACCGGCGTGCTGCGAGCCCGCGTCCCACGGGCCGCGCGTGTACTCGGTGGCGGTGAACCGCCCGGCATCACGTCGTTCGAAGAACCCCTCGGCAGCGCCCATACAGGCCACGCTACCGACTGGTAACCACGGCCACCAGCCCCGGCACAGGCTCAGGCTCAGGCTCAGCGGGCGAACCCCAGCCCCACCCCCAGCCCCACCAGCACCGACCCGATGGCCCGGTTCAGCGTCTTCTGCGCCCTCAGCATCCGTTCGCGCAGACCGGAGACGGAGAAGAACACCGCCACCGCCCCGAACCAGCCCAGGTGCGCCGCCGACATGAACAGCCCGTAGCCGGCCTGCTGCCACAGCGGCGTACCCGGATCGACCACCTGCGTGAAGGTCGACACCACGAACAGCGTCGTCTTCGGGTTGAGCACGTTGGTCAGGAACCCCGACCGCATCGCCCCCAGTCGCGTCAGCTGCGGCTTCGACTCCAGGTCCACGGTCACCTCGGCCCGCGCGCGGAAGGTCCGTATCCCGATCCACACCAGGTACGCCGCCCCCGCCAGCTTGATCACGGTGAACAGCGCGGTGGAGGAGGCGATCAGCAGGCCGACCCCCAGCATCGTGTACGAGACGTGCACCAGCACACCGGCCGCGACCCCGGCGGCGGCGAACAGCCCGGTGGGCCGCCCGTAGAGGTAGCTGTTGCGGACCACCATGGCGAAATCGGCGCCCGGGCTGATCACGGCGAGCAGGGTGATGACGGCGACTGCGATCACTTCTGTCATACGGCGATGCTCGCCGCCCCCTCCCTCTCGATCAACCCCCTTCCCGCGGAGCAGACTTGCCGCATGACCATCCCGCAGCCGCTCGCCCTGCGCTCCTTCCGCCCATCCACCGACGCCCCCGTGCTGCGCAGCTGGATCCCGGACCCCACCGCCCTGATGACCTGGGCGGGACCTAACTTCACCTGGCCCCTGGACGACGCCCAGCTCGCCGCCTACGCCGCCGAACCCGGCCGCCGCGCATGGACCGCCGTGTCCCCTGACGCCACCACCGACGCCACCCGCACCGGCGCCACGCTCGGCACCCCGGCCGGCACGACTGACGGCACGACTGACGGCCCGTCGCTCGGCCCGTCGCTCGGCCCGTCGCTCGGCCCGTCGCTCGGCCCGTCGCTCGGCCCCTCGCTCGGCACCCCGCTGGGGCACGTCTCCCTCGCCGACGGCCGCCTCGGCCGCGTCCTGATCGCCCCCGGAGCCCGCGGCCGGGGACTGGGCGAGCTGCTCGTCTCGCTCGCCGTCTCCGTCGGCTTCGACGAGCTGGCCCTGCCCGAGATCCGCCTGGGCGTCTGGACCCACAACACTGCGGCGCTGCGCATCTACGAGAAGCTCGGCTTCCGCACGACGGCGACCCTCGAAGCGGTCGAGGTCGTCGACGGCGTGCCCTGGAGCGTCCACCGGATGCGCCTGACCGCCTCCGACCGGCGACAATGAAGGCGTGTCCGAGAGCCTGCCCCTCCTCCGAGCCGACTGCGCGAACTGCTTCGCGCTCTGCTGCGTCGCCCTGCCGTTCGCCAAGTCCAACGACTTCGCCGTGAACAAGCCCGCCGGAACCCCCTGCAAGAACCTCCGTCAAGACTTCCGCTGCGGCATCCACACCCGGCTGCGCGACGAGGGCTTCCGGGGCTGCACCGTCTTCGACTGCTTCGGCGCGGGGCAGCAGGTCTCCCAGGTCACCTTCGGCGGCCGCGACTGGCGCACGCACCCCGAGACCCGCGGGGAGATGTTCGACGTCTTCCCGGTGATGCGACAGCTGCACGAGCTGCTCTTCTACATCGACCAGGCACTGGGCCTCCCCGACGCGGCCCCGGTCCACCCCGGCCTGCGCCGCCTGCTCTCCGAGACGCAGGAGTGGACGCGCGCCGACGCCGGCGCCCTCGCCGCTCTGGACGTCGCGGCCCTGCGCGGGCGGATCAACACGCTGCTGCTGGAGACCAGCGAGCTGGTCCGCGCCAAGGTCCCGGGCCGCAAGAAGAACCACCGGGGCGCGGACCTCATGGGCGCCCGCCTCTCCGGGACGAACCTGCGCGGGGCCAACCTCCGCGGCGCCTACCTGATCGCCGCCGACCTCTCGCGCGCCGACCTCCGCACGGCCGACCTGATCGGCGCGGACCTGCGCGACGCGAACCTGCGCGGGGCGGACCTCCGAGGAGCGGTCTTCCTCACCCAGCCCCAGCTGAACGCCGCCCAAGGCGACCAGCACACCCAGCTCCCCAGCCCCCTGACCCACCCCGCCCACTGGTCCTGACCCACCCCGTCCAGCCCCGCCGCACCATCCCAGCCCCGCCGACCACTACGGCGCGGGGCCCGGCCCCGGCGCCCGCGCCCTAAGCCCCGCCGACGTGTGAGGCGCGGGTTCGGGGCGGAGCCCCTCCCTTCCAGCCCCGCCGACGCATGAGGCACGGGGCCCCGGGCCGAGCCCCGCCCTTCCATCCCCGCCGACGCTTGAGGCGCGGGGGCCCGGGGCCGAGCCCCCGTGCTCCAGCCCGCCGCGCTTGAGGCGCGGGTTCGGGCGGAGCCCCGCCCTTCCAGCCCCGTGGGCGCTTGAGGCGCGGGGTCCAGGGGTCGAGCCCCGCACCGCAGCCCGGCCGACGCTTGAGGCGCGGGGGCCCGGGGCGGCACCCCGCGACGGCGCCGCACCCGACAACGCACCGGCACCGGCACCACACCGGCTCGCACCCGCGCCCGCATCCGCACCCCATCCGCCGAGCCCGCCGCAGGCGAAGGGCGTCAGCCACCCGCCCCCGGCATCTCCTTCATCCGGTCGACGACACCCCGTGTCATCACGGCATTGGTGAACACCACCGTGCCCTCCTTGATCAGCCCGTCCTCACCGGAGTCCCCCCGCACCTGGACGACCCGCTCCCCGAGGAACTCCAGCGTCTGCCGGTCGAAGATCCACTCCTCCCGCCGCCCGTTCTCCTCGTCCAGCCGCGCGACCGCGATCCCGTGACGGCCCGCGGCATCGACCGCGTCATCGACCGTCACCACACCGGGGATCTTCGCCGCGGTCTTGTAGAGCGCGGCCGCCAGCTCCGCCGGCGGATAGGTTTCCCGCAGCAGGTCACCGATCGTGGTGAAGGCCTGCTGGTCGGGGCTGCGGCCCTGCCCGCGGGTCTCCTCGTAGATCTTCTTCAGCAGCACGTCGGGGTCGGTGGGCAGCCCGGCGAGGTAGTCGTGGCTGGGAGCGTTGAGGCGCGGCTGCATGTCCTTGCCGTTCTCCTTGGGCCGGTCCAGGGTCAGGCCCCCCGGGCCCGTGGCGCCGGGCTCGATCAGCCAGCCCTTGAGGCCGTCAGGGGAATTCCACGTGTGGCGCATGTGCAGCTCCTGGCTGACCAGGCTGTTCTTGTCGTCGACGGTCTTCACGTAGGTGTTGGCCGTCTTGCTCCCGATGTAGATGAACTGGTCCGGACGCACCTTCACGCCCGGCCCGACGGAGGCGGCCGCCAGGGAGATCCGGTCCAGGAGCTCCGCCGTGCCCTTGGCCTCGGCGGTCCCGATCCGGGTGGTCATCGCCGGCCCCGTGGCGATCGTGGAGCCCGGCCCGTCCGCGGCACCCCGGTCCACGTACGTGAGGAACCCGGCCGCGAGCGCGCCCGCCAGGGCGAACGCCGCCGCGGGCACGAGGAACGCACGGCGCAGGAAGGGGTTGCGCGATCCCGTCCTACGGACGGGGGTGGCGGCGCCTGCGTCGGCGGCTCGGAGGTCTTCCTGGATCTGGGCCATCAGTCGCTCCTTGTGGAACTGGTGGCGGCCCGCGGGAAGTTCCCGTTCGACGAACGTCAGGCGGAGGGAGGAGCCGTCCTCCCGATCGGCCGGGTGGGGCCGGGAAAGGTCGGTGTTCATCAGATTCCCTCCTGTGCGGACCGGACCGCCTTCGCGCGGTCCTCATGTGTCTGTCGGGTCCGGGCCGCGAGTTCCCGTCTGTTCTTCTTCAGTTCCGCGGCGGCGAGTTTGCGCAGCTTCGTACGGGCCCTGGAGAGCCGGGAGCGCACGGTTCCGACCGGAATGCCGAGGACCCGGGCGGCCTCTGCGTACTCCAGGCCCTCGCACAGGCACAGCAGCAGCACCTCGCGTTCGGGTCCACGCAGCGCACTCAACCGGGCCAGCGTCGCCGCGATCTGCTGCCGGTCGTCCAGCCGGCCGGCGACCTCGTCGGCGTGATCGGGCACGGCCGCGCCCCCCGCGGCCGCCGCGGCGGCGGCCGCAGCGGCCCGGAAGCGGCGGTTGCTGCGGCAGTGGTTGCGGGCCAGGTTGGTGGTGATCCCCAGAAGCCAGGGCCGGAGGGAACCTCCCTCGGGGTCGACCGTGCCGCGCAGCCGCCACGCCTCCATGAAGGCCGCCGACATGACGTCCTCCGCGACGGCCCAGTCCCCGGTCATCCGGAAGGCATGGTTGTAGAGGGTGCGGGAGTAGCTGTCGAACAGCTCCGCATAGGCGTCCGGATCACCGGCCCGCACCCGAGTTCGCATCTCTGTGGTCACTCCTGTCGGCTGTCCGCCACCCCCACCCGAGTTCCCGTGACCCGCATCACACCACCCGAGACGCCGGCCGAGGTGCCCGGTCAGCAGCGACGCCGGACTGCCCGGCCGACGGCTTCGCCGAGCCGCCGCCCCGCCGGCCCGTCGGGTACCACCCAAGCACCACAGCGGCCCCCACAGCCCGACACCTCACCCACTCCAGCCTCCCGGCCGAACCGGAGGTCCGGCGCCTCAGCCACCCGACACGCGGCGCCGCCGGGCACCACCGCCCTGGTGCGACAACCGACCGGCGGCTCGTCCGCTCGGCACCAGCCAACCCAGCGCCCGGGCTGCCCGGCACTTCAGCCAACCCAGACCCAGCGGCCAGGCGCCCCCACGGTCCGGCACGGCCAGCAACCCGGCTGTCAGGCCCTGTCGTCGCCCCGGCCGAGCCTGGCCAGGAAGCCGCGGACCGCGGCGAAGTACCCCTCCGGGTCACCTACCCGCACCGCGTGCCCCGCCGGCAGCTCGACCAGCTGGACCCCCGCCCTGCGCACCGTCATCTCCCGCGCGTGCTCCGCCGACAGCACCCCGCTCCGGTCCCCCCGTACCAGCAGCGTCGGCGTCCGCACCCGCAGCCAGTCCTGCCAGTGGTCCCCGTTCAGCCCGCGCTGGGACTCCACCATGTCCTCCACCTCGAACGCGGTCCCCCACCCGTCCGGGTACTCCCGTACCGCCCCCTCCAGATACGGCGCCGAACTCCCCACCCCCGCCAGGAGCCCGGCCCGGGTCGTGGCCCGCCGCGGCCACGCCCGCGCGAAGGACAGGTCGCCGTCGACCACCGCCCCGATGTCCTCGACCACCACCGCCCGCACCAGATCCGGCCGCCGCGCGGCCAGCTGGTACGCGTTGACCCCGCCCAGCGAATGCCCCAGTACCACCGCGGGCCCCAGTCCCACGTGCTCGAGCAGCGCGGCCGCGTCCGCGACGTACCCCTCCCGCGTGTACTCCGCCGCGCGGTCGGAATCCCCCTGCCCGCGCTGGTCCAGGGCGATCACCCGCCATGCCGGACCCACCTCCCGGGCCAGCCGCTCGAAGTCCGCCCCCGCCCCGAAGTGCCCGTGCAGCGCCAGCAGCGGCGCCCCCGGTCCCCCGAAGTCCGTGTAGGCGAGCCGCCAGCCGTCGCCCGTCACCATCACGCCCGGCAACGGACCCAACGTGTCGATGACCCGCTGCCGCAGCAGCTGGTACTCCTCCCAGCGCCGCTTCAGCCGCCCGCCCGGCCGCTTCACCACCCGTCCGGGCGTGACCGCCTCTCCCCGCCGGAACTGCTCCCTCGTCAGGTCGACCCGGATGCCGCCGGGCAGCAGGTTCCACCAGTGGTAGCCCTCCTGCCGGCCCTCCTGGAACACCTCGCCCAGCACCAGGTCCCCACCCACGAGGTCCTGTACGAGCAGGGCGGTGATGTCGCACTGCCCCCACGCCGGATTCTCCGGAGTCCAGGGCACCCGGCTGATGTCGGCCGGCTCGGAGGTGTCCGCGGACCACGCCGCCCGAATCGCCGCCTCGAGATCCGCAAGAGTCCAGGTAGTCGTCATCCCTCCAGCCTGACGCACCCCACTGACAACGCAGCGGCTCCACGGATCCCGGGCAATCAGGGATGGGTGACGGCGGCCCAGCCCAGCGTCCAGGTCCGCGTCAGCGCGCACGAGGTCTCGACGACGGCCCCGGCCGTGGTGAGCACCTTCACGTCAACGCAGTCGGCGACCGTGACGCACACCGCGCAGGCGCTCCTCGGACAACCGCGCGTCTGCCGGGGGCCGGTCAGGCCTCCCACCCGCAGGCCACCCGTCGGCGCGGTCCGGTAGCCGGCCTACGTCCGGCCCCGGGCCAGCGCGGCGCCGTACTCGGCACCCGGCATCGACCCCGGAACCCCGACCGTGTCGATGTCCACGCACGGCGCGGGCGGCCCGGGCGGCCCCGCGGGACCCGCGCGTCCTTGGCTTCGCACCCCCGCGCTGCACCGGTCAGGGCGCACCGCGCGCGCCGGACGTCCCCTTGAGTCATGCCCTCCCGATCACGGAACCCATCCTTCACTCCCCGCGTCGTCCTACCTGACGACGTGGAGCTTCACTCGTAACCCCGGGTAGAGATGTATTACTGACGGAATGTCGGACATATGTCAGCGAGTCAGCCCAACGACACGCGACCCCGCTGCTCCGAACGGCGGCCCCTCACCCCGCCCCCCGTACGCCGAGAGGACAATCATTGCCCGGCGTCACCCCCCGTGATACACAGAGTGACCGCACGTTCTTGCGCATGGGCACCGACCCGGCCCAGGTCAGAGCACGGAAGCCGGTCGCAGGCCGCGAGATCGGGTAAAGAGAGCCGACAAGTCGACGACGGCGGCGGTTTCATCAGCGAAGATAGTGCGTGACCCCTGCCGCCGGGCAGCGGGCTTCCGGAACTACCCATACAGGGGCGGTGAGTTACATGATCCTGGCAGCCGAAAAGGGCGACATCACCACCATCATCGGCGGAATCGCCCCGAACTGGGGGCCGTTCGGCAGTCTCGGCAACGAAGCGAAGGTCATGATCGAGGTGGTCATGGCCGTGGCGATCCTCCTCTGCCTCGGCATCGCCATCTGGGGCGCGGCCAAACAGCGCATCGGCGCGACCGCCCTGCGCGACACGTTCAGCGCGGAACAGGGCAAGGGCTTGATCGTGGCCGGCCTCACCGGCGTTTTCATCATCGGCTCCCTCGGCACGCTCTTCACGATCGTCTACGGAATGGCCGTCTAGCCCGACCGACCACCGGGGCCCTGATCTGATGAGGGCTCACCACACCGCATCCACGCGGGAACCAGCGCTACCGTCGAACGACGCGGAGGGGGCGGAAACGGAATGAGCAGCGACGACCAGTACGGCGGCGCCGGCTACGGCGAGGTCGGCGGCACGGGCCAGACCCGCACCCGCCTCCCCGAAGCCCCCGCCGACCCGTACGGCCCCGCCCGCCGCACCTCCCGCGCCCCCCGCAGCCTGGTCACCGTGGTCGGCGTGGTGGTCCTCCTGATCGCCGCCATCGCCTTCGCCAACCAGTCCCCTGACACCCCCGACGACCGCCCCTCGGACGAAGCCCCGGCCGCCACCTCCACGGCAGCCACGGGCACCGACCCGGTCACCGGCAAAACCGCCGGCATCCCGAAGGGCTTCGCCCACGACGAACAGGGCGCCCAATCGGCCGCCGCCAACTACGCGGTCGCCCTCGGCTCCGACGGCATGTTCCGGAAGAGCACCCGCCACGCCCTCGTCGACGGCATCTACGCACCCGACGTCGCGTCCAGAATGAAGGGCCCGCAGGACGAGGCCTACTCGGCGGCCTTCCTCGCCAAACTCGGCCTCGATGCCAACGGGAACGCCCCCCAGGGCAGCACCTTCGTCACCCGGACCGTCCCGATCGGCACCCGCGTGGAGAGCTACACGCCGACCGCTGCCAAGGTCTCCGTCTGGTACACCGGCCTGATCGGCATGTCCGGCACCAAGTCCACCGACCCGGTCCGGACCCTCTGGAAGACCTGGACCTTCGAGCTGAGTTGGATCGGCGAGGACTGGAAGGTCGTCGACGACACCCAACAGGACGGGCCCGCCCCGGTTCCCGGCGATGTCCCCGTGTCGACGTCCGACGACATGAGCAAGGCCATCAAGGAATTCGGAGGATTCACCTATGCCCGCTAGCCTCCGGCTTCCCGCCCGGCTGGGCGTGATCGCCTCCGTCCACGTGGGCCTCGCTGCCTTGGCGTCCCGCGCCCACGCCGCGCCCGCCGCCCCGGATCCAACACCGCCCGCCCCCACACCGCAGGCCACCAACGACCCCTGCGCCCTGCTCGACGGCCCCTCCAAGCAGTACTGCCAGAACGGCACGGGCGCATCCGGTGGCACGCCCGGGACCGGACTGGCCCCCAGCGACGGCGGAGACGCCCTCAACCCCCTGGCCTCCCTGGCCAAGGGCTGCGCCGACGCCGCCGCCTGGATCGTCACCAAGCTCAGCGAAGCGGTCAACGGCAGCGCGAACGTCGACTTCACCAACGCCGCCTTCCTCAAGCAGTACGCCGTCGTCTTCGCCGCCTCCACCATCCTCACGCTCGTCCTCTGGCTCTTCGCCGTCGCCAAGCGAGCCGTCCGCGGCGTCCCCCTCACCACCGCCCTCTCCGAAGCCATCGGCTTCCTCTGGCTCACCGTCCTGGCCTCCGCCTTCACCCCCCTGATCCTCTACACCGTCGTCTCCGCCACCGACGGCGTCACCGAGGTCATCGCCTCCGCCACCGGCGGCCAGACCGACGTCTTCTTCGGCTCCTTCTCCGAAGCCCTCAAAAAGGGCAACGACATCGGCGGCGGCCCGATCATGCTGATCGTCGTCTCCCTCGTCACCGTCCTCGCCGCCGGCATCCTCTTCCTCGAACTCTTCATCCGGGCCGCCCTCCTCTACGTCGGCGCCCTCCTCGGCGTCGTCGTCTACTCCGGGCTCGTCGACCGCAACCTCTGGGGTCACGTCCGCCGCTGGGCCGGCATCATGATCGCCGTCATCCTGGTGAAGCCGGTCATCGTCATCGTCCTCGGACTCGCCGGCGCCCTCACCGGCGACCAGGGCCCCAACGCCTTCTCCGCCGTTGTCACCGGCCTCTCGATCATCCTCCTGGCCATCTTCGCCTCCGCGATGATCTACCGCTTCGTCCCCGGCTTCGGCGACGAAATCGCATCCGCCCGCGCAGGCCGCAGCAAGGCCACCGACGGAGCCCAGGCAGCCGCCGTCATCAGCTCCCCGGCCTCCCTCGTCTCCCAGGGCATCAAGACCCACAGCAGCCGCGGCGCCCACCGCGGAGGCGACGGCGGCGGCGCGGCGCCCCGCCACGCCAACCCCCTCTCCGGAGGCGTGGCCGCCCACAGCAGCCGTCCCACCTCCGGCGGCGGGGCCGGCGGCGGATCTGTCCCCTCCGCCGCACCCCCGCCCCGCACGAGCTCGAGCACGAGGAACACAGGAGGTGACGGGCGTTGACGACCCAGTCCCACCAGCTGCACCCGGTCGCGCCCCGCCGCACGTATCTCATTGGCCGCGCCCGGCCGAACGCGATCGTCGGCAAGAACCGCGAGACCGGCGAGATCGCCCTCATCATCACCGGGGCGTTCTTCGGCATGATGAGCGGACTGCTCGTCCCCGACCTCACCCTGCGCATCGTCAGCCTCGTCGGCTTCCCCGTGCTCGCGCTCGCCGCCGTGTACGTCCCGTACAAGGGCCGCACCTTCTACCGCTGGTTCGAGATCAGCCGCAGCTACAAGCGCACCCTGCGCCGCGGCACCACCTACCGCTCCGGCGCCATGGAAGCCGGCGTCCGCGCCGCCGACGGCCGCGAGGTCGAGGTCGGCCCGCCCCCCGGCATCGGCCGCATCAACTGGCTCGCCGCCCCCTTCGGCCCCGACGAGATCGCCGTACTCCTCCACGCCGACCGCCGCACCGTCACCGCCGCCATCGAGATCGAAGGCCCCGGCGTCGGCCTGCGCGACAGCGAGGACCAGGAAGCCCTCGTCGACCGCTTCGGCACCCTCCTCAAGCACGTCGCCAACGGCGACGGCTTCGTCACCCGCCTCCAGATGCTCGCCCGCACCCTGCCCGCCGACCCCGACGCCCACGCCAAGGACGTCGCCCAGCGCGGCGACACCCAGGCCCCCGTCTGGCTCCGCGACTCCTACGACCAGCTCCAGTCGATGGTGTCCACCTCGTCCGAGCAGCACCGCGCGTACCTCGTCGCCTGCATGCACTACACCCGCGACCTCGCCGCCGAAGCCGTCACCATCGCCCGCGCCTCCACCCCCCACAAGGGCCGCAAGCTCGACCGCGACGCCGGCCTCGCCATCGTCATGGCCCGCGAGCTCACCGACATCTGCGCCCGCCTCGCCGAAGCCGACATCCGCGTCCGCCAGCCCCTTGGCCAGGGCCGCCTCGCCTCCCTCGTGCACTCCATGTACGACCCGGACCACCCCATCGACCACATCCAGGCCATGACCAAGCGCAACGCCTGGCCCGCCGAACTCGACGCTGTCGAACCCACCTTCCTCCAGGCCAAGACCCGCGAGTCCTCCACCCGCGCCCCCTGGTGCCACGCCACCGCCTGGGTCAAGGAATGGCCCATGACCCCCGTCGGCGTGAACTTCCTCGCCCCCCTCCTCGTCCACACCCCCGACGTCATCCGCACCGTCGCCGTCACCATGGACCTGGAGCCCACCGAGGTCGCCATCGAGCGCATGCTCACCGAGAAGACCAACGACGAGGCCGACGCCTCCCGCGCCGCCAAGATGAACCGCACCGTCGACCCCCGCGACATCGCCGCCCACGGCCGACTCGACCAGAGGGGTGAAGATCTCGCCAGCGGCGCTGCCGGGGTCAACCTGGTCGGGTACATCACGGTGTCCTCGCGTTCACCGGAGGCCCTCGCCCGCGACAAGCGGACCATCCGGGCCTCGGCCGGCAAGTCCTACCTGAAGCTGGAATGGTGCGACCGCGAGCACCACCGCGCCTTCGTCAACACCCTGCCGTTCGCCACCGGCATCCGACGCTAGCTGGAGGGAAGACCCGCCCATGCGAGATCCCATGACAGCGCTGACGGACGCCTTCACCAGCTTCCTCTTCGGCAAAGTCGAAACCACGCGCCTGCCCGTACGCACCTCCACCGGGCAGGCGCAAGCCGTCTACCTGCCCACCGCCGCCCCCGGCCTCGGCGACTCCGGCGTCATCATCGGCCGCGAGGTCTACAGCGGCAAGGGCTACATCTACGACCCCTTCCAGCTCTACGGCCAGCAGCTTCCGGCCCCCCACTGGCTCGTCCTCGGCGAATCCGGCAACGGCAAGTCCGCCCTGGAGAAGACCTACGTCCTGCGCCAGCTCCGCTTCAAGGACCGCCAGGTCGTCGTCCTCGACGCCCAGGGCGAGGACGGCGTCGGCGAGTGGAACCTGATCGCCCAGCAGCTGGGAATAACCCCCATCCGCCTGGACCCCATCGCCGCCAACGACTCCGGGATCCGCCTCAACCCCCTCGACCCGGCCATCACCACGACCGGCCAGCTCGCGCTGCTCCGGACCATCATCGAGGTGGCCATGGGCCACGGCCTCGACGAACGCGCCGGCTTCGCCCTCAAGGTCGCCCACGCCTACGTCGTCGACACCATCCGCGACCGCCAGCCCGTCCTGACCGACATCGTGGAACAACTGCGCCATCCCGAGGCCGAATCCGCACTCGCCATGAACGTCGACATAGACGATGTCCGGGCCTGGGGCCTCGACGTGGCGCTCGTCATCGACCGCCTCGTCGACGGCGACCTCCGCGGCATGTTCGACGGCCCCACGACCGTCGGCATCGACCTCGACGCCCCCTTGATCGTCTTCGACCTCTCCCACATCGACCGCAACTCCATCGCCATGCCCATCCTCATGGCGATCGTCGGCGTGTGGCTGGAGCACACCTGGATCCGGCCCGACCGCAAGAAGCGCATCTTCCTCGTCGAAGAGGCCTGGCACATCATCAACAGCCCGTTCGTCGCCCAGCTGTTCCAGCGCCTCCTGAAGTTCGGCCGCCGCCTCGGCCTGTCCTTCGTCGCCGTCGTCCACCACCTCTCCGACGTCGTCGACGGCGCCGCGGCCCGCGAAGCCGCCGCCATCCTCAAGATGGCCTCGACCCGAACGATCTACGCACAGAAGGCCGACGAGGCCAGAGCCACGGGCCGGGTCCTGGGCCTCCCCCGCTGGGCGGTGGAGATCATCCCGACCCTCACCCCCGGCATCGCCGTCTGGGACGTCAACGGCAACGTCCAGGTCGTCAAACACCTGATCACCGAAGCCGAACGCCCCCTGGTCTTCACCGACCGCGCCATGACCGAGTCCTCCACCCCGCCCCGCCTGCCCGCCGACCTCCTCGCCGCCGAACTGGAAGCGGAGGAACGCGCCCTGTCCATCGAACGCAGCCGCGGCAGCGGCAGCCCCGGATCCGCGACCACGGTGGCCTGACCATGCACGACGCACGACGTACGGAACCCTCCGCGGCCGGCGGCGGTATCCCGGACGGCCTGCTGGTCGCCCTGCTGGCCTTCCTCCTCGGCCTGGCCGTCCTCGTCTGGACGGCCACCGGCCTCGCCGCGCTCTTCGCCAAGGGCTCCTGGCCCGACACCGTCACCTTCACCCGGACCCCGACGGCCGTGCGCGCCCTGATAGCGCAACCGCACGACATCCCGGCCGCCTGGCCCGACACCGACCCGGCGGCCCTCTCCGGCTGGGGCCTGTTCTGGGGCCTGTTCGTCAGCCAACTGCTGATCCTCTTCGTACTGACGGTCTTCGTGATCGGCGTCGTCGCCCGCACCAAGGCCCGCCGCGCCCTGGCCGAACAGCCACCCACCGCAGCCCCCGCACCGGCCGCGCCCCATCCCGCACCGGCGGCGTTCGAGGCGCGGGGGCCCGGGGGCAGCGACCATGACCGCCTCCGCACCGCGCCGCTCCCCGCCGCAGACCTCGTACCGACCCCGCCCCGTGCAGCCCCGCCTGCGTTCGAGGCACAGGGGCCTGGGGGCAGCGACCATGACCGCCTCCGCACCGCCCCCATGCCCGCCCAGGCCGCTCCGCCCCCGCTGAAGCCAGCCCCGCCGGCGTTCGAGGCTCAGGAGTCCGGGGGCAGCACCCCCAGCACCCACAGCAGCCCGAACCACGACGCCTACCGCTACGGCTTCGGCTACGCCCCCGCGGCCACATCCGCACCCGTGCCGGCACCCGTCCCCGCACCCGCACCGACAGGCACAGTCGGCACCCCCGCAGCCGTCCCGCACGGGATCGCGTACGGCAGCCCCCACGAACGCCTGCGCGCCGCGTCAGCCCGCATCGGCGAGACCGAGGGCGCCGCCCTGATCGTGACCTCCTCCCCCACCCTCTGGGCCGAGACCAAGGACGCCCGCGCCAAACTCGGACCGGTGCTCCTCTACGACCCCTCCCACCTGTGCGACACCCCGGCCCGCATGCACTGGAACCCCGCCGAGGGCTGCGCCCACCGTGACACCGCCGCCGCCCGCGCGGTCGCCCTGCTGGCCCCCGTACGCCCGCAGGCGCGGATGGACGAGGCGGTGGCCGACACCGCCGAAACGCTCCTGCGCAGCTGGCTCCAGGCGGCCGCCCTCGACGACCGCCCGTTCAAGCAGCTCCACCGCTGGGCCCAGGGCAACAGCGCCCAGGACCCGGTACGCATCCTGCGCACCCACCCCGACGCCGCGGCGGGCGCGGCCGGCGAGCTGGAGAGCGCCCTCACCGCGCACCCGGAACGCCGGGAGCTCGCCCTGAACCTGACGGCCCGTGCCCTCTCCTGCCTCACCTCGATCCACATCCGCGAGGCTTGCAATCCGAACCGAACGGATTCGCTCACTTTGGCTTCGTTCCTGTCCGAAGGGGGCAGCCTGTATGTGGTGGGTGAAGCTCTGGAGGACCCTCGCACCCACCCGGGTGCGATGCCGTTGCTGACCGCACTCGCCTCTCACGTGGTCGAGCACGGCCGCCGCATGGCCGCACGGTCATCCCACGGTCGGCTCGACCCACCACTCTCCCTGGTGCTGGAAGACGTCGCGGCCGTGGCCCCGATCCCCCAGCTCCCGCAGCTGCTGGCCGCAGGCGCGCTGCCCCTCCTCGCCCTGTGCCGCAGCCGCGAACAGGCCCGCTCCCGCTGGCCCGGAGCCGCCCTCTAAGCGGTGTCGGGCCGCCGGAGCACGTACTCCAGCTCCTTGGCGGACGGGTTCCCGGGCACCGGCACGACAGTGCCCGTCGCCTCGAAGCCGTACTTCCGGTAGAAGGCGCCGGCCCGCGCGTTGTCCTCGTGCACGAAGAGCCGTACGCGTTCCAGGGCCGGTTCCTCAAGCTCCCAGGCCCACTCCAGGGCGGCCGCGAACAGGGCCTCTGTCAGCCCGGTCCCCCGCTGCTCCACCCGTACGAACACCCCGACCACATGTCCCTGTGTCCGCTCGACGGCCTGGTCGAAGAAGTCGACGGTCCCGCCCTCCTCGATGAGGACGGTCACCGAACCGACCCACCGTCCGTCGGCGGCCTCGGCGACGAACTGCCGGGCGGCCCGTCCGTGCGACGCCCCTTCGGCCCGCTCCTTCCAGAACTCGTCGGGGCGTCCCTCGGCCTGCTCCACCGTCTCGAGGAAGGCGACCGGCGCCGCAGGGTCCTTGAGCCCGGCGATCCTCAGTTCCTTGACCTTCTCCCACTCATTGGGGCGCACCGGACGTATCACGTAGTGCAGTTCGTTCATGAGCGGAAATCCTAACCATCCATCAGTCAGACTTCACCCATGAATCCGCACGTCAGAGCCATCGACCACGTCACCGCCCGGTCCCACGGCCGGCCCTTGGACCCGACCATCGCGGTGACCCTGAACTTCCACCCCGACCGCTGGTCGGGCGACCGGCCGATCCTCGACGCTCTGGCCGAGGACGGCGTGTACCGCTCCCAGTTCGTCACGGGGACGGGCAACGGCGGTCTCACCGCCCACCCCGGGGGAGCCCGCTGGCTCTGGGAGAGCCGCATCTTCGGCGGAGCCTACGACGACGCCCCACCAGAGGCCCGCCCGGTGTACGGCGCCTTGAACTTCCGCCGCAACCCGGCCGGAGCCGCCCCGCGCTTCGGATCGGCCCACTTCCGCCTCACGCCCGCGGCTCTGCCGCTGACCACCTTCTGCTACCCGGACAGCTACCTCGAACCGGATTCCTTCGGCGTCGCGGACCGCATGTCCCTGATCGCCCTGGCCGAGGCGGACGACCAGGACGCCCTCGACGACTACATCGAGGCGCAGGTGCACACGCCCGTCCTGCTGGAACGCGATGTCGCCGCTCTCGTTCTGGACCCCAGCTACCGCGGCACACCGGTCGAGGCCGCGGCCGCCCGGCTCCCGTGTCCGACGGAATGGCACGCCGGCTACCTGCTCACGGTCGACGAGCTCCGCCGCCACCCCGAATACCGGGGCCAGGACTACGTCGACCTCGGCGCGGAAATAGCCGTCGCCGGCCGACTGACCCCCCGCATCATCGGCGAGGCGGTCCGCACGGGGCGGCACGACGAACAGGCGCTGAAGCGGGTGTGGCACTACGTGGCGAGGTTCGGATTCGGAATGCGTTGAGCAGAAGAATCCCTATGAACGCAGAAAAGCCCCGCACCAGAAGGTGCGGGGCTTTCCCACAATGATTGTTCGGCGGCGTCCTACTCTCCCACAGGGTCCCCCCTGCAGTACCAT
>NZ_JOBX01000057.1:0-43866 GCF_000720645.1 Streptomyces sp. NRRL S-378
AGCCAAGCCGCCCGCAGGGGCACCTCGCACGGCACCCCGCAGGGGACACCGCAGGACCTAACCCGGCCCCCACACCGCCAAGCCGCCCGCAGGGGCACCCCGCACAGCACACCGCCGAGCCGCCGCAGGGGCACCGCCGAGACCCCGTACAGCACCCCGCAGGGGACACCGCAGGGGACGCCGCAAGGGCAAACCCAACGGCACCGCCGAGCAACCCCGCAGGGGCCACCGCATACCCTCCCCCGGGAGGACCCCGCCCACCCCGCCGACCGCTCCGGAGGAGCCATGGCCACACCCGTCAACGCCACCACCGCGGCCGCCGTCACCACCCTCACCCTCGACTCCCCGGCCAACCGCAACGCGCTCTCCGCGGAGCTCGTCGCCGAGCTCCGCGCCGCCTTCGCCGCGGCCGGCGCGGACCCGGCCGTGCGCGCCGTCGTGCTCACCCACACCGGCACTACCTTCTGTTCCGGCGCCGACCTCAAGTCCCCCTGCGACCCAGCCGACTTCGTGGCCCTGCTCCGCGAGATCGCCGAGCTGCCCCAGCCGGTCGTCGCCCGTGTCACCGGCCACGTCCGGGCCGGGGGCCTCGGCCTGCTGGGCGTGTGCGACATCGCCGCCGCCGGGCCACAGTCCTCGTACGCCTTCACGGAGACCCACCTGGGCGTGGTCCCCGCCGTCATCTCCGCACCGCTCCTGCCCCGCCTCGACCCGCGCGCCGCCGCCCGGTACTTCCTGACCGCCGAGGCGTTCGACGCCGCCGAGGCGGCACGGATCGGCCTGCTCACCCTCCACGGGGACGACGTCGACGAGACCCTCGCGCCCGTCCTCGCGGGCCTGCGCAAGGCCGGCCCCCAGGCGCTCGCCGCGACCAAGCGACTGGTCACCGCACCCGTACGCGCGGCCCTCGCGCAGGACGGTGCCGCGCTCACCGAGCTGTCCGCCCACCACTTCGGCTCCGCCGAGGCCCGCGAGGGCATCGCCGCCCGCTTCGAGCGCCGGGAACCGTCATGGGCGCTGTGACCGGCGGCGCCACGGCCGAGACGGGCCCCAAGCAGGCGCGCAGCCGCGTCACCCGCCGCCACCTCCTGGAGGCGGCCGTGTCCTGCCTGGCGGAGCACGGCTGGGCCGGGTCCACCGTCTCCGTCGTCGCCGAACGCGCCGGTGTGTCCCGCGGAGCCGCCCAGCACCATTTCCCGACCCGCGAGGATTTGTTCACCGCCGCCGTCGAGTACGTCGCCGAGGAACGCTCCACCGCCCTGCGCGACCTTTTCCACTCCGGGCCGGCCGCCCGCCCGGCCGTGGTGCGGGCGCTGGTCGACCTGTACACGGGCACCCTCTTCCGGGCCGCGCTCCAACTGTGGGTGGCCGCCTCCAACGAGGAGCAGCTGCGCCCGCGGGTCACGGAGCTGGAGGCCCGGGTCGGCCGCGAGACCCACCGCATCGCCGTCGAGCTGCTGGGCGCCGACGAGGCGGTGCCGGGCGTACGGGAGACCGTGCAGGGCCTCCTCGACATGGCCCGCGGCCTGGGTCTGGCGAACGTCCTGACCGACGACGCGGCCCGCCGCGCCCGTGTCGTGGCCCAGTGGTCGCGGATCCTCGACGCGGCCCTGGGCTGAGCCCACGGAGGGGCCCGGAACGCGGCAGGGGCGCCGCCCCGGAGGAGTCCGGGTCGCGGCGCCCCGCGGTGACGGGCGGCCGGGCCGGTCAGGCGGTCTCGGCGATGTCCGCGTAGCCCTCGATCTCCTGCGGGTCGCGCCGGCCCGGTCCCGTGTAGCGGGCCGACGGGCGGACCAGGCGGCCGGTGCGCTTCTGCTCCAGGATGTGCGCCGACCAGCCGGCGGTACGGGCGCAGCTGAACATGGAGGTGAACATGTGCGCCGGGACCTCGGCGAAGTCCAGCATGATCGCCGCCCAGAACTCCACGTTGGTGGCGAGCACCCGGTCGGGGCGACGGGCGTGCAGCTCCTCCAGGGCGGCCTTCTCCAGCGCTGCGGCCACCTCGTAGCGCGGCGCGTCGAGCTCCTTGGCGGTGCGCCGCAGGACGCGGGCGCGCGGGTCCTCGGCGCGGTAGACGCGGTGCCCGAAGCCCATCAGGCGTTCGCCCTTGTCGAGGGCCTTCTTCACGTACGCGACGGCGTCGCCGGTGCGCTCGATCTCCTCGATCATGCCGAGCACGCGCGACGGCGCGCCGCCGTGCAGCGGTCCCGACATGGCGCCGACGGCGCCCGACAGGGCGGCGGCGACGTCGGCACCGGTGGAGGCGATGACGCGCGCGGTGAACGTGGAGGCGTTCATCCCGTGCTCGGCGGCGGAGGTCCAGTAGGCGTCGACGGCCTTGACGTGCTTGGGGTCGGGCTCGCCGCGCCAGCGGATCATGAACCGCTCGACGACGGACTCGGCCTTGTCGATCTCGCGCTGCGGGACCATGGGCAGGCCCTGGCCGCGGGCGGACTGGGCGACGTACGACAGCGCCATCACGGCCGCGCGCGCCAGGTCGTCGCGGGCGGTCTGCACGTCGATGTCCAGCAGCGGTTTCAGACCCCACACGGGGGCGAGCATCGCGAGCGCGGACTGGACGTCGACGCGGATGTCACCGGAGTGGACCGGGATGGGGAAGGGCTCGGCGGCCGGCAGGCCGGGGTTGAAAGCACCGTCGACCAGCAGGCCCCAGACGTTCCCGAAGGAGACGTGGCCGACGAGGTCTTCGATGTCGACGCCCCGGTAGCGGAGCGATCCGCCTTCCTTGTCGGGTTCGGCGATCTCCGTCTCGAACGCGACGACCCCTTCGAGCCCGGGTACGAAGTCGGACATCAGGCGGCTCCTCAGATAGTGCGAACACGCGCGGCTCCCGGCGTGACTCGCGGTCCGGCGCGGTCATCCCCGTTGATGCCCGGCAGGGCCGTTGGTCACCCGTGCGGGGACCTTCGGACCGGCCCCAAGATTTTGGCCGCTGTGCCCCGACTGCGGAAGCGTGACATACGGCACACCGTCACCGGTCCACCTGCGGCAGGATGGCTTGCGTGACCGATCAGGACATTGACCCCGCCATGATGCGCAAGCAGTACCGC
Source organism: Streptomyces sp. NRRL S-378 (assembly GCF_000720645.1). Lineage (NCBI taxonomy): Bacteria > Bacillati > Actinomycetota > Actinomycetes > Kitasatosporales > Streptomycetaceae > Streptomyces > Streptomyces sp. NRRL S-378. The sequence goes on from NZ_JOBX01000057.1 coordinate 3,072, forward strand.
TCGGAGATCGTGTACGAGGAGAGCCTCGCCGGGGAACCGATGGAGCAGTTCGCCCGGTGGTTCCAGCAGGCGGCCGACTCGCACCTCTTCGAACCGAACGCCATGGTCGTCTCGACGGCCACCCCCGACGGCCGGCCCAGCTCGCGCACGGTGCTGCTGAAGCAGTTCGACAGCCGGGGCTTCGTGTTCTTCACGAACTACGCGTCCCGCAAGGGCCGGGAGCTCTCCGAGAACCCGCACGTCGCGCTGCTGTTCCCCTGGCACCCCATCGCCCGTCAGGTGATCGTCACCGGTACGGCGGCCCGTATCGGCCGCGACGAGACGGCGGCGTACTTCCGGTCCCGGCCGCACGGTTCGCAGCTGGGTGCCTGGGCGAGCGAGCAGTCGAGCGTGATCGGCTCCCGCGCGGAGCTGGACCGCCGCTACGCCGAGCTCGCGGAGCGCTATCCGGAGGGGGAGCAGGTGCCGGTGCCGCCGGAGTGGGGCGGGCTGCGGGTGGTGCCGCAGGAGGTCGAGTTCTGGCAGGGCCACGAGAACCGGCTGCACGACCGGCTCCACTACGTGCTGGAGGGCGAGAAGTGGCGCCTGGAGCGTCTGTGCCCGTAGCGGGCGCGTAGACGCAGACGACCCGCGGGCTCGGGTCCCTCTCCTGCAGTGAGAGGAGCCGGCCGGACGTTACCGGCGAGCCCGCGGGTCGGGTGACTGCTTGGGATTGGCGCCGGGCTTCCGCCGGGCACCGCACTGGGTGCGTTACTGACGACGGGCCCTAGCCCGCAGCCACCTCACGCGTCCGGAGTTCATACATTTCCGGGATCACCTCCTTTCAGTGTGCGTCCACTCTAACCAGGCCCGCGCTCCGCGCTCAATCGAATTTCCGCGGCGAATTTCAGGCGTGTCGATCGGCTCTCCGGAGAAGCCGGACATGCCGGTGCGAGACGACAAAACGGCTGGTCAGCGTTGTGATGCGGGGCCGGCCACCGGTCCGGACCGAGACGCACCCGACCCCTGCCGGGCCGGGCGCGCTTTCCCCCAGGGGCGACAGCTGCGGCCAGTCCCCGGTCGAGCAGCCGTGATGGATCGTGCCGCGGGGCCGGAGCGGGCGGGTGAACCCGTAGCGGTCCGGAGGAGCCCCGTGGTGTGTCCTCAGCCGGATCGCCTTGAGCCGGACGCGAAGGGGCCCGCCGGGCCACGGCGGCGCGCCCGCTGCCGGGCAACTCCCGGCCCGGGCAGGGTGGCACGGCATCACGGGGAGGTGTTGCAGCAGAGGTGGGGCACGCATCGATTTCCCCGAATGCGGTGTGGTGTGGGTCACGTTCGAGTTCAATGATCTGACGTGCCGCATACGCGAACACCTGCTGGGGGTTCCAGGTGAGTGCTTCCGGACGTGACGAGACCGCCGACGATCTGCTCGCCGCGCTGCTGGACGGGATGGACGCCGCCCTGTGCGCCTTCGATTCCGACGGGGTGATCACCCACTGGAACCGGGAGGCCGAGCGGATCCTGGGCTGGTCGGCCGAGGAGGCCGTGGGGCGCAAGGGGTTCGAGGGGTGGGCGGTGCGGGCCGCCGACGCACAGGACGTGCAGGACAGACTGATGTCCGCCCAGCACGTACCCGGGCGGCAGGTCCACGAGTTCGCGCTGCTCACCAAGGACGGCGGGCGCGTCCTCGTGCGGACGCAGTCCGCCGGGGTGCCGGGCGCGGACGGCTCGCCCGCGGGGGTGTACTGCGCCTTCAGCGAAGTGCACGCGCAGATCGACCTGGAGCGGTCCATCGCGCTGAGCGAGGCCCTGATGGAGGACGCCTCCTGGGGCGTCGTCCTCGTCGACGTCGACCTGCGGCCCGCCGTGGTCAACGCGCACGCCGCGCGGGCCTTCGGGACCGGACGCACCGCCCTGCTCGGCCGGCCCCTCGGGGAGTTGCTGACCCAGGGGGTCGAGGAGCTGGAGGGGGCGCTGCAGCACGTGCTCGCCGAGGGGGCGCCGCCCGCGCCCGTCGAGATGTGGGTGTCGGTGCGCACCGCGGAGGGCGTGCGGCGCCGGTGCTGGCGGTGCGGGTTCCTGCGGCTGGCCTCGCCGCTCGCGGAGGAACCGGTGCCGCTGGGGGTCGGCTGGCTGATCCAGGACGTCACCGAGGCCCGCCAGGAGCAGCTCGACGCCGCGCAGGCGCGGTTCCGGTCCCATCAGCTCCACCGTGCCGGGCGGGCCGCCGCCGAGTGCGAGGACCCCGCGGAGGCGGCCGCCGTACGCCTGGACTTCGCGCTCGCCGGCTTCGCCGAGCACGCGCTGCTGGACGTACTGGCCCCCGCCGCCGACTCCGAGCGGCGCCGGCTCGTACGGTGCGCGGCGTCGCCGCCCGCGCTGCCGGGGCCCGGTTCGATCCCCGTGCGGTATCCGGCGGGGCATCCGGCGCTGCAGGCGCTGGACCGGATCGGCTCGGTGCGCACCAGTGCCCCGCGCGGTGAGGCGGACGCGGAGTGGGCGCGGGCCCGGCAGTGGCCCGAGGGTGCGGCGCACGTGCTGTGCACGGTGCTGCGCAGCCGGGGGCGGACCCTGGGCGCGTTGACGTTCCTGCGGGGGCCTTCGCGGGTGGCGTTCGAGCGCGCGGACGCGGCGTACGCGGAGGAGGTCGCGGCCCGCGTCGCGGCGGACCTGGACCTGGCATCACTCCCCACCACCCCCGCCACGGGCTGAGCGCCCCACCCGCCGCCGACGGGGCGGGTGTGGCGTCCCGTCATTTCCTCTGGGTGCGAGGTGCGTTGCCGGGGACCGCGTCGGATGACGGGATCAGGTGCGGGACGGCCCTTAGTGGCGGAAGAAGATCCGGTCGCCGTACTCCTGCATCACGCGGCCGTTCCACTCGTGGCCGCCGTCGACGTTGCCCGAGCGCAGCAGCGGGGGCTCCAGGCCGCGGGCGGCGAGCTCGCCGGCGGCCGTCGCCATGACCGCCTGCATGATCGCGCTGGTGACGACCGTGGAGGCGGGGGCGAAGGGGGCGTCGATGCCGTCGAGGCTCAGCTCGGCGTCGCCGACCGCGATCTTGCTGTCGAGCACGACGTCGCAGTGGTCCTTGAGGAAGGTGCCGGAGGCGTGCCGGGACCTGGTGCCGGTGGCGTAGGCGACCGAGGTCACGCCGATGACCTTGAGGCCGATGGCCCGGGCGTTCATGGCCATCTCGACCGGCAGGGCGTTGCGCCCGGAGAGCGAGATGATCACGAGGACGTCGCCGTCGGAGGCGGGGCTGCTGTCGAGGACGGCGCCGGCGAGGCCGTCGACGCGTTCCAGGGCGCTGCCCAGGGTGGCGGGCATGACGTCGACGCCGGCCGTGCCGGGGACGGCGAGGAAGTTCATCAGGGCCAGGCCGCCGGCCCGGTAGACGACGTCCTGGGCGGGCAGCGAGGAGTGCCCGGCGCCGAAGGCGAAGAGGCGGTTCCCGGCGGCGACGGCGTCGGCGACGAGGGTGCCGGCCTCGGCGATGTGCGGGGCCTCCTCGTCCCGTACCCGCTCCAGCAGGCCGATGGCGGCGTCGAAGAACTGACCGGCCAGCTTGCTCTCGCTCATGCGCCGAAGGCCCTTCCAGAGGTGGGGTGCGTCCGTGTCCGCCGCTCACCGTGCGGTCTGGACCAAGGGCCTGTCAATACGGGCGTCAATCCCGCGTGCCGGGGTCGGGAGGATGCCCGCGAGCGGTCTTGGCCCTCGGTACGGGACGGTTGTCGGCCCGATGCGTCAGAATTGGGGGCAGGGCCAGCGCACGCAATCCGAGGGGCACGAATGTCCGGACTGATCGATACCACGGAGATGTATCTCCGCACCATCCTCGAGCTGGAAGAGGAAGGCGTGGTACCCATGCGCGCCCGCATCGCCGAGAGGCTGGACCAGAGCGGGCCGACGGTGAGCCAGACGGTGGCGCGCATGGAGCGGGACGGCCTGGTGGCCGTCGCCACCGACCGTCACCTGGAGCTGACCGAGGAGGGCCGGCGGCTGGCGACGCGCGTCATGCGCAAGCACCGGCTCGCCGAGTGCCTGCTCGTCGACGTCATCGGGCTGGAGTGGGAGCAGGTCCACGCCGAGGCCTGCCGGTGGGAGCACGTGATGAGCGAGGCGGTGGAGCGGCGGGTGCTGGAGCTGCTGCGCCACCCGACCGAGTCGCCGTACGGGAACCCGATCCCCGGGCTGGAGGAGCTGGGGGAGAAGGCCGAGGCGGAGCCGTTCCTGGAGGACGGCATGATCAGCCTGTCCGAGCTCGACCCGGGCACCGAGGGCAAGACGGTGGTCGTGCGGCGTATCGGGGAGCCGATCCAGACGGACGCCCAGCTGATGTACACGCTGCGTCGTGCGGGTGTTCAGCCCGGCTCGGTGGTGAGCGTGACCGAGTCCCCGGGCGGCGTCCTGGTCGGAAGCGGTGGTGAGGCCGCCGAGCTGGAGGCGGAGATCGCCTCGCACGTGTTCGTGGCGAAGCGCTGATCCTGCAGCCCGTGTAGCGCGTTGTGGCCCGCAGGGTCCCCGCCCGTACGCGTCGGCCTCGATGTGGGTGGTCCCGGCGCCTCGCGGCGCCGGGACCGGTCCTCCCCTGTGCGACCTGGAGCCCCGAGCTCTCAAGGTCTTCCCCTCGGACCGTCTTCCCCGAGCGGCCCGCCTCCCTGTTGAAAGGATCTCCATCGGCAGCGGCGGCCAATCCTTGAGCAAGGTCACTCGAAAGAGCGGTGTTGTGGGCGAGAACCCCGTTTTCGAATGGGGGTTCGATAGTCTGGCGGGGAACGAAGGGGGTGCATCTGCGGTGGTACAGCGCATCGATGTGACAGGGGCCGAAGGCGTCCGTCTGGCCGCCTGGCAGTTCCGAGAACCGGCCGCCGAAGCTGAAGCGGACCCCCGCCCCGGTGTGCTGTTACTGCACGGCCTGATGGGCCGCGCCTCCCACTGGGCCGGCACCGCCCACTGGCTCGCCGAGCGACGTCGCGTCATCGCCCTGGACCAGCGCGGCCACGGCCACAGCGACCGCCCGCCCGCCGGCGCCGCCCCGCACACCGCTCTGGGCCGCGAGGCCTTCGTGGCCGACGCCGAGGCCGCCGTGGAACAGCTCGGCCTCGCCCCCGTCACCCTGATCGGCCACTCCATGGGAGCGCTCACCGCCTGGCAGCTCGCCGCCCGCCGCCCCGACCTGGTCGCGGCCCTCGTCATCTGCGACATGCGCGCCTCGGCCCTCGGCGCGGCCTCCCAGCGCGAATGGGAGGACTGGTTCCACCTCTGGCCCCTGCCCTTCCCCAGCCAGGACGCCGCCCGCCGCTGGTTCGGCGAGGACGACCCCCGCGTGGAGCGCCCCGACCCCGGCCGCGGCGCCTTCTTCGCCGAGGTCATGCACGAGGCCGCGGACGGCTGGCGCCCCCTCTTCTCCCGCCGTCAGATGCTGCGGGCCCGCGAGACCTGGGTCCACGACGCCCACTGGGACGAGCTGGCCCAGGTCCGCTGCCCGACCCTCGTGGTCCGCGGCCTGGACGGCGAACTGGGCCGCGCCGAGGCCCAGGAGATGGTCCGCGTCCTCCCGGCCGGCCGGTACGCGGAGATCCCCGACGCCGGCCACTACCTCCACTACGACCAGCCGGCGGCCTGGCGCGCCGCGCTGGAACCCTTCCTGGACGACATCCCGGCCCCCGCTCCCTGAGGGCCCCGGCGCGGGCCCGTTCCACCTCTCCCGCCCGGCGCCGGAACCGCCGACGGGCCGGTCTCCGCTCCCACGAGGGGAGCGGAGACCGGCCCGTCCGGTACGCGGGGCGGTCAGCCCTTGCTCACCGCCGACAGGATCTCCGGCAGCTTCCGCGCCACCGTCGGCGCCGCGAGCCGTAGCCCCGCCCAGGCGGCCAGCCAGCCCCAGGCCACGCCGATCAGGAGCACGATCCACGACACGTCCCGGTGCTCGGGCATGTTCAGCCAGATCGTCAGGGCGATCACCGGGGCGCTCACCAGCGCCGACGTCAGCATCCCGGCGGCGATGCCGCCCCAGGCGAGCCCGCCCTGCCCCGGGGCGACGTTCTTGAAGGCGCCGTCCGTCGGAATGGAGTACGGGAAGCGGGCCGAGGCCAGGGCCCCCGTGCACAGCATCGAGCCCACCAGGGCGAGGGCCACGCCCACCCCGGCGGGGAAGGCCTGCCAGTCGTCCACCAGAGCGGCGGTGACCGCCGTGACGAGGACCGTGTACGGGACGATCACCAGAGCCAGCGCGGCCGCGCGGGCCCGCAGCTCCACGTACGCGTCACGGGCGCTGGAGATGGTCTGCGCGACCATCCAGAACGCCGAGGTGTCCTGCCCGAACTGGTTGTACATCTGGATGCCGAGCATGCCCGCGCCGAAGCTGCCGAGATACACCGACCCGGTGCCCTGCAGCGCGTTGAAGACGGGCACGATCACGCCGATCGCCAGCGCGGTCACCCACGCCGACTTGGTCTTCGGGTCACGCACGACGTAGCGCAGGGTGCGCTGCATGGACGCGCCCGTCCGGCCGCCGGGCATCAGCGACCAGAAGCCGCCGCCGGCACCGCCGCGGTTCTTCACGGGCCCGGAGGCCGCGATCGTCGAACCGTCCGGTGTGACCATCAGCTTGGTCAGGCTGCGCTCCCAGGACCACAGCAGACCGGCCACGGCCGCCACGCTCAGCACCAGCTGGGCCGCCGCCCTGCCGTACGCGCCCTCGCCCACCGAGTCCACCATGCCGACGGCGGTCGCCGGCGGCAGCCACCGCACCACCGCCTCGACGGGCTCCAGCGCCGTCACGCCGCCCGCCTGGAAGAGGCTCTGGCTGGCGAAGTTGGCCAGCTGCGCGCCCACCGCGATCACCAGACCGCTGAGGAGTGCCAGGTCGCGCCCCTTGCGGCTGGTCAGCAGCCGCACGTTGGCCGTCGCCACGGCCCGCGCGAGGGTCACGCACCCGAGCAGCAGGAGCGGTACGGCGACCACGGCGGCCACCGCACCCGCGGCACCGCGCGCGACGGCTATCACCGAGCCGACCGCCAGGCACAGCGTGAACAGCGGACCGATGCCGACCAGCGAGGTCGCGAGCAGCGCCCGTACGAGAGGACGCGGACGCAGCGGCAGCATCACCAGCCGGCTCGGGTCCATCGTCTCGTCCCCGGTCGGGAAGAACAGCGGCATGAAGGCCCAGCCGAGCGCCAGGATCCCGGCCAGCAGGACCACGACGGTGCCCGCGTGCGCGTTGCCGTGCAGCAGGCCCAGGCCGAGCGTCATGAAGAAGCCGACCACGAGCGCGAAGGCCAGCGTCGAGAAGTAGGCGGCCTTGCGCTTGGAGGAGCCCTTCAGCCCGTTGCGCAGCAGCGACAGCTTGATGCGGAGGAAGACCGGGGTCAGCGCGGGCGGCGCGGCGGACGCGGACGGTCCGGCGGACACCCCGGGGGCGATCCCGGCGGCGCCCGTGGCCCCGGCGGGAGCGGCGGGCGCGCTCATCGCGCGACCGTCCCGGAGGTGCCGCCGAGCCAGTCCAGGGAGTCCCCGGCCGCGTCCCGCCCGTGCGCGCCGACCAGTTCGAGGAAGGCGGCCTGCAGGGAGGGCGCGGAGCCCCGTACGTCGGCCAGCGGGCCCGCGGCGCGGATCCGGCCTGCGGCCATCACGGCCACCCAGTCGCACAGCGACTCGACGAGCTCCATCACGTGGGAGGAGAAGACGACCGTGGCACCGGACGAGGTGTAGCGCTCCAGCACGCCGCGGATGGTCTGCGCCGACACCGGGTCGACGCCCTCGAACGGCTCGTCCAGGAAGAGCACTTCGGGGTTGTGCAGCAGGGCCGCCGCCAGGCCGATCTTCTTTCGCATGCCGGTCGAGTAGTCGACGACCAGCTTGTGCTGCGAGCCGGCGAGGTCGAGGATCTCCAGCAGCTGCGTGGCCCGCTTGTCGGTCTCGTCCCCCGCGAGGCCTCGCAACCGGCCCATGTATCCGAGTAGTTCACGCCCCGACAGCCGCTCGAAGAGCCGCAGCCCCTCGGGCAGTACGCCGATCCGTGCCTTCACCTCGGTCGGGTCCGCCCACACGTCGTGGCCCGCGACGACGACCCGCCCCATGTCGGGGCGCAGCAGTCCGGTCACCATCGACAGCGTGGTCGTCTTGCCCGCGCCGTTCGGTCCCACCAGACCGATGAACTTCCCCGCGGGCAGCTCCAGGTCGATGCCGGCGACGGCGACCTGCTCGCCGAACCGCTTCCACAGACCTTCCACGCGCACGGCGGACGGAGCGGTTCGCGCGCCGTCCGTCCCGTGCGTCCCACCCGTCGCATCGCCCTGGTCCGGCATGCGCCCGCCTCTCGTCACACGTCCCCGTTGGTCGTTCTTTCCTCACGATAGGAGGAGGGGGAGAGGCCTCATCAGTTACTTATGTCATGAGTTCCCGGGCGCTTCCTCACAGCGGCGGCCGCAGTGACGTCACCGGCGCGGTGTCACCCCTGGCGCCGCTTGCGTTCCGCCGCCGCCTCGCTGCCGCACGCGTACGCCAGCGCGTCGATCAGCTCCTCCGTGTCCGGCAGCCACCGGTTCGCGGGCGTGGGGCGGCGCGCCCACTGCACCGCGCCCCGGCCGCCGAAGCGGGTGGGCGGGGCCGCCACGTACTCGCCCTCGCCGCGGGCCGCAAGGTCGAGCGCGGACGGCGTCCAGCCCAGCTTCCGCACGAGGTCCGCGACCTTGACCCCGGCGCCCGGCAGTACGAAGAACAGCATCCGGTGGTCGGGCGTCAGCGTGACCGGGCCGAGGGTGCGCTGCATCCGCTCCAGCCGGGCCAGCGCCAGGAAGCCGGCCGAGTCCGGCACGTCCAGTGCGTCGAAGGTCCGGCCCGTCGGCAGCAGGATCGACGCCTGCGGGTGCCTGCCCCAGACGCGGCGCACCTGGACCGCGCTGCCGGTGGCGTGCGACGCCCAGTCCTTCACCGCCGGGTGCGCGCCGGGCGCCGGGCAGTCCGCGGCCCCGCAGGAGCACAGCTCCCGGCCGTCCCCGGGCTCCAACCAGGTGCCGGCGAAGACATCCCAGTGCCGTTCTTCCACGTACCGCACGGCATGGTCCAACAGCTGCTCGCCGCGCTGCTTGGGGATGGGTGCGGTCTCCGTGACTGTGATGGTCTCTTCCACGCCCATCACAACTGCCCGGGTCACCCGGGGTTACGGGCGTAAACCCGCCCGCGAGCGGAGCATCGATCCTGCATGCGGGGCGCACTGATGCACGCGTGGGGGCGCGTAGGAGGCCGGGGCGCTGTTGCTGGGTAGCGACACGACGCAGAGCGGAAGATTCTCCGCACATCAGGCGGGAAGTGATCATTCCAACGGATCACCCGCGGTCAGCAGGGGGTTTTCATGGCAGCCAGGCCTCTCGTCGCCCGCCAGCCGAACGAACGGCTGCAGGCGCTCATCCAGGAAGCCGGGTGCTCCAACGCCGGGCTAGCCCGGCGCGTGAACATGTGCGGGGCCGAACACGGCCTCGATCTCCGCTACGACAAGACGTCCGTGGCCCGCTGGCTGCGCGGCCAGCAGCCGCGCGGCCGGGCACCCGGGATCATCGCCGAGGCCCTCGGACGCAAACTCGGCCGGACCGTCACCATCGACGAGATCGGCATGGCCAACGGGAAGAACCTCGCTTCCGGCGTCGGCCTGCAGTTCTCCCCGACCGTCATCGGCGCGATCGAGCAGGTCTGCGAGCTGTGGCGCAGCGACGTCGGCCGCCGCGACTTCCTCTCCGGATCGAGCGTGGCCGCCTCCGCCCTCGTCGAACCCAGCCGCGACTGGCTGATCACCGGCGCCGACCACCAGGTGGCCCGCAGCGGAGGCTCACGCGTCGGCATGCCGGACGTGGAGGCGGTACGGGCGACCACCGAGGCCCTCAAGGAGCTCGACCACCGCTTCGGCAGCGGCCACGTGCGGCCGGTGGTCGTGCACTACCTCAACTCGGTGGTGTCGGGGCTGATCGGCGGCTCCTACCGGGAACCGGTCGGCCGGGCCCTCTTCGCTGCGGTGGCCCGGCTGACGGAGCTGGCGGGCTACATGGCGGTGGACACCGGCCAGCCGGGCCTGGCGCAGCGCTACTACATCCAGGCGCTGCGACTGGCCCAGGCGGCCGGGGACCGCGCGTACGGGGGCTACGTACTGGCGGCGTCCATGAGCCACCTCGCGGCGGAGCTCGGGAACCCGCGGGAGATCGCGCAGCTGGCGCGGGCCGCCCAGGAGGGGACCCGCGGGCAGGTCACCCCCCGGGTGGAGGCCATGTACTACGCCGCCGAGGCGCGCGGGCACGCGCTGCTGGGCGACGGCCGGGCGACGGGGGTGCTGTCCGCGCGGGCACTGAGCGCCCTGGAGCGGGCGGAGCCGGAGTCGGGCGACGACCCGGTGTGGATCCGCCACTTCGACGAGGCGTACCTCGCGGACGAACTGGCCCACTGCCACCGGGACCTGGGCCAGGCGGACGCGGCGGCCAGGCAGGCCGAGGAGGCCCTGCGGGGCCTCCCGGCGGGCAAGGCGCGCCGCCGCGCCATCGGGCTGCTGCTGCTGGCGGCGGCGCAGGTGCAGCAGCGGGAGGTGGAACAGGCCTGCCAGACGGCCACGCAGGCGGCGGACCTGCTGGAGGGGCTCCGCTCGAACCGTGGGAAGGAGTACCTGGAGGACTTCAGGTCCCGGCTGGAGCCGTTCCGGGAGGAGGCCTCGGTCCGGGAGTTCGCCGCCCGGGTCGCCTGACGGCGGCCGGGGGCTGAAGGAGCGGGACTCCGCCCCCGACCCGGCGCCTCGAACGCCGGCGGGGCCGGAGTATGACGGCGGACGGACGGACGGGGGACGGATGGACGGGGGAGGGACGGACGGGGGACGGACGGGCAGGGACGGTGAGAGGGGACGGGGGTGGCGCGGGGTGCCGTCCGGGACGTGAAACGTGGTGGGGGCCGCGGCGGGTGCCCGTACGGCCGGACCGCCCCAGGGCGCCATAAATCGTGCAGTCCCGGACGGCACACCGCCCCGCTCCCGGACCCGGCCCGCCGGGCCCCGCCCCCGCCGCGCCCCGCGAGCAGGTAGCGTTGCCGGACGGTTCCGTACGGTCGGGCGAGTCGGAGAAGGAGTCCCGGTGACGCAGAGCGGACAAGGGGGCACCCCTCAGTCTGGTGCCCCGTGGGATCCGGACGCGGCGTCCGGCTATCCGGCATACCCGGAGCAGCCGCAGCAGGCGCACCCCGGGGCCGCCTACGGCTACCCGCAGGCCTACCCCGCCGCGGAGGTCCCGCCCGGGCACGTGGTCGGCCCGGGCTACGAGGGCCCCGGGGCACCGCACGGCTATGGTTATCCGCCGCTGCCCGAGGCCGCCACCCAGTACATCCCGCCCGTACCGGCCGGCCCGGCCGCTCCCGCCGCCCCGGCCGCCCCCGCGCACGAAGAGGCGGCGACCCAGTTCATCCCGCCCGTCCCCGCGCACCCCGGCCACGACGAGGCCGCCACGCAGTACATACCCCCCGTGCCGGCAGGACCGGGCCCCGCCGCTCCCGCGCACGCCGAGGCTGCGACGCAGTACATCCCGCCGGTCCCCGCCGCCTCCGCCGTCGAAGGCTTCGACGGCCTGTTCCGCGGCGACGACTCCGCCGGGCACACCCAGCACCTGCCACCCGTACAGGAGCCCGTGCTGCGGGGCCGGCCCCCGCAGCGGCCCTACCCGCCGCGCGGCCAGGGCCCCGTACCGCCCCCGGCCCACCAGCAACACCCGCACCAGCAGTACGCACCGCCCCCGCCGGCGGAGCCCACCCGCAAGGTCTCGCCCGCGATCATCGGCGCCGTCGTCATCGGCCTCGCCATGGTCGGCCTCGGCGTCGGCACGCTGCTCCCCGACGGCAAGCCCCAGAACAACGACCCGGGCGCCGTGCCCGCCGCGCCGACCGCGAGCGGCGGCTCCGCCGCGCCCGGCGAGGCACCGGTCGACCCGGCCCGCCCCCAGGCCGTCCAGCTGGACAAGCTCCTCGCGGACAGCAACGACAGCCGGGCCGCGGTGATCAAGGCCGTGGAGGACATCAAGGGCTGCGCCAATCTGGACCAGGCGGCCTCGGACCTGCGCGACGCGGCCCGCCAGCGCGAGGAACTCATCACCCGGCTGCAGGAGTTGAAGCTCGACAAGCTCCCCGACCACGCCAGGCTGTCCGCCGCCCTGACCAAGGCCTGGCAGGCGTCGGCGGACGCCGACAACAGCTACGCGGCCTGGGCGGACGACGTGGACGGCGACGACAAGTGCAAGGACGGCAAGGCCAAGGCCAACAAGAACGCCGCCGAGGGCAACAAGTCGAGCGGCGAGGCGACCAAGGCCAAGGAGTCTGCCGCGACCATGTGGAACACGATCGCGGCCAAGTACGGACTCACCAAGCGCGACAAGTCCCAGCTCTGACCGCGCCCGTCAGGCCGTGCGAGGGGCCTGTTCCAGCGTCGGGGTCATGTCCAGGCTCTGCTCGCCGGGCTGCGCCACGAGCCGCCCGGACTGCACGATCTGGAAGGTGACCCGCCCGTTGACGATGCGGGGGAAGCCGGCGACGGCGCGCATGTCCTGGTAGCGCCAGCTCAGGTCCGGAGTGAGGCCGCCGGTCCTGACCGGCTGGGCCTCGTTCAGCGACCGCTTGACCTTGCGGGCGTCCACACCCTCGCCCTTCCCGAAGCGCTTCACGATCTCGCTCAGCACCGTGTACGCGATCCAGGTGGTCTGCGCCCCGGTGTCGTCGGGGTCGACGGTGTCGTCGCCGAAGGCGAACTCGGCGACGACCCTGCGCATCGGCTCCCAGACGGGATCGGAGGACACCGGGTACCAGCTCGTGAGGTACGCGCCCTCGAAGGGGCTCTCCCGGCCGCCCGTGCGGTCCACCAGGGACTGGCTGACACTGCCCAGCACGGACGAGATCTGCGGCTTCTTGCGCTGGGGCTCGGTGCGGCGGAAGGCGTCGAAGAACGTCTCGGTGCGCTCGCCGAGGACCGCGGTGACGCAGCCCTTCTCCTTCTCCTTGCCCTCCTTCTCCTTGCCGGTGGTGTGCGCGAGGGCCTCGGTGGCCTGCGGTTTGAAGTCGGCGGAGTCCTCCGCCGCCCGGATGTCGGCCGCGTCGGCCATCTTGTTCGCCCGCAGCCCCGCGTTGAGCAGGACCGGCAGCGCGTCGCCCGTGATGGTGTCGGGGCGGACGAGGGCCACCTGGTCGCAGACGCGTCCCAGCTGGTGGCCGGCTCCGGCGATGAGGACGGACTGGCCGCCGTTGACCGGGTAGGAAAGCGGGGACTGGAACTCCTCGGAGGAGACTCCGTAGCCGCCGATGAAGGGGATGCCCTCCGCCTCCAGCGGGGCCATGAAAGCGCGTCCGTGCTGACTGTAGGAACCGACGACGGCGACGGCCTTCTCCGCGACGGCCTTGCGGGCGCAGTCGGCGGCGCCGCTGGGGGTGTTCTTCTCGTTGCAGGTCAATACGCGGAGTTTGTGGCCGTTGAGGCCGCCCTTGGCGTTCACCCAGCGCTCGTACGCCTTGGCCATTCCGGTCATGCCCGGCATGTTCGTGGCCTTGGTCCCCTCAGGGGCGAAGGTCATGACGGTGATGGTCGCTCCCGGGCCCCCGGAGGCCCCGGAGCTTCCGGGGATCGCCCCGCATCCGGCCACGAGGCTCGCACCCATCGCCGTGGCCACGAAGGTGCGGGAGAGCGATGCTGCGCGTCGCGAGATGGTCATGTCCATGCACCATTCCGCCCCACGAATAACTGTCGAGTGAGATGGACGCAACATCGGGTGACGTCGAGGTGAATTGCGGGGGCGCAGTCCCTTGCGGGCGCTTCAAGATCGCACTCAACAGGAACGTACGATCGAAAGCGTGACATTCGCCCAAGGTTCGAAGAACTCTTCCAAACGCGGCGGCCGCTCCTCCACCATGGGCGGCATGCCCCTGAACGACATGCCGTGGTGGCGCTGGCGCAGCAACGTGCGCTCGGCGCTGCACATGCTTTCCGATCCGGCCTTCCACGAGGACACCTGGCTGGCCGGCGACGAAGGGTACGGCGACGTCACCGACGCCGTGTACCGGCTCGTCGAGGACACCTGGCTCGACAGCTGGTCGGCGGAGAAGTACGTCGGCACGATCTTCCGCGACTCGCAGGAGGCGGCCCTCGTCGACCTCGCCGTGCTGCGCGTGCTCCGGATCCTCCACCAGGTCGGCCCCGACGCCCCCGTCTCCGTCTACCTGGAGCACCACGCGTGGCCCGAGGCGGTCCGTGCCGCGCGCGAGGCGCACGTACGGCTCGCGCAGGCCGACGGGGACGACCCGGACGTACGGCCCACCTCGCTGGAAGTGTTGAAGATCCTCACCCGCGCGGTGTGAAAGGCTGTGCGGTCATGAGCGACCCGCACAACGAGGCCCAGGCCCAGCAGCAGCCCCAGTACGTTCTGACCGTGTCCTGCCCCGACAAGCAGGGCATCGTGCACGCCGTGTCGAGCTACCTCTTCATGACCGGCTGCAACATCGTGGACAGCCAGCAGTTCGGAGACCGGGAGACCGGGCTCTTCTTCATGCGGGTGCACTTCGAGGCCGAGCCTGCCGTGACGGTGGAGAAGCTGCGGGCGAGCTTCGCCGCCATCGGCGAGTCCTTCAAGATGGACTGGGAGATCCACCGCTCCGAGGAGCGCATGCGGATCATCCTGATGGTGTCCAAGTTCGGGCACTGCCTCAACGACCTGCTGTTCCGGTCGCGGATCGGGGCGCTGCCGGTCGAGATCGCGGCCGTGGTCTCCAACCACACCGACTTCGCCGAGCTGGTCGCCTCGTACGACGTGCCGTTCGTGCACATCCCGGTGACGAAGGACACGAAGGCCCAGGCCGAGGCGCAGCTGCTGGAACTCGTACGGGCCGAGAACGTCGAGCTGGTGGTGCTGGCCCGGTACATGCAGGTGCTGTCGGACAACCTGTGCAAGGAGCTGAGCGGGCGGATCATCAACATCCACCACTCGTTCCTGCCGAGCTTCAAGGGCGCGAAGCCGTACCACCAGGCGCACGCGCGCGGTGTGAAGCTGATCGGCGCGACCGCGCACTACGTGACGGCGGACCTCGACGAGGGGCCGATCATCGAGCAGGAGGTCGAGCGGGTGGGCCACGAGGTCACCCCGGACCAGCTGGTGGCCGTCGGGCGCGACGTCGAGTGCCAGGCGCTCGCCCGCGCGGTGAAGTGGCACAGCGAGCACCGCGTCCTGCTGAACGGCTCCCGCACGGTGGTCTTCGCCTGACCCCCGGACTCTGACCGTACGGACCCCGGCCGTCCGGGGGCGGGGCACGGGGGCGGCGGACCCGCGGCCGCGGGGCCCGTTCCCCTGGTCGTAGAGCCGGCCACGTGCGGGCTTTGCTCGTACGGCCCCAGGGCGGCGTGCGGGCGTCGGGCGTGCGCAGGTCGGGCGTGCGTCGGTCGGGCGTGCCCGGTCGGCGGTGGCCCGAGGTGCGGTGCCTGGGGTGCGGTGCGTGCGGCGCCTGCGGTGCGTGGCGGGGGCCGTTCCCGCGGCGGGGCTTCCGCCCGGCAGGCTGCCCGTCCGCCCGGCAGGACAGGGCGTGGCCGGGCGCCGGGGGCGCCGCCCCCGGATCCCCGAACCTCGCTCGCTGCCGCGTCCGCCCGGCCGCGCCCGCCCGTCACCGCTGCGCGGGGCTCCGGGGCGGCACCCCGGATCGTGCGAGCACGCCGCAGGCGTTACGCGTCCGGTGCCTCCACGCCGCAGTACGCCGCGAAAGCCGCCAGGATCTCGTCCTCCGAGATGCGGCCGTCGCCGTCGGCGTCGAGGGAGACCGCCACCTGCTCGGCGAGCTCCGGCGCCGTGCCGAGGACGCGCAGCACCCGGGCCGCGGCCGGCGGCGTCGCGCCGAGGCCGTCCTCGTCCGCCACCGCGATCACGGCGCGCAGGAACGGCCGCGCGATCTCCGCGAACCGCTGCGGGTTGTCCCGCAGCCGCTTGGCCGCCCCGGTGATGAACTCCTCGCGGGACACCCGCTGGTCCCCGTCGACGTCCGCGATCCCGGCCATTCCCTGCCAGAACGCCTCGGCGCCGCCGAAGACGGCCTGGCCCTTCTCCGACCGTGCTGCGGTACCGAATTCGGCCAGGACGGCCTTCGCAGCCGCGCTGAAGTCCTCCCGGTCGATGAAGCCGGACCCGTCCTGGTCGAAGGTGGCGAATCGGGCGGCGATCTTGCGCTCGTATTCTGCGCTGTCCATATGCGGCGTTCCACCTTCACGTGTGCGTGGGGTTCAGATCAAGACAAGGCAGGAGCGTAAGGCCTATGTGGCCTGCACGTTAAGCGAAGCGGTCAAGCAGGCGGCCGCATCGAACCCGCGCACGGGGAGCGCGGCGGGGCGCGTACGCGTGTACCCATGTGCCCTCGACCGCACCACCGTTCACGCCCTGCGACGCCCCTATCACGCAGGGCCCACTTCCGAAGGGAGCTTCGTCCAAAACAGGCGCGATCCGCCATGTGCCCACTACATTCGATGCGTCGACACACGGCTGGGGGCACTTATGCCGAAGGACGTACCACCGCGGTGGGACCGCCGCATGCAGCAGCGCCTCGCCCGCGGCGAGGCCGCCGCGCTCGGTGAGCTCTACGACCGCTTCGCCTCGCTCGTGCACAGCCTGGCGCACCGCGTGCTGGGCGACGAGAAGGCGGCGGACCGGATCACCCGCGAGGTCTTCGGCTACATCTGGGAGAACCCGGACGCCTACGACCCCAAGCAGGGCTCCATGCGTTCCTGGGTGGCCCGGATCACCCAGGGGCAGGCGGTGGCCCGGCTGCGCCAGGCCGAACTGGGCCGGGGCTCCCGCGAGGAGCTGGAGCAGAAGGTGCGCAGCGCCAACGCCGCCGCCCGCGCGGACTACATCGTCACCTCCATGCCCGCGCCGCTGCGGGCCGCGCTGGAACTCGCGTACTTCAAGCGGCGCGACTACCGGCAGGCGGCCGCCGACCTCCAGATCAGCGAGGACGAGGCGCGTCGCAGGCTGCGGCTCGGGCTCCAGCTGCTGTCGACCGCCAACGCCCTCCCGCAGGAGGACACCGCCCAGCCCGGATACGGCCCGCGCGAATACGGAACACCCCGATGAACGGCCCCGCCCAGTCGCCCGACGACGGATACGAGCGTCCCGGCGGCCGGGCGCGGATACCGGGCCCGCGCGGGGCCGCCGACGACCTCGACCCGGGGCACGCGCCGAGGCCGCTGCCGTTGCCGCCGGAACCTGCCCCACCGCCCTCGCACGCCGTGCTGAAGTCCCTGCTCGGCGCGTGGGCGCTGGCCGCGTGTTCCGCCGAGGAGACCCGGGCGGTGGAGGACCACCTCACCGAGTGCGCACCGTGCGCCGAGGAGGCGCTGCGGCTGCGCGACGCCGTCGGACTGCTGCACCCCGAGGAGAGCCTCGACCTCAAGCCGCTGCTGCGCTCGCGGGTCCTGGAGGACTGCCTGGGCAAGCGCCCGGCCCGCATCCCGGTTCCGGTGTGGGCGAGTCCGTACGACACCGAGACCGCGCGGCTCGACGCCCTGCTGCAGGACTTCGGCGACTCCGAGTGGCACACCCCCGTCCGCCTGAAGTGGTTCGAGGAGGAACGGCGCCGGTCCCATCGGACCACCGTGGCGGGAGTGATCGGGCACCTCATGACGGTCGACGGGCTGATCGCCACCGCGCTCGGGCTGGACGATCCGCTCGGGGCGGACGCGCCGCCGGGCGGTCCGACCGTACGGACGGAGTACTTCTGGGGCGCGTCGGCGAATCCGACGACGCGCCAGGTGCGCGAGCCGTGGCGGGAACAGGGCCACACCCTGGTCCGTACGGTGTCCTTCGCGGGCCGGGGCGTCGCCGAACTCGCCGTGGACTACGGCGCTTTCGCGCTGCCGCTCGGTGACGCCTTCCTGGAGCGGGCCTTCGAGTGCTGGGTGCACGCGTGGGACATCGCGGACGCGGTGGACTATCCGTACGAGCCGCCGTCCGGACCGCACCTGCACCGGATGATCGACCTGGCGGCGCGGCTGCTGCCGGGCGCGCTGGCGCAACGCCGCCGCGCGGGCCTGGCGGCCCCGCCGCGGAGCCTGGTCGCGGCGGGAGCACCCGGGCGGACCCTGCACCTGGAGATCGAGGGCGCGGGCGGCGGTGGCTGGGACATCGCGCTGGACTCGCCGGGGGCGAAGCCGTCGCCGGACCGCACGGTGGCGGAGATAGCCCTGGACGGCATCGAGTTCTGCCAGCTGGCCGCCGGACACATCTCGCCGGAGGACGTGGCGGCGGGCCAACACGGCGACCGCGAGGCGATCCGCGACGTCCTCTTCGCGGCGGCCTCCCTGAGCCGCCTCTAGGCGGGGCACGGCCGCCGGCCGGGGGCGGGGCACGCACGGCCGGGGGCGGGGCGCGCACGCCCCCGCTCCCGCCCGGGCTTGGGTGCTCGTACCGCCCCCGTCCCCGTCATGCGTAGCGCTCGCGGAGTTTGTACTTGAGGACCTTGCGCAGGGCTTCGTTGCGGGGGAGGGCGTCCAGGAGTTCCAGTTGTTCGGGGAGTTTGTGGGTGGCCAGGCCTTCCGCGCGGAGGTGGGCCGTGAGCTGGGGGAGGGTGAGGGGGGCGGCTCCCGGGGGCTGCTCGACGACCGCGCAGACGCGTTCGCCGCGGGTCTGGTCGGGGAGGCCGATGACGGCGACGTCCGCGACGCCCGGGAGGCGGTGGAGGAGGTCCTCGATCTCCTTGGCGGAGATGTTCTCGCCCTTGCGGATGATGACGTCCTTGCTGCGGCCGGTCAGGACCAGGTAGCCGTCGGGGGTGAGGTGGCCCAGGTCGCCCGTGATCAGGTAGCCGTCGGCGTCGAAGACCTCGGCGGACGGGTCGCGGCCCAGGTAGCCCTGGCAGACCGCCTCGCCGCGCAGGCGGACCTCCCCGTCCGTGTGCGGGGGCAGGGGGGTGCCGTCGGGGGTGGTGATGCGGATGGACATGCCCTGCGGGGGGCGGCCCTCGGTGGTGGCGAGGTTCTCCGCGGTGTCGTCCGGGGCACCCATGGTGATCATGGGTACTTCGGTCATGCCGTAGCCGTGGGTGAGCTGGCAGCCGAGTTCGCGGACCACCGCGTGGTAGATCTCCGGGGGTTTGGGGGCTCCGCCGCCCGCGAGGAGGCGGAGGGTGGGGATGAGGGGGGTGTCCGGGGCCTTGCGCTGTTCCGTGAGGAACATGGAGTAGAAGGCGGTCGATCCGCCGGCGACGGTGACGCCGTGGCGGCGGTAGCCGTCGAGGGCGTCCGGCATCGCGAACTTCTCGAAGAGGACCGCGGGGAAGCCGTAGAGCAGCAGCATCACCGTGTAGTCCGGTCCGGCTATGTGCGCGTAGGGGAAGGCCATCGAGCCGACGTCGGACGGGGTCAGGCGCAGGGCGTGCGCGAGGCAGGAGCCGCCGGCGATGAGGGAGCGGTCGGTGTGCAGGACGCCCTTGGGGTCGGAGGTGGTGCCGGAGGTCCAGTAGATCCAGCGGACGTCGGTTCCGGAGGCGGGCGGCGGGGGCAGTACGGCCGGGTCGCCGTCCGGGAGGGAGTCGTAGGCCTCGAAGACGCCGCGGGCGCCGAGCCTGCGGGCCATGGCGGGGTAGTCGTGGCCCCGCCACACGCCCGGGACCGCGAAGAAGTCGGCCTTGGCCTCGCGGAGCGCGAAGCCGACCTCGCGGTCCCGGTAGAAGGGGATGACGGGGGTCTGGACGGCTCCGATCCGGGCGAGGGCGAAGGTGAGCAGCACGGTCTCGATGCGGGTGGGGAGCTGCCAGGCGACGACGGTGCCGGGGCGTACGCCCCTGTCGTGGAGGCCTGCGGCGACGCGTTCGGCGCGGTCGCGCAGTTCGCCGAAGGTGAGGTGCCGGTCGGCGGCGGGGTCTTCGGCGGCTTCGATCAGGACGGTGGTGTCCGGGGTGAGCGCGGCCCGGCGGGTGAGGAGTTCCCACAGGGTGCGGGAGCGGCTCAGTTCTGTCGCGGTCGCGGTGTCCGTCATCCCAGACCTCCCCTTGGCCGATTAACTGACGCTACGTCAGATCAAGCGCAGAGCGTAGAGCGCCGGCGCTTGTCGGTCCAGGGGTGGCGGGGCTAGCTTGTTTCTGACGATCCATCAGATCGGCACGGATTGGCACCGGATTGGGGAGCCCATGGAACTGCCTCGGATCATCAGCGTCGACGACCATGTGATCGAGCCCGCGCACCTGTTCGACGTCTGGCTGCCCGCCAAGTACCGCGACCGCGGCCCCAAGGCGCTCACGGCCGGCATCGGCGAGCTGCAGTACACGGGTGGCAAGTACGTGATCACCATGGACCCGGACGGCCCGCCGACCGACTGGTGGATCTACGAGGACCTGAAGTTCCCGTACAAGCGCAACATCGCCGCCGTCGGCTTCGACCGCGACGACATGACGCTGGAGGGGATCACCCGTGAGGAGATGCGCCAGGGGTGCTGGGACCCCAAGGCGCGCCTCGCCGACATGGACCTCAACCACGTCGAGGCCTCCCTGTGCTTCCCGACCTTCCCGCGCTTCTGCGGGCAGACCTTCGCCGAGGCGCACGACAAGGAGGTGGCCCTCGCCTGCGTACGCGCCTACAACGACTGGATGGTCGAGGAATGGTGCGGTGACAGCGGCGGCCGGCTGATCCCGCTGTGCATCATCCCGCTGTGGGACATCGACCTGGCGGTGGCCGAGATCCGGCGCAACGCGGCCCGCGGGGTGCGCGCCGTGACCTTCTCCGAGATTCCGACCCACCTGGGGCTGCCGTCGATCCACTCCGGCTACTGGGACCCCTTCTTCGCCGTCTGCCAGGAGACCGGCACGGTGGTCAACATGCACATCGGGTCCAGCTCCCAGATGCCCGCGGCCTCTCCGGACGCGCCGCCGGCCGTCCAGGCGTCGCTCAGCTTCAACAACGCGATGGCCTCGATGATGGACTTCCTCTTCAGCGGCGTGCTGGTGAAGTTCCCGATGCTCAAACTGGCTTACAGCGAGGGCCAGATGGGCTGGATCCCGTACGCCCTGGAGCGCGCGGACGACGTGTGGGAGGAGCACCGGGCCTGGGGCGGGGTGCGCGACCTGATCCCCGAGCCGCCGTCGACGTACTACTACCGGCAGATGTTCTGCTGCTTCTTCCGCGACAAGCACGGGATCGCCTCGCTCGACGTCGTCGGCCGCGACAACGCGACCTTCGAGACCGACTACCCGCACGTGGACTCGACCTTCCCGCACACCAAGGAGGTCGCCCTCGACCACGTGCAGGGTCTGGACGAGGAGACCGTCTACAAGCTGATGCGCGGCAACGCCATCCGCATGCTCGGTCTGGACCTGGACAAGCACCGGGCCGAGGGCAAGCGCCTGGCCGAGGACAAGCGCCTGGCCGAGGACAAGAGCCGCTGATGGACCTGACGTACAGCGAGGAGGAGCGGGACTTCCGGGCGCGGCTGCGCGACTGGCTCGCCAAGACCCTCCCCGAGCTGCCCGCCCGGCCGTCCCCCGACGACTGGCCGGGCCGGCGCGCCTACGACCTGGGCTGGCAGCGCCGGCTGTACGAGGCCGGGTACGCGGGCCTGCACTGGCCGGTGGACGCGGGTGGCCGCGGAGCCACCCCCACCCAGCACCTGATCTTCCTGGAGGAGACGGAGCGCGCCGGGGCCCCGTACGTGGGCGCGAACTTCGTCGGGCTGCTGCACGCCGGCCCGACGATCGCCGCCGAGGGCACGGCCGCGCAGCGGGCGCGCTGGCTGCCGCCGGTACTGCGCGGCGACGAGGTGTGGTGCCAGGGCTTCAGCGAGCCGGACGCGGGCTCCGACCTGGCCTCCCTGCGCACGCGCGCGGTCCGTGACGGCGACGACTACGTGATCACCGGGTCGAAGATCTGGACCTCGCACGCGGAGGTCGCCGACTGGTGCGAGCTGCTCGTGCGCACGGATCCCGGGGCCCCCAAGCACCGCGGGATCTCCTGGCTGGCCATGCCGATGGACGCGCCCGGGGTGACGGTGCGGCCGCTGCGCACGCTGGCCGGGTCGACGGAGTTCGCCGAGGTGTTCCTCGACGAGGTGCGGGTCCCGGTCGCCAACCGGGTGGGCGCGGAGAACGACGGCTGGCGGGTCACCATGGTCACGCTGTCCTTCGAGCGGGGCACCGCCTTCGTCGGCGAGGTCGTCGCGTGCCGCCGGACCCTGGGCGAGCTGGCCCGTACGGCGAAGGCGAACGGCCGCTGGGACGACCCGGTGCTGCGGCGCCGGCTGGGGCGGCTGTCCGGGGAGTTCGGCGCGCTGTGGCGGCTGACCCAGTGGAACGTCAGCGAGTCGGAGCGCTCCGGCGGGGTGCCCGGCACCGGAGGATCGGTCTTCAAGCTCGCCTACTCGCACGCCCGCCAGGAGCTGTACGACGTGGCGGCCGAGGTCCTGGGGGCTGCGTCGCTCTCGCTGGACGAGGCGTGGACCCTGGACCGGCTCTCGTCCCTCTCGTACACGATCGCGGCGGGCACGTCGCAGATCCAGCGGAACATCGTCGCCGAGCGGATCCTCGGCCTCCCGAAGGGCCGGTGAGCGGGATGGACTTCCAGCCGACGGAGGACCAGCGGGACCTGCGGGCGGGCGTACGGGACCTGCTGGAGGGCCGGTACGGGCGGGAGGCGCTGCGCGCTTCGGTGGACTCGGGCACGGCCGTGGACCGCGGGCTGTGGCGGGAGCTGGGCGCGGCGGGCTTCTTCGCGCTGCGGCTCCCGGAGTCCGAGGGCGGCGTGGGGCTGGGCCTGGCGGAGGCGGTGCTGGTCTTCGAGGAGGCCGGGCGGGCCCTGGTTCCCGGGCCGCTGGTGGCGACGCACCTCGCCGCCGGAGTGGTGCCGGGGGCGGCGGCGGGGACGGCGGTGGTGACCGCCTTCGACCTGGGCGGGGACCTGGTGGCGTACCTGGGGGAGGCCGACGCGGTGCTGGGCGAGGACGGTCTGCCGGACGGCGAGCCGGTGCGTGCGGCGGATCCGCTGACCCCGCTGCACCGGGTCCGGCGGCGGGGCGTCGCCGCCGCGCCCGGGGGCGGGTCCGCGTACGGGGCCGCGTACGGGTCCGCGTACGTGTCGGAGGGGGCGCTGCTGACGGCCGCGCTCCAGGTCGGGAGCGCGCTGCGGACGGTGGAGCTGGCGGTGCGGTACGCGGGCGAGCGCGAGCAGTTCGGGCAGCCGATCGGGGCGTTCCAGGCGGTCAAGCACCTGTGCGCGCAGATGCTGGTGCGGGCGGAGGTGGCCCGTACGGCGGTGTACGCGGCGGCGGTGACGGGTGAGCCGGGGGAGGTGGCGGCGGCGAAGCTGCTGGCGGACGAGGCCGCCGTGCTGGGCGCCCGGGACTGTCTGCAGGTGTACGGGGGGATGGGCTTCACGTGGGAGGCGGACGTGCACCTGCACCTGAAGCGGGCCTGGGTGCGGGCCGAGCAGTGGCGGACGGCGGCGGAGGCGGAGGAGCTGCTGGCGGCGGAGCTGCTGCACTCGGCGGCGTAGCCGGGTTCGTCGTAGTGGCTCCGTGTGACGGGCGGGCGTGGTGGGTACCGAAAACGGGGTACGGGAGCAACGACGCGGGACGCATGTCCGATTACAGAGAGTTGATATCGGTTTGTGTCCTTCGCCCGCCGATTACGGCCCGGAGTCGGGGGCCTGCTCCGGTACGCTCCGACGAATGCGAGTGGTTGAGCGGCGTGAGCGTCGCACAGTATGCACCACGCCTACTCCTTCGCGCGGGAATATGCCCGAAGCGCTTGTTGTGGTGACTGTATGTCAACCATGCTGCTACGCAAGGGGGTCACGGTTGGTGATCCCGCCCCGTCGCGAGGCGAAGTGTCCGCCGGTTCGGATGGTGTGAGCGGTGCAGGTGCTTCAGGTTCAGCTGGAGGTAGGCGCGGATCCGGCCGAGGTCGGCAGGGCGCGCCGGTGGGCGCGGTCCCGGCTGGCGGGGTCCGGCATAGGGGATGACGAGCCGCTCGCCGAGACGCTGATCCTGCTGATCTCCGAGCTGGTGACGAACGCGGTCGTGCACACGGGCTGTCCGGCCGTGCTGCGGATGCTGTTCGGGGGGCCGGGGGTGCGGGTCGAGGTGGCCGACGCGAGCGACCGGGCGCCGGCCCGCCGTCAGGCCTGCGGGGAGGACACCGGCGGGCGCGGCCTGGAGCTGGTGGACGGTCTGGCGGACCGGTGGGGCTGGCAGCGCGAGGGCGCGGGCAAGCGGATCTGGTGCGAGATCGACCGCGGACGGAAGGCGGAGTCGGACGCCGCGACGAGCGGCGCCACGACGAGTGCAGCCCCGGTCGAGGCGGCCCCGTGCCGCCGGTCCGAAGTTCACACTTCGGTGCGGGAACCGCGCGTGTACCTCTAAAGAGGTGTTGACGGTTCGTCACCTGTTGATCACCCTGGTGTGGAGCGATTCGACGCGAGGGGACGCCAAGGACACGCCTTGACGAGTGCGGGTCGCGGGGTGGCGGCTGCCGTGCCGCGCTCGGGGCGTGCATGCGCGCCGCCGCCACCCGCAGCTCACCGCGGCGCCCTCCGCCCCGCGGCGGGCGCCGGGCGGAGGTCAGCCGTCGGTGCAGATCACGTCGTAGGGGCGGCCCACCGCGATGGTCAGACGGATCGGGTCCGTGGTGCCGGAGGGGCACTCCTCCTTCGTCTTGACGAGGCCGAGGACCTTCTGTGCGCCCGAGCCGCCGCAGGGGACCTCCTTGGCCTGGGAGGTCACGCAGTCGCCCTTGACGAGCTGGCCGCCGCCTGCGCCCGCGTCGCCGGGGTGGTCGTTGGACAGGTTGCGGCCGCAGACGGTGTTGGTGGGGATGCCGCTCGACTTGCCGCCGTTGTAGGAGATGCTCACCTCGATCATCACGTCGGTGCCCGCCGGGCACTGGATGGAGCCCGGCAGGATGCTGGCCTCCTTGATGTCGATGGCCTTGAAGCTGGCCCCGGAGTCGGAGCAGCCCGTCCGCTTGTACGCGTCGGCGCCCTTGGAGGGGTCGGGGCCGCCGCAGTCGCCGACCTTCCAGGCGCTGGAGGTGTCGGAGGAGGACTCGGGGGACCCGGGGTCCTTGGCCGTGGGCTTGGCGGACGGCGACGCGGAGGCGGACGTGGACGTCGAGGACTTGCTGTTGTCCGCGCCCAGCACCTTGGAGGCGCCGTACGCGCCGCCGACGACCAGGGCCAGGACCAGGAACGTGACGAACTTGTTGCCCCCGCGCCGCTGCGGGGTTCCCGGGGTGAACGGCGGGGGCGGGGGTGGGGACGCCTGGTACGGGTTGGACATTGCGCTTCTCCTGCGGGTGAGGGTGGTGAGGAGCGGGGGGTGACGCGAGAACGGTGACGCGTCATGGACACAACATGGTTCCACCCGGTGCGGGACGGGGGGCGCCCGGCCCCGCACCACCTGCGTGGACGCGCCGTGGACGAGCCCGGCGCGGCTCAGAGGACGGCCACCGGCGCCACGGGGGTGCCGGTGCCGCCCACGAAGGGTTCGGGCATGGCGGACAGGAGGAAGGCGTACCGGCCCTCTTCTGCACAGGCTGTGGACAGTTTTTCGAGGTCCCAGTTCTGGCCCTGGTGCATGCCCATCTCCACCAGGTCCAGGGCGTGGACCGGCAGCCACAGGTTCTCGATCTCCGGCGGGAAGATCTCGAAGGTCAGGGTGTCGTTCGCGACGGCGGCCACGTCCCGGGCGTGGAACCACTCCGGGGTGCGGACGGACAGCCCGGGGGACGGGAAGCCGTAGCCGTGCCTGTCGCCGGCCAGGTAGACCTGGATCTGCCCGGTGCGGACCAGGACGATGTCGCCGGGGCGGACCGTGACCCGGCCGAACTCCTCGGCCTCCGCCAGGTCCGCCGGGGTCACCGCATGGTCCCCCGGCAGGCGGTCCAGGCCCTTCGCGCGGGCCACGTCGAGGAGGACTCCTCGCGAGACGATGGGGGTGGCCTTGTCGATGCCGCTGAACTCGGCCCGGCCGTGCGCCGTGATGGTGCCGGCGGGGCGGCCGTTGTAGATCCGGCCCGAGTGCGAGACGTGGGTGAGGGCGTCCCAGTGGGTGCCCGCCTGCAGGCCCATGCTGACGGCGTCGTCGCTGCAGGCCACCGTGCCCGGGCCGAAGAGCTCCTGGTTGATCTGCACCATCGTGTGCAGGGGGTTGATCCGGCCGGGGATCATGCCGACCTGGACGCCGTCCTCCTTCAGGGGCAGGGCGAGGGGGACGCGGCGGCCGCTGCGGATCTCCGCGGCCGCACCGCGTACGACCTCGTCGGTGATCAGGTTGAGGGTGCCGGTCTCGTCGTCGGCGCCCCAGCGTCCCCAGTTGTTGACGCGCTTGGCGATGTCGTGGAACTCGGCGGGCAGGGTCATGGGCGTCGACGGCTCCTTGCGTGAATGCGGCAACGAGGGCTTGTGCGCGCGTATCTGACTACCCATAGAATCTAACGGTCCGTCAGAAATCGCGGGAAGGGGCCGGACGTGGGGAACTTCTTGGCAGGCAGGGTCGTCGCCGTCACCGGCGCCGGCCGGGGCATCGGACGGGCCGTGGCACTGGCCGCGGCGGCCGAGGGCGCCAAGGTCGTCGTCAACGACTACGGCGTCGGCATCGAGGGCACGGAGCCCACGAGCGAGATCGCCGACGGTGTCGTGAAGGAGATCCAGGCCGCCGGCGGGGAGGCCGTCGCCGTCGCCGACGACGTCTCCACCATGGCGGGCGGCCGGCGCATCGTCGACACCGCGCTCACGCAGTACGGACGCATCGACGGCGTCGTCTGCGTCGCCGGCATCCTGCGCGAACGCATGCTCTTCAACATGTCCGAGGAGGAATGGGACCCGGTGGTCGCCACCCACCTCAAGGGCACGTTCACCGTCTTCCGCGCCGCCTCCGCCGTCATGCGCCGCCAGGGCTCGGGCACCCTGATCGGCTTCACCAGCGGCAACCACCAGGGCTCGGTCGCCCAGGCCAACTACAGCGCCGCCAAGGGCGGGATCATCTCCCTCGTCCGCTCCGCCGCGCTGGGCCTGGCCAAGTACGGGGTCACCGCCAACGCCGTCGCACCCGTCGCCCGTACCCGCATGTCCGCGAACGTCCCCATGGAGCTCAAGGAGATCGGCGAGCCCGAGGACGTCGCGGCACTGGTCACCTACCTGCTCTCCGACAAGGCCGTCGCCGTCGGCGGCGAGCCGATCACCGGGCAGGTCTACACGATCGCCGGCCCGAAGATCGCCGTCTGGGCACAGCCGCGCGAGCTGCGCGCCGGCTACGCCGAGGGCTCCTGGACCCCGGAGAAGATCGCCGACTTCCTCCCCGGGACGGTCGGCACCGACCCGATGCCGATGCTGGCGCAGCTGGAGGCCATGGCCAGGGCGGCGGCCGCCAAGGACCGCCCCAACGCCTGACGGGGGGAGCGGCGTGGACTTCGGTTTCGGGGCCGAGGACGAGGAGCTGCGCGGTCACGCCCGGGCGTGGCTGGCCGAGCACCTCGTGGGCCCGTACGCGCACGCCATCGGCCTCGGCGGGCCGGGCAGCGAGCACCAGGGGGTCGAGGCCCGGCGCGAGTGGGAGCGGGAGCTGGGCCGCGGCGGTTGGATCGGGCAGGGCTGGGACGCGCCGGACGGGGCGTACGGTCAGCGGCGGCTGTCGCTGACCGGGCAAGTGGTGTGGGCCGAGGAGTACGCGGCGCTGCGTGCCCCCGGCCGGGTCGGCCACATCGGGGAGAACCTCCTCGCGCCCACCCTGATCGCCTACGGCAGTGAGGAGCAGCAGCGCCGTTTCCTGCCCGCCGTCGCGCGGGGCGAGGAACTGTGGTGCCAGGGCTACAGCGAGCCGGGCGCCGGCTCCGACCTCGCGGGCATCCGCACCGCTGCGGTGCGCGACCCGGCCGACGGGCTCTTCCGCGTCACCGGGCAGAAGATCTGGACCTCCCTCGCCCGGGAGGCCGACTGGTGCTTCGTCCTGGCCCGCACCGAGCCGGGATCGGAGCGCCACCGGGGGCTGTCCTTCCTGCTCGTGCGGATGGACCAGCCCGGCCGCGTGGAGGTCCGGCCGATCCGGCAGATGTCCGGGACCTCGGAGTTCAACGAGGTGTTCTTCGACGGGGCGGTCGCGGCGGAGGCCGTCGGCGCGGTGGGCGACGGCTGGACGGTGGCCATGGGCCTGCTCGCCCTGGAACGGGGCGTCTCCACCCTGGTCCAGCAGATCGGTTTCGCGGCGGAGCTGGAGCGGGTCCTCGGCCTGTACGCGGCCTCGGGCGCGGCCGACCCGGTGGTCCGCGACCGCCTCGTACGGCAGTGGGCCGAGCTGCGGACCATGAGGTGGAACGCGCTGCGGACCCTGGGCGCGCAGGGCGATCCGGGCGCGCCGAGCGTGGCCAAGCTGCTGTGGGGCGGCTGGCACCGGCGGCTCGGCGAGCTCGCGGTGGAGGTCCGGGGTGCGGCGGCAGCGGCCGGGCCGGGCACCTGGGCGCCCGGGGTCCCGTACGAGCGCGGACTCGACGAGGAACAGCGCCTGTTCCTGTTCACCCGCGCCGACACGATCTACGGCGGTTCCGACGAGATCCAGCGCAACATCATCGCCGAGCGGGTGCTCGGCCTGCCTAAGGAGTCCAGGTGAGGGGCGTCGTGTTCGACGGCAAGCAGGCCCGGGTGGTCGACGACCTGGAGGTCCGGGATCCGGGGCCGGGGCAGGTGCTCGTCGCGATCGGTGCGGCCGGGCTGTGCCACAGCGACCTGTCGGTGATGGACGGGACGATCCCGTTCCCGCCGCCGGTGGTGCTGGGGCACGAGGGCGCGGGCGTGGTGGAGGCCGTCGGCGAGGGGGTCACGCACGTGGCGCCCGGCGATCACGTGTCGCTGTCGACGCTGGCGAACTGCGGGGCGTGCGCGGACTGCGACCGGGGCCGGCCGACGATGTGCCGCAAGGCGATCGGGATGCCGGGGCAGCCGTTCTCGCGGGGCGGCGCCCCGCTGTTCCAGTTCGCCTCGAACTCGGCCTTCGCGGAGCGGACGATCGTCAGGGCCGTGCAGGCGGTGAAGATCCCGGCCGACATCCCGCTGACGTCGGCGGCGCTCATCGGCTGCGGCGTCCTGACGGGGGTGGGGGCGGTGCTCAACCGGGCCCGCGTGGACCACGGCGAGACGGTCGTCGTCATCGGCACCGGCGGTATCGGGCTGAACGTCCTGCAGGGTGCCCGGATCGCCGGGGCCGCGACGATCGTGGCGGTGGACGCGAACCCGGCGAAGGAGGCGGTGGCCCGGCAGTTCGGGGCCACGCACTTCATCGACGCGTCCGCGGTGGCCGACGCGCCGGCGGCGGTGCGCGAGATCCTGCCGACCGGGGCCGACCACGCCTTCGAGTGCGTGGGTGACGTCAGGCTGATCCGCCAGGCCGTCGACCTGCTCGACCGGCACGGTCAGGCGGTCCTGCTGGGCGTGCCCGGCTTCAAGGAGGAGGCGTCCTTCCTCGTGTCGTCCATGTACCTCGACAAGACGATCATGGGCTGCCGGTACGGATCCTCGCGCCCGCAGCGGGACATCGCGCTGTACGCGGAGCTCTACCGGCAGGGGCGGCTGCTGCTGGACGAACTGGTCACGGAGGTGTACCCGGTCGAGGACTTCGCCAAGGCCGTCGACGACGCCCACCACGGGCGGGTGGCGCGCGGGGTGCTCACCTTCTGACGGGCGCGGCGCACGACACGACTGCCGGCCCGCCCCTGGGGGTGGACCGGCAGTCGGCGTTCCGGCAGCCGGTGTTCCGGCGCCGGCGAGTGGGGGCCCGTCAGTCGGCGAGGCGGCCGAAGCGGCCCTTGTGGAAGAGGAGCGGATCGCCCTCCCCGGCCGCGCCCATGGCGACGACCCGGCCCACGACGATGAGGTGGTCCCCGCCGGTGTGGACGGCGTGGATCCGGCAGTCGATCCAGGCGGGCACGGCGTCGAGCTGCGGGGAGCCGGTGACAGGGGCGGGGGTGTGGGTCACCCCGGCGAACTTGTCGGCGCCGCTGACGGCGAAGGAGCGGCACAGTGGGCCCTGTTCGGCTCCCAGGATGTTGACGCAGAACACCCCGGCTCGGGCGATCCGCGGCCAGGTGGTGGACGTACGGGCCACCATGAAGGTGACCAGGGGAGGGTCCAGGGACAGCGAGGCGAAGGACTGGCAGGCGAAGCCGGACGGCCCGTCCCCGTCCTCGCCGGGGGGTGCGGTGATGACCGTGACCCCGCTCGCGAAGTTCCCCAGCACCGCGCGGAATTCGGCGGGACTGACCGGCGCGCGCTCGTCGTCGCCGACGGCCCGCAGATCGGGACGCGGCAGGGCGTCGACGGACTCGGCCTCCCGCTGCGCCGGGGCGGAGGTGGGGGAGCCGACTGACCTGAGGTATCGGACGACGGTGGCCGCCATCCCTGCATGTCCCATCACGCACCCGATTGAAGCTGACGGTTCGTCAGATGGGAAGGGGTGGGGAACGGGGCTTCGGCGTTGCCGCGCCCTGCGTCGGACCGGTGCGCGGGGCTCACCCGCACGGGTGAAACCGGGTGGGTGGGCGGGGGCGTGGGCGGGGGCGGGGGAGGAGGCTCGGCATCGTGGCAGCGACCCGTACCGCCGCCGTACGCCCAGGAGGGCCCATGCTCGGCACCGACTTCCGCACCGGATCACCCAACTGGCTCGACCTCGGCAGCCCCGACACCGGCGCGGCCGCCGCGTTCTACGGCGCCGTGTTCGGCTGGGAGTTCGCCTCCGCCGGACCCGAGGCCGGCGGGTACGGCTTCTTCCAGCGGGACGGCAAGACCGTCGCCGCCCTCGGACCGCTCACCGAGGAGGGCGCCCGGTCGGCCTGGATGCACCACTTCATGACCCCCGACATCCAGGCCACCGCCGAGGCCGTCAAGGCCGGTGGCGGGCGGGTGCGGACGGAGCCCATGGACGTCATGGGTGAGGGGTGGCTGGCGCAGTTCACCGACCCGCAGGGCGCCGACTTCGCCTGCTGGCAGCCCGGCAGGACCGCGGGATTCGCGGTGGCCTCCGAGGAGAACGCGCTGGTGTGGGCCGAGCTCCACGTACCGGATCCGGTCGCGGACATCGCCTTCTACTCCGGGCTGTTCGGGTGGCGCCACGCCGAGATGCAGACGCCCGGGATGACGTACCGGGTCCTGAGCACCGCCGACGGCGACCAGGAGGACGCCTCCTTCGGCGGGGTCGCGGCCCTCGGCGACGGCGCGGGAGCGGGCGAGGAGGCGCGCTGGGTCCCCTACTTCCACGTGGGGGACGTCGACGCCACCATCGCCAGGGCCCGTGAGAACGGCGGGACCGTCCTGATGCCGGCCGCCGACGTACCGGACGTCGGGCGGATCGGCTGGCTCGCGGACCCCTTCGGCGCGGTGTTCGCGCTGCTGAAGCCCGCCCCGCAGATGTAGCCCGCCCCGCAGGTGTGGCCCGGCCCGCAGATGCAGCCCGCCCCGCAGATGCAGCCCGGCGAAGGGTCGCGGTCAGCGGCCCAGGTATGCGGGTGTACGGCGCTCCACGAAACTCGCCACGCCCTCGTTCGCGTCGACCGTGGTCATGTTGACCTCCTGAGCGGTGGCCTCGGCGGCCAGCGCCGCCGCCCGGTCCCCGTCCAGGGAGGCGTTGACCAGCTGCTTCGTCAGGGCGAGGGCCCGGGTGGGACCCTGGGCGAGCCGCTCGGCCCACGCGCGGGCGGCGGCCTGCAGGTCCTCGGCCGCCACCACCCTGTTGACCAGGCCGAGCCGGGCGGCCTCGGCCGCCGGGACGGCGTCGCCGAAGAACATCAGCTCCTTCGCCTTCTGCGGGCCGACCAGACGGGGCAGCAGGTACGCCCCACCACCGTCCGGGACCAGGCCGCGGCGCACGAACACCTCTATGAAGCGGGCCCCCTCGGCGGCGATCACGAGGTCGCAGGCCAGCGCGAGGTGAGCACCGATACCGGCGGCCGTGCCGTTGACGGCGGCGATCACCGGTTTCTCGCAGTCGAGGACCGCTGTGATCAGGCGCTGCGCGCCGAGGCGGATCATGCGCGCCACGTCCCCGGCGACGCGGTCCCCGCCGGTGGCGGGGCCACCGCGCAGATCGGCGCCCGCGCAGAAGGCCGTGCCGGTGGCGGTGAGGACGACCGCGCGGACGGCGGGGTCGGCGGAGGCGTCGTCGAGCAGGGCGATGACGCGTTCGCGCTGCGCCCGGGTGACGGCGTTCATCGCCTCGGGGCGGTTGAGGGTGATCCAGCAGACGTTGTTCTCGAGGCGGTGGAGGACGGCGTCCTCGGGGGCGGTGGCCATGCGTGGACTCCCGTTCGGGGCGGTCGGCGTGCGGTGGGTGCGGCGGCGTTGCGGGCGCCGCACCCGAGCCCCTGCGCCTCGAACACCGGCGGGGCCGGGTTGCCGGCCCGTACGGCGTTCGAGGACAGGGTCCGGGCGGAGCCCGGCTTCGGACAGGGGGCGGGCGCAGCGTCAGCGGCAGATGGCCAGGGCGTCCAGGGCGACCGCGCCCTGGCCCCGGGGGAGGACCATCAGGGGGTTGATGTCCAGTTCGGAGAGTTCACCGCCGAACTCCAGGGCCATGCGCTGGATCCGTAGGATGACCTCCACCAAGGCGTCCACGTCGGCCGGGGGCGCGCCCCGGACGCCCTCCAGGAGAGCGTGGCCGCGCAGCTCCGTGAGCATCGCGCGGGCCTGGTCCTCGCCGAACGGCGGGACGCGGACCGCCGCGTCGTGGAGGACCTCGACGAGGACACCGCCCAGCCCGACGGTGACGGTCGGGCCGAAGAGGTCGTCCTGGGTGACCCCGACGACCATCTCCACGCCCCGTTCCACCATCTGGCAGACCAGGATCCCGTCGAGCGGGACGTTCTCGTAGCGGGCGATGTCGGTCAGCTCTCGGTACGCGTCGCGGATCTGGCTCGCGGAGGTGAGGCCGATCTTCACCAGGCCGAGTTCGGTCTTGTGGCCGAGCTGCGGGCCGGAGGCCTTCATCACCACCGGGTAGCCGACCAGCCCGGCCGCGCGCACCGCCGCGGCCGCGCTCGTCACCAGCTGCTCGCGCGGTACCCGTATGCCGTAGGCGCGCAGGAGCTGCTTCGCGGCGTGCTCGCTCAGCTGCTGTCCCGGCCGCATGAGGGCCTGCGCCTTGCGGTACGAGGGTGACGGCGTACGCGGTGCGTCGTCGAAGGGGGAGCGGTAGCCGGTGGTGAAGCGGTGGTGGCCGAGGTAGGCGCGTACGGCGGTGATGCAGTTGCCGAAGGTACGGAAGGTGGCCACGCGGGAGGAGCCGAGGAGGGTGGTGCGGTAGGCGTCCTCGGTGCCGACGGGGGAGCCCCAGATCACGCAGATCAACTTGTCGGTCTGCTCGGCGGCGTCGGCCAGGTCCTGGGCGAGCCGGTCGCTCATCGGGGGGAAGGGGCCGGTGATCGGACAGATGAGGACCCCCACCGCAGGGTCGGCGAGGATCGCGTCGATGATCTTCCGGCCGCGCCAGTCGCCGACGGGGTGGCCGCCGTTGTCGACGGGGTTGGCGACGTTCAGGTACGGCGGGATCCACTGGTGGAGTTCGTCCTGCTTGGCCTGCGAGAGGGTGGGCAGGGTCAGGCCGGCCTCGGTGGCCAGGTCGGAGAAGTGGGCGCCGGTGCCGCCGGAGATGGAGTACACGACGACGCCGTCGGCCTCGGGCCTGCGGGCCCGGGCGAGGAGGGCGGCCGTGTCCTGGAGCTCGTCCAGGCCGTCGACGCGGATCACGCCGAACTGGCGCATGGCGGCGTCCACGACGGTGTCGGCGCCGGTCAGCTTCCCCGTGTGGGAGGCGGCCATGCGGGCGCCGGTCTCGGTGCGGCCGACCTTGACGGCGACGACCGGGACGCCGTTGCGGGCGGCCCGGTCGGCGGCCAGCAGGAAGGACCGGCCGTCCTTGAGGCCCTCCACGTAACAGGCGATGGCGCCGACCTCGGGCTGCTCGGCGAAGTAGGAGATGAAGTCGGAGGTCTCCAGGTCGGCCTCGTTGCCGGTGGGTGCCCAGTGGGACAGCCGGATGCCCAGTTCCTGGAGGGTGTAGACGGGCCGGCCCTGGTGGCCGGACTGGGTGATCAGGGCGATCGCCGGGCCGTCGAGGTCGTGGCGGAACTCCTCGAAGGCGTTGAGGTTGGTGTTCGGGCCCAGCAGGCGCAGGCCGGAGCGCCGGACGGCGGCGGCGAGGCGTTGCTGGGCGGCTGCTCCGGCGTCGCCGGTCTCGGCGAAGCCGGAGGCGAAGGCGACCGCGAACTTCACCTTGGTGTCGGCGAGCTCCTCGATGACGGGCAGCGGATCGGAGACCAGCAGGACGGCGAGGTCCACCTGTTCGGGCAGGTCGGCGACGGAGGGGTGGCAGGCCAGCCCGAAGACGGTGGCGCGGGTGGGGTGGACGGGGTGGATCCGGGCGCCGACGCGCTCCGCCCAGGAGATGAGCTGGCGGGTGATGCCGGTGTTGGGTCTGCCCTCGGCGTCGGAGGCGCCGACGACCGCCACGGACTCGGGCCGGAAGAACCGGTCCAGGTCGGGTACGTCGGCGTGCAGCGGCCGTCCGCTGACGTCCACGGGGATCGCGTCGTCGGCGGAGGGGGCCGCCGAGGAATGGACGGCCGTCCTGGGGGTCTCCCCGCAGGCCTCGACTCGTGCGCGGAAGTCGGTGGTGAGGGTGCCGTGAGTAGATCCAAGCATCGTTCCGCCCGCTCCTGCTCGATGAACCTCGATGGAACTCGATAACTGACGTGCAGTCAGATTACTGAACTGACGTGCCGTCAGGAACAGGCCTGCGCAGGAAAGCTGGTGGAGGTGATGTGGTGAACGGTGGCAGATGCTCGCGGAGCGGGTCCAGAGTGCACTTCAGGCCGAGATCGCCCGGCGGGGGCGGCCGCGCGCCACCCGCGGACGGGCCCGGCGGCCCGCCGGCACTCGTCCCCGACCACGCCGGGGTCTGGATGTTCGCCCGTGCCGGTGTCATGATCGATCCCATGACTGCTGTCCGAAAGGCCCATGCCGCGTAGACGGCCCGGCGCGCTGCGCGCGCAACAGGTTCTGCCGCAACCGATGTACGCGGGTCTCGAGCACGGCCGGAACGACCGGCCGCCCGGACCGTGGCCCATCCGCATCGACCGGCTCTCCTCACGGACGGTCGCCGCGGTCCACCGCGAGGAGTGCCGGCGCCCGTACGACGAGGGCCTCTGGCCCGGGGCGACCCGGACCGCTCTCGAGACCTGCCGCCACTTCCTCACCCTTCCGGGCCGCTGGTTGTATCTGCGGCGCGACTACTGCGGCTGTGAGCAGTGCGACCTCCGCCACGACATCGCCGTCGCCAGGGACCTCCTCGAACTGGTCGTGAGCAGGCTCCCGCCCCGGCCGCGCCGGGAGCTGGAGGCCCTGCTGGCCGATCTGGACGAGGAGCTGTGGCGCCGGACCGTACCCGACCCGTTCGCCCACCGGCAGCCGCACCGCAGGGGAGCCTGGTGGCACCAGCGCCTGTACGACCTGGACCACCTCCTGTGACGTGCCGACGGCCGGGGCGGGCAGGCGCGGGGCGCGCGGGCGCGCCGCCGACGACGGGGGCGGGGCCGCCAGGCTCGCGGGCGGCCAGGCTCGCGGGCGCGCCGCCGACGACGGGCGCGGGGGTGGCCAGGCGCGGGGGCGCGGGGGCTCAGCCGCCCGCCGTCTGCCGGGCCACCGCCTTGGCGATCTTCTCCGCGTCCAGGGCCATCTCGCGGAACATGCCGCTGATGGGGTTGGAGAAACCGGTGAAGTACAGGCCGCGGGCCTCCGCCGGGGTGCGGGCGCCGTGCGTACGGGGGCGGCCCCGCTCGTCCAGCACCCCGAGGTGCCCGACCAGCCCCTCCAGCCGGCGGTGGTAGCCGGTGGCCGCGATCACCGCGTCCGGGGTGATGCGCGAGCCGTCCGCGAGCACCACCTCCGCACCGTCGAAGGAGGCCACGGCGGCCACCGGCGCCACCTTCCCGGCGCGCACCGCGTCGACCAGGCCCACGTCCTGGACCGGGATCGCCCCCTCCTTGACCCGGCTGTACAGCCCGGTGGTGGGGCGCGGGAGCCCGTACGCCGACAGGTCCGGGACCGAGGCCCGGGCCACGAGCGCGCCCAGCCGGTCCACCAGCCGCACCGGCAGCCGGCGGACGAGGATCCCGCTGCGCTGGGCGGGCCAGCCGGCCGTGGAGCGGCGCATGATGTGCGGGGCGGTGCGCACGGCGAGGCGCACCCGGGCCGCGCCGCCCTCGGCGAGGTCGGCGGCTATCTCGGCGCCGGTGTTCCCGACGCCGACGACGAGGACGTCCTGGCCTGCGTACGGCAGGGGGTTGCGGTAGTCGGCGGCGTGCAGCAGCCGGCCGGCGTACGACTCCAGGCCCGGCCAGTCGGGCAGCCTGGGCGTGTGGTTGAAGCCGGTGGCGACGACGACCGCCGCGGCGGACAGCACCCGCCCGCCGCTCGCGTGCAGGGTCCAGCCGCCCTCGTCCTCGGGGCCGGGCTCGATCCGGGTCACCTCGACGCCAGTGACGAGTTCCAGCTCGTGGAACTCGGCGTACTTCTCCAGGTAGCGCACGACGTTGTCGCGCGAGACCCAGCGTCCGAACCGGCGGGGCATCGCCAGGCCCGGGAGGGCGGACAGCCGGCGCGTGGTGTGCAGGTGCAGCCGGTCGTAGTGGCGCCGCCAGGACGCGCCGACGGCGTCGGACTTCTCGACGATCACGGCACGGACCCCGCGGGCGCGCAGCGCGGCGGCCGCGGCGAGGCCGCCGGGACCGGCCCCGATGACGTACACGGGGCGGGGCTGGGTGGTCATGTCGACTGCGGGTGCGGGGACTGCGGGCATGAGGTGTGATCGTATCGCCACGCTGGGTTGATGGGTCTCGGACGAGCAGGGAATCGATTGCGGATCGGTCACGGCGGCGGGCCCGTGGACGGCCGGGGCCCGGTGGGATCGCTCCGCGGCCTTGCGGGATCGCTCCGCATCCGCTGAACTGACGTACCGTCAGATCAGTGGTGAGGGGAGTGGGGGCTGCCGATGCAGACCGTCTGGCTCAGTGGGGCCGAATGGCTCGCCGTGCTCCGGATAGGCCTCGGCCTGTGGTGGCTGGAGAGCTGGCGGCACAAGGACAAGAAGGGCTGGTTCGAACGCGGCACCGGCATCGCCTGGGCCGCCGACGTCGCGAACAAGCACCGCTGGACCTTCGTCAGGAGCGGCTTCCAGCAGGTCGTCGCACCGCGGCCGAGGACGATGGCGTACCTCGTCGTCTACGCGGAACTCGCCCTCGGGCTGGGCCTGGTGTCCGGCTTCCTGACCCCGGTCGCCCTGATCGGCGGACTCCTCCTGAACCTCCTCTACCTGGTGCTGATGATCCACGACTGGGCCGAGCAGGGGCAGAACGCCATGATGGCGCTCATCTCCCTCGTCGCGCTCCTCGCCGTGTCCTGGCAGACCTGGTCCCTCGACGCGGCGATCGGACTGTTCCTGTGAGCGGCACCGTGCGCCACGACCTCCCCGAGGCCGACGATTTCACCCGCCCCTACTGGGACGCCGCGGCGCAGGGCCGGCTCCTGCTGCGCCGGTGCGGCGCCTGCGCACGGGCGCACCACTACCCGCGAGAGTTCTGCCCCCACTGCTGGGCCGGCGAGGACCGGGTGGCCTGGGAGACCGCGAGCGGCCGCGCCACCCTCTACACGTGGTCGGTGATCCACCGCAACGACCTGCCGCCGTTCGGTACGCGCGTCCCCTACGCGGCGGCCGTCGTCGACCTGGCCGAAGGCCCGCGGATGATGACCGAGGTGGTGGACTGCGAGGCGGCCGACCTGCGCATCGGCATGCCGCTGACGGTCACCTTCCGCGAG
Source organism: Streptomyces sp. NRRL S-378 (assembly GCF_000720645.1). NCBI lineage: Bacteria > Bacillati > Actinomycetota > Actinomycetes > Kitasatosporales > Streptomycetaceae > Streptomyces > Streptomyces sp. NRRL S-378. The sequence continues at coordinate 40,915 of NZ_JOBX01000057.1, forward strand.
GCCGCGGACGGGGTGTGGGTGGCGGTCTTCCGACCCGAGCCGCGGGGCTGAGCCCGGGGTCCGGCCCCGTTCCTGGGCCGGGCCCCGGCCCCGCCCCGGCCTGGCTCGGGTCCTGGCCCCGCCCTGGTGTGGCCCGGGTTCCCGCCCCGCCCCCGGCCCGGTCCTGGCCGACGCCCGGTCGATGCCGGCGCCTCGTCGACCGGGCCGGATCAGGGCCAGAGCAGCTCACGGACCCAGCAGCCGCCATCGGTGCGCCGGTAGCGCAGGCGGACGTGCCTGCGCGCGGCGTCCCCCTGGAAGAACTCCACCTCGGCGGGCGCCAGTACGTACCGCGTCCAGGTCGGAGCCGGAGCGTCCGGCTCCGACCCGGCCCGCTCCCAGGCGGCCGCCGAGGCCCGCGCAAGTTCCTCCACCGAACCCAGCACCTCGCTCTGCCGCCCCGTGAGCGCGGCCGCGAGCGCACCGCGCGAACGGACCGCCAGGTCCGCCCGGCTCTCCTCCGGCCCGCAGGCGGTGACCGTGCCCCGGACCCGGACCTGCCGGCCCACCGACGGCCAGTAGAAGCCGAGCGCCGCCTCCGGCCGCGCGGCCAGCTGCACACCCTTGGCGCTCGTGGCGTGCGAGGCGAAGTGCCAGCCCCGCGCGTCGACGTCGTGCAGCATCAGCGTCCGTACGTCGGGCCGCCCCCCGCCGTCCACCGTGGCCAGGCTCATGGTGTGCGGCTCCTGCTGCCCCGCCCGCGCGGCGTGCACGAACCACTCCCGGAACAGCGCCACCGGCTCGCCGGGAGCCGCCCCCGTGTCGAACCCGGGGAGCGGGGAGTCCCACACGCGCAGGGCATGCAGGACGCTGTGGAACTCCTCGTCGCCGATCCCGCTGCTCTCGCTGCCTACACGGACTTCAGTGCCTTCAGTGCCTTCACGGCCCTCGCTGCTCATGGCGCCCAGGCTAAGCGGGACCGCCCGGCCCGCCGGCAGGGAGCGAGACGCAGGTCACACCCACCCGGGCCCCCGTCCGTGTCACAGAACCTCCGGCCATCTCGTCTCGGGTGCGTAGCCACTGATGGCCACGGACGACCACGGAGGAGCACATCATGGACGCGCGACTGAACTACTTCGCCGACCCGACCGCCGGCAAGGCCCTCAAGCACGTCATGGCGGCAGGCAAGCTGGTCAAGGAGTCGCCGTTGCCGGCCGCGACGCAGGAACTCGTGGCGCTGCGCGTCAGCCAGATCAACGGCTGCGCCGTCTGCATCGACATGCACACCAAGGACGCCGCCGCGGCCGGCGAGACCCCGGTACGGCTGCACCTGGTGGCGGCATGGCGGGAAGCCGCCGTCTTCACCGAGGCCGAGCGGGCCGCACTGGAACTGGCGGAGCAGGGCACCCGGATCGCCGACGCCGCGGGCGGGGTCGGCGACGAGGCGTGGGCGAACGCCGCCAAGCACTACGACGAGGAGCAGCTCACCGCCCTGACCCTGCTGATCTCGTTCATGAACATGGCCAACAGGCTGAACGTCATCGCCCAGCAGCCGGCGGGCGGATACGAACCCGGGCAGCTCCACTGAGGAGGACCCCGCCCCGGCCCGAACCGCCGTCGGTCCGGATGATCAACGGAGGGCGCCCGGCCGGGTGAGTACGGCCGGGCGCAGGACTTCAAAGGGGGACCAGGCGTGACCAAGGTCGAGGAATTCGAGGAACTGCGGCCGCTGTTGTTCTCGATCGCCTACCGGATCCTGGGCGGCGTCGGCGAGGCCGAGGACGCCGTCCAGGAGACGTGGCTGCGCTTCGCCGCCTCGGCGACCCGCCCCACGTCGACCAAGGCGTTCCTGTCGGCGACGGTGACGCGCATCTCGATCGACGTGCTGCGCTCCGCGCGGGTGCGGCGCGAGCAGTACCCGGGCCCCTGGTTCCCCGAACCGCTGCTCAGCGACCCGTACGAGGATCCCGCGCGCGCGGTGGAGCTGGCCGACTCGGTGTCCATGGCGGCGCTGCTGCTGCTGGAACGGCTCAGCCCGCTGGAGCGGGCGGTGTTCGTACTCCGGGAGGTCTTCGCCTTCGGCTTCGACGAGGTCGCCGCGGCGGTGGGGCGCTCGGAGGCGGCGTGCCGCCAGCTGTTGGTGCGGGCGCGCCGGCACATGGAGGCGGGCCGGCCGCGGTTCGCGGCTGGCCGCCAGGAGCGGCGGCAACTGGCGACTCGGTTCTTCGACGCCCTGAGGGACGGCGACGTGGGCGGTCTCCAGGACCTGCTCGCCGCCGACGTGCAGCTCGTCGGGGACGCGGGCGGCAACGCGCCCCAGCTCGCCAAGGCCGTCATGGGCGCGGCGAACGTCGCCCGCCTGCTGGCAGCGGTCTACCCCTGGCTGACCCGGATCGACGTGACGTGCGAGCGGCACGACATCAACGGCGAGCCCGGCGCGATCTTCCGCGACCGCGACGGCAAGGTGCTCCACCTCATGGCCCTGGACGTGCTCGACGGCCGCATCCGGACCATCCGCGGCCTGAACAACCCCGAGAAGCTCACCCACGTCGGCCCGGTCGCCGACGCGTGGGCCATCGCTCGCGAACTGAAGGAGGCCCGCCGGACCGCGAGGGCCTGACGGCCGGGCGGGCCGATGGTGTGACGCAGGTCATACCGGATGCCCGCTCAGTTCCCACTCCGTCGACGGTCTTCCTTACGACGGCATCGCAACGAAGGAGACTCACCATGGCCGACACCGTGAAGGGCCCCGCCAGCTATTTCCCGTCGATCGAGAAGAAGTACGGCCGACCGATCGCGGAGTGGAAGGACCTCATCAGGACCTCGCCGCTGACCAAGCACATGGAACTCGTCGCCTGGCTCAAGACGGAACACGGCCTGGGCCACGGCCACGCGAACGCCCTGGTGGCCGACACCCTGGCGGAGCGGAAGTAGGAACAGGCGGGGTGGCGGGCGGGGGCGGCGGCGTGAAGC
>NZ_JOBX01000058.1:0-41547 GCF_000720645.1 Streptomyces sp. NRRL S-378
CATGCCGGCCCCGCCTGCCAGGACGGCACCAGTGGCGGCGGTAACGACTACGGCCTTGGCGAAACGGAACATCAAGATCTCCTTGAACTCACTCTGCCGCTGGGTACGGCACGGACGACGTCCCCCACAACGGCTGGAGGCGCCCGCCCGTCACGGACAATGGGCCGAACCGGTGAGCTCGAGAAGTGTCCGCTCAGCCTGACCCAGACCGCGACCGCCCGAGCCGTCATCCGCGCCGCCACCGCCCTGCGGGCCTGGCTGCGCGGGCAGGGCGCTGAACTCGCGCGATGCACCCACGGGTGGGCACCTATCTCGTCAGTCCGGACCTCCGCCCTGATGGGACTCTCCACTCAGCTGCATCAGCCTCCAGGAGTTGCAGGCTCTCCTTCCCGCGAAAGGACAGGATCACAACTCGGCCGGTCTCCGGAAGACGTCACCCGTTTGGGCGCCGACAGGTGCCGTGTGCGCGGACGGGTCGGAGGCTGGGCGCATGGCCGCCAAGTTGATCGTCCACCCGCCGGACGCTCAGGGCTGGCGCCGGGTCCGCTAGGACGCCTCCGCCATCGGGGTCGCCCCTGGCCATCCGACATTCGGGTCTTCCTCGCCGCGGCCGGGCTCGAGAGCGCCGAGGACGTGGACCTCACCGACCCCGACTTCGTGGAGTGGCGAGGCGCCGGCCCCGAGGAATGGGAGCTGTCCGTGTGAGCGACTGACCGGGGCGTCGCTACAGCCAACCGGCACCGAAATCCGAGAGGTCGCGTGCGCGCTGCGCCCGCTCCTCGATCAGCCGGCGAAAGCCCGCCACCGCGTACCGCTCGCCGGTGGCCGAGCCGCGCCCGCGGATGCCGGCGACATCGGCCATGAGCTGCTGGGGCTGGGGCTGCCAGCCGACGACCAGGACGCGCAGGCCCAGGCTCTCCGCCCGCCGGTGCAGGGTCAGGAGATGGAGCAGGCCGTCGGCGTCCATGGACATCGCGCCGTGAAGGTCGACCATGAGGTCCCGCTCACCGGTGGTGACGTCGTCCAGCGCCCGCTGGAGCTCCGCGCCCGCGCCCCCGTCGAGTGCCCCGGTGACGCTGACCAGGACCGTGCCGTGGCGCTGAACGTTCGTGGTGATCAATGCGCTCTCCTTCCGCCCGGGGGCACCGGGCCCTCGGGGCTCCCCATTCTGGCGCGGTGTTCGCCCGGACGGGTGCAAGGCTCGCTGACGCTGCCACACCAACCTGGACAGCGCCGGCTGTGACGGGCACGCGTCAAAGTGGCCAAGTGGGGGCCGAAGTCAGGGCGAGTCCTCCCCGTCAGCGGCGGACTCTGTCCACAGGGCCGCGCGCCCAGCCTCGAGACCTGGGGCCATCGCGAGCCGCGTGGTGGCCCGTACGTGAGGAGCCGTCATTGGAGTGGCCGTCGAGTTTCACCGCGAGCTTCTCGACGGACAGATGGCCTATGCGGAAGCGCTGCAGCAGCTCTCCGAGTGCCAGCGTGGTGATCAGATGCTGCTGATGGCGTTTCAAGGTCACCGGCGCAGCGGGTGGTGACCATGCCTCAAGGGGCCGATCTGTACAGGGTCGTTCATGCCGGTGAGGCGAGGCCGATCGGGTTCGGGCCGTCGGTGGCCGTCTTGAGCAGGAACGCGTGCAACGGACGGTAGCGGCCGCATCCAGCACCACCACAGGCTGCCCACCTGGCCCTGCGCCCTGGTCGGCCTCGTGGGAGCCAGCCGGAGCGGCCAGGGTCAGCGGGAAGGAGAGACGTCGGATGTGGTGGGGGGCCTGGACTGTCGCTTCGGAGGACGGGTCGCTGATGAACCGCCGGGTGATGACGATTTCCGACGCGGTCCGCCGCGCCGCCCAGCGGCGAACCGGCCGGGAGGAGGAGCTCGGCGAGGACGCCGAGGCGATGGCGCCGGGCTGGTCGGCCGTCGAGCAGACACGGCTCAAGTTCTGGACCGGGCCCGTCCTGCTGTCGGTAGCGGACGTGGGCCGGGCCCGACTGGGGGAGTGCTGCTCATGGCGTCCGGATGCCCGTCGCGCCGTCGCCCAGTCACCGCGGCCGCCGCCAAGCCCCCCGGATGGCTGACGGGTATCGGCACCGCAGCGTGGTCGGTGCCCTTGCTGCGGGCCGGTACCGGTATCGCTCCGGCTGGGCGGCGCCCGGATGCGTGCAGCGGCTGCGGAGTGGCGGTGGGACGTTCATGCTGCGGGTGTGAATACGGGTAGTGCTGTGCCGGAGGGTGAGGCCGGGTCCTCGTGCCGAGCGGGGTGGCCGAGGTGGAGGGGACATGCCACAGGCTGTTGCGTGGCGCTCGGGTTGCTGGTGTCGGCTGCGGTGTTGTTCCGGGCGGGGCTGTCCGATGCGCTGCGGGCGCTGACGTTCGGCGGCCGTGTCATGGGGGCGTTGTTCCTGGTCGTTGCGCTGGTTGAGGTGGTCGCGGCCGGGGCCGTGCTGGACTTCTGGGGCCGGCGTGCGACGCGGTATTCGGGGCCGGCGGTGCTGTTCGGCGTGGGCACGGTGGCAGTGACGAGCCTGGTGCTGCTGGTGCTGCAGTGGGAGGGCGGCTACCGTGCCGGCTGGTTCTGGCTGTGGGCGGCCCTGGCGGCGTGGGCCGTGTGGGCGCTGTGGGTGCTGATCCGGGAGAAGGTGTGGCGGGGCATGCCACACCCTCGGAGTTTCGCCACCGGTGTGGCGGTGTCCGCCCTGATCGGCTCGGCGAGCGTGGCGTACTCGGCGATGTACGTCCCCTATGTGGCCCCGCCCAAAGTACCGTTCATGGTCTCCTTCGGAAAGCCGGTCCTCCATCCCGACCGCAAGCGGCTCTACGTGCCGGCCCGTTTCACCTTCCGCAACGAGGGATCGGTGAGCATCTTCGTGGTCGGCACCCTGTGGTCCGCGCAGCTGTGGCCGTCCGCCTTCCGCCCGCAGGGGACGGAGCGCAGCCGGTGGCGACAGGAGCTCGGAGACGGCTGGGACACCCACCGGCAGGAGAACTTCAACGCCGCTGCTCGGCTGCTGGCCGCCGGACAGATCTCCAACGCTGGTGCCCGGCTCGACCCGGGCGACGACTTCTCCAAGGACGCTGTCATCGAGGTGCCGGTGGCCGCCGGGCAGGGCCGGGTGGAGTTGTTCGCGTCGGTGTCCTTCATCCGCGCCGACCGCTGCAAGCTCGCCAACAGCTACACGGGATCCATCGAGCACTCATGGGACGTCCAGGGCGAGGAGCACAGACACCTGCGTGATGCTCCTTCCTGGCTGGCCCAGCCCGGAGACGACTTCTTCCGCTACCACTCGAGGATCTACCGGTCCAGCGAGGTGATGCGGATGACGCAGGCACCGGACTGGGCCGCGATGTGGTGGGTCATCCCGAAAGGCAATGACGCCGCTCCGTACATGGAGGTGCACATCTCCCGCGATCCCGACGGACGCGAGGTGCTCAGCGAGGACGAGCAGGAGCCGTACGGGATGAAAACCATGAAGAAGGGTGTCGACCAGCCCGTCGCGGTGCTGCTGCGGCTGGCCGGAGACGGCGCCTGACGCCAGCCCCAGCCATGCTGCGCATGGCCTCCGTCCGAGTGGTCGAGAGCGCAAGCGGCCGCAGCACCTGGCCGGGGACGAGTCGACCGTCGGTGACGGAGCCCGCAAAGGCGTACCAGGAGGCCTGCGCCGCATCCCCCTCCTGACCGACGGATGGTTCTACGCCCTCCGCCCAGGCCTGATCAGTCAGTTCATGTCGTCGCACCACGAACGGAGTAGCGACCGATCGACATTGAGGACACCGCCTGGCTCGGCGGCAAGTTCGCGGACTGCGCACCAGGCGGGGAACTCCGTCGCACGGCGAGATCGCTCACCGAGCAGGGGAGCAGGGGCTTCCCTCCCCGGGTGGCCGGGGAGGGAAGCGCGGCGCCTAGGGGGTGATGACTACTTGGTACGCCTCGCCTTGGAGGATGCGCTCGGACTGAACCTGACGGCCCACGGACCGCCCCGCGTTCTGGTTCTGGTCTGAGGGGACATGGGCTCTGATGCAGGGCGCGACCGGTTCGTCGCGTACGACATCTACTCGCCATGCGCCGCCGCCCACGTAGCGGGGGATGATCTCCGCGCACATGGAGCCGATCGTGCCGCCCTGGCGGGTCCTGGCAAAGGGGAACTCGTCACATTCATCATTCACGACGGTGGGGTCGGCTACGAAGGGCTTCGGGGGAGCCTTGCAGGTGTAGTAACTCCTGCTCTTTGCCCTCGCCTCGTCACCGTCACGCGTGAGCGGCCTTTTGGCGGTGCCCATGGCGTTGTTGTCGCTCAGGTTGTTCTGCGCCCATTCGTAGGCCACTGCGGAGGCCCCGTATTGGGACTTGCTGAGGACCACCCTGGCCAGGTTGTCAGTGGCGATGCAGCCGGGGCTATTGCCGACCTGCCCGTCACAGGCCACCGAGGGGCCCGCCCACTGCCCATAGCTGATGACGGGGTACTCCGCATCGGGGCTCTCCGTCTGGCTCTGGTAGGCGATCATGCTGCGCGAACGCTCGCCGCCGCCTCGGGTAGTGGTTTCGTAGGAGAGGTGTCCGGTCTGGTCCTCCTCACCCGCGCGCAGCTCGATGGCCCTGCCCCCCCAGGCGGGCGGCCCCGGTATGCACGCGGTGCACGACGACGACAGGGCGAGTCTCACCGCGGAAACCCCGTCGTACTTGCCGGCGTAGACGGCGATGTCCTCCTGCCACTGCACGCTATTGGGGTCCAGCGCGGACCGGGCCGTGACCAGGAGTTCGGCGGTGCCGATCGTGTTGCCCGCGCGGTTCTCCAGCACGTACACGATGCCGTGCCGCATGCAGTAGGCGTGGCGGTTGGAGACGACATCCTGGCGTTTGCTGGAGGTGCACAGCGCCTCCGGGCTGGCATCCGGGTTGTCCCCGGGGTCGACGCCGTCCAGGGGGGCAGCGGCGACCCCGGGGACAGCGGCGGCGCGGGTGCGGATACGGGCGAGATCCTCGCCGGTGACGGGCCGCTCCTTGACGCACGTCCGTGCCGCGCCCTGGCGCGCGAGATCGGAGCCGGCGGTGGTGGCCGTGCAGGTGCCGTGGCCCTCCGGGGCCGCCCGGCCCGCAGGAGGCGGTTCTGCGGCGACCGGTGAGATGCCCAGGGCCAGGAGGACTGCAGTGAGGGCGAGCGAGACTGCCGTCGCGAGCCGACGTGAGGCGTGTTTCAAAGGATGGTCCCCTATTCGGTGACGTGCGCGGGTGCGTCAGCGATGGAACCGGTCCACACCCGTGCGCGCCAGGGGCGGAATAAGCCCATCTATGATCGTTTTTGGCACGTTCCGGCCTCACGCCCCCACCCCCTTGGCCGCTACGTTCACCCCTTGACCGAACACACACGACCAGGGGGAAAGGGCAACGATGCGCCCCACAAAGCCCGTCAGCCGCTTAGGCCGAGCGCTCATGGCCTGTGCGGCCTCGGCCGCTGTAGCCACCGTGGGCCTTGCCGTCTCACCGGCCTCGGCCGCACCCGCGAAGTCCGTCGCCGCCACGCAGGTCAAACCCGGCGACGTCTGCACGGCTGCCGACCTCGGCACACGCCACCCGTACATCAAGACGACCGAAGTCACCCCGGAGATAACCCACTTCAAGGGCTGGTACGTCACTCAGGGCGCCACCGGCTACCAGAGCGTCACCACCAGCACCCAGACCACCATCTCGGTCTCCGTCGGCCTCAACGGCAACGTCCAGGGCAGCTTCGCCGTCGAGACCCTCGGCACCGTCGGCGCGAGCCTGGGCCTGAACGTTCAGGTCAACTACTCCTCCACCAGCAGCGAGTCGAACACGGTCACGTGGAATTTCTCCCGGCCTGGCTACTACGGCGTCTACAAAGGCACGAAGAAGGTCACCGGCACGTACGGAAGCCTCAACTGCAACCGCGTGCAACAGGGCAGCGGCGGTTGGGCGCTGAAGTGGATCGAGGGGCCCGGCAGCGGCAGCTTCACCACCTACACCACCCTTGAGGAAGGCGCGGTGCGCTGCGAGGACACGGTGCCGGCCAACAGCATCATGGCCAAGGCGAAGGGCCTCCTCGACTGCGGCTCGCCCGCCGCGCGGGCCGAGCACCCGGCGGGTGCGGTGGCCCCGACGACGAAGCAGACGCAGGACCGCCTCGCGCAGCGCCCGGCTCCCACCAGTGGCACGTCCGCCGGGCAGCCCAAGGCCACCGGGCGAAGCGCGCAGGCCGCGCTCAACTGCGAGCCCGGCGTCTACAAGATCGACGTCCCCGGCAAGCCCCTGAACTGGAGCGCACCGCTCCTGGCCAACGACGGCATCCGCCTGCGCGTATCTACGTTCTTCAGCGCCCACCTGGACAACTGGCGGCTGTGCAACGTTACTGAGAACAACGGAGTCCTCGAGGCGTCCCTGTGGAACTGGGGCAACGGCGGATGCGCGACCATCCCGGCGAACATCGCCAACCAGGAGCAGGCCTACCTGACGACGGCCACCTGCGGGGAGGACGACCTCCAGCGGTTCTACATCTACCGCGACGTACCCGGCAGCTCGAAGATCGGTCTGCAGAACAAGTACACCGGCTCCATGATGGGCTACGACCGTTATGCGGATGGAGATCTGATCCGCCAGTACTCCAGCGGCAGGCAGGACGGTACGGGTACGTACACCCTGACCGGAGTCTGACGGCCCACGCCCCGTGAGCGGCCCCGCACGTGAACCCCCCGCCTCCCGGTTCCGTGCGGGGCCCTCCGCGTCCCTACTCCGGCCCCGGCCTTGGGGGCCAGTGGAGCAGCCGATATCGGCTGCTCCACTGGCCCCCCGGCTCTGCCGGGTCAGGCGGCTGTGCCGGAGGCGGTCGGCTCCTTTTCGAGCCGGGTGAAGTCGACGTTCAGCTTCGGGCCGTACGACGTCCCTGGATGTGGCGGCCAGCCGAGCGGCTGGCGTCAAGCGGACCAAGGACCGGCGGTCCTTCCTGCCCCGCCCACGGGCAACAGGCGGCCCGGCCAGGGGAGGACGGGCCCGCTGACCGGCGCCTCCCGGTGCGGGGCGGCGCAGGACCGGTCCGGCGCGGGGGAACGCGAGCGTCACGCGTGATCGCGGCCCGGTCGCGCGAGGCAGATGGGGCGGCGGTGTGCGGTCTGGCCATCAGGGGCCGCGGCGGGACCGCTCCCCGGCCGGAACGTGGCCGGGCCCCGACCCGGGGGAAGGGGGTCGGGGCCCGGCACAGGGGGAGTGCGTCCGATAGGTCTAGTGGCGGAAGGTGTCCTTGATGTCTTCCTTGGCCTGGCGGGCGTTGCCCTTGGCCTGGTCCGCGTGGCCTTCGGCGGTCATCCGCTCGTTGTCGGCCATGCGGCCCATGGCCTCCTTGGCCTTGCCCTTGGCCTGCTCGGCGTGTGCCTTGGTCTTCTCCGTGCCCGACATCGGGACCTCCTCGTTGCTGTACCGGGTTGGTCGTGACCACTCGCCTGCTCACGATCCGGGTCGGCAAACCCGGTCGTTCTGCCGAGCCGGCGGATCGGGATGCCGGGCCGCCGCGCTGCGTGGCCGGCGCGGACCCCTGGAGTGCGGGGGAGCGGTGCGGGGCCGGCATCGGTGCTCCCGCGCCGGTGCGGGGCATCGGCCGACGGGAAGGGGTGTCCTACTGCCCGCCTGTGTGGATAAGAAACCCGTAAAACCCGTCTGCATGGTAGAGGGCCGGTCGGGCACGCGGTGGGTCGGAGGTTGATAACTATGGTTCCCCTGCTTCTTGTTCTTCTGCTCGCTCTGATCCTGTTCGGTGCCGGTTTTGCGGTGAAGATCCTCTGGTGGGTCGCGATCGCGGTGCTGATCCTGTGGCTGATCGGCTTTGTTGCCCGCCCGAAGGGCAGCAGCGGCCGCTGGTACCGCTGGTAGCTGTAGCGCGGCACCGCGCACAGGCAACGGTGCGGGGCGCCCACCACGTGGTGGGCGCCCCGCACCGTTGCCTGTCCGGCCGTATCCCGCCCGCCGCAGTCCCCGGGGCCCCGCCGCACCCCGCCGGGATGCGGTGCACTGGTGGGAACGATGGGTCCGCCGCAGCGCAGGAACCGGACGGGCCGTTCCCGCGAAGGACATCATCCCGAACGGTTCCGACATCACCCTGTCCTGCCAGGTGCTGACCATGAAGCAGGGCGCAGCGGGTGGCTCCCTGCCCATGTGCGCATGGGCGGGCGAGAACACGGGCGCCTCGGTCGGATTCGTGACGCCGGAGACCGCGCAGCAGCAGCCCGCTTCCATCGACCTCGCGAAGTTCGCCGAGGCCACCCTCAAGGTGCGCACAGAGGCGCGGCAGCCGATCGGCTGACACCGGCCGACCGACGACCCCGACACCGGCGACCGGCCGACCGGCGACCGGCCGGACATCGGCGACCGGCCGACCGGCGACCGGGCACCGGCGCCGGTCATCGGCAACGGCGCTAAACGATCGCAGGGTTATGCCCAAAAGGTGACTTTCTGGAGTCTCCGCCGGTCGGATAGCAATAACGCGGCGCCTGGTACGGCCTGCCGACGGTCGGCGGCGAACCCAGTGCACCGAGGAAGGAACTCCCGTGATCCGCACCCGCTATGCCGTTGCCCTGGCCACCATGGCCGTCACCGCACTGGCCGTCACCGCAAGTCCCGCCTCTGCGGCGCCCGGTGACACGGTCAACATGTGCGCCAGCGCGCTCACCCCGGACGGCTGGGTGGACGTCCAGTGGTGGAACAGCGCCGGGTGCGGCTCCGGCTTCACGCCCAACATGAAGCAGATCAAGGACCTGAGAGGCTACCCCGTCGGCACCCAGGTCAACGCCTGCGCCTCGACCTGGCCGCCCGCCGGCTGGACCATCGTCAGCACCTACTACTCGAGCGGTTGTCGCTACTCCGCCGTTCCCAGCTTCAACCCCAACACCTGGACCCTGAAGCGCACTTCCTGAGCCCTGCCGAAGGCCGTGGCCGACCCGTACCGCGGGTCGGCCACGGCCTTTCCCGTGCCTTCCTCCCCTGCCTACGGGGGTCACTGCGGTTGCTCAACGGACCGACGGTCCGTAAGCTCGCGATCATGCGGACTGGCGGTCCGTTTGTGTTCCTGCGTGCCGCCACGGCATCGCCGCCACCCCGAGCAGAACGGAAGCCCCCTCATGACGATCCCCATGGAGCCCGCGGAGCTGTACCGCCACGGCCTGCGCCTGCTGCTGGAGAAGGACGTCCCCGCCTGGGTCGACCTGTGGGCCGCCCACGGTGTCCTCGAATTCCCCTTCGCGCCCGACGGTCGGCCGACCCGCCTCGAAGGCAAGGCCGCGGTCGGCGCGTACATGCGCGACTACCCCGACCACATCGACCTGCACGATTTCCCGGACGTGAAGATCCATCAGACCACCGTCCCCGAAACGATCGTGGTCGAGATACGGGGCGTCGGCCGCATGGTGAAGACCGGCGCGCGCTACGACATGACCTACATCGCCGTGGTCACGGTCGAGAACGGGCTCATCACCTCCTACCGCGACTACTGGAACCCCCTCGCCGCATCCCTGACCGGCGCCGACCTCACCGGAGCGAACCGATGACGACCACCCACGCCACGCTGGTCATCGGGGCCACCGGCACCACCGGCCGCCGCGTCACCGCGGGACTGACCGCCGCAGGACGCCGCGTCAAGGCAGCCGGCCGGAACGCCGCCCCGCACGCGGGCGCCGACGCCGTCCGCTTCGACTGGAACGACCCCACGACCTGGGCCGGGGCCCTGGACGGCGCCGACCGCGCCTACCTCGTCCCGCCCACCGGCTCTCCGGACCCGGCCGCGGTCATGCTGCCGTTCCTCCACCGGGCCCGCGCCGTCGGCGTACGCCGCGTCGTACTGCTCAGCTCCTCCGCGATCCCCTCCGGCGGCCCGGCCGTGGGCCGGGTGCACGAGCAACTGCCCTCCCTGTTCGAGGAGTGGGCGGTGCTGCGGCCGTCCTGGTTCATGCAGAACTTCACCGGCCCCGCCCCCCACGCGCGCACCATCCGCGAAGACGGCGCCATCCTCACGGCCTCGGGGGACGGCCGTGTCGGATTCGTCGACGCCGAGGACATCGCCGCCGTCGCCGTACACGCCCTGACCGCCGAACAGGCCCCGAACACCGACCTGATCCTCACCGGGCCGCAAGCGCTGAGCTACGCCGACGTCGCCACGATCATCACCGAGGTCACCGGCCGCACCGTCGTGCACCGGCAGCTGACCTTCGAGCAGCTGCGCGACCGCTGGGCGGCCGAGATCCCGCTGGAGTTCGCCACCATGCTCGCGGCCATGGACCGCGCGATCGCCGCCGGCGCGGAGGACCGTACCTCGGACACCGTCGAGCGCCTCACCGGCCGCCCCCCGGGCTCCCTCCGCGCCTTCGTCGAACGGGAGGTGCAGCCGGCCGTGGGCGGCCCGCACGCACCGGCCGCATATCATTCCCAGGGGCCGGAGCGGCCGTAGACCAAGGAGGACCCGTGGCCCCACGAGCGGAGCGTACGGAGCGCGCGGACGCCCAGCGCAACCGCGAGGCCGTACTGGCGGCCGCCGATGCCCTCTTCGCCGCCAGCAGCAGCCCCCACAGCGTGTCGATGGACGACATCGCCGCAGCCGCCGGTGTGGGCAAGGGCACCCTCTTCCGCCGCTTCGGCGACCGGGCCGGCCTGATCGCCGCCGTGATCACCTCCCGCCTCGAACCGGTGCAGCGCGCGGTGCAGGAGGTGCAGGAGAAGACCGGTTCCGCACCGCGGCGGCAGGTGCTGGACCTCCTCGACACCGCGCTGACGTTCAAGATCGAGAACCGGAACCTCATGTCCGCCGCGGAGGACGCCGGGATCAGCAGCCCGCACCGGGCCGGGCACTACGGATGGTGGCACGAGACCCTGCGCGCGGCGCTCGACCGGGTACCGGGCGTCCACGACCCGGACTTCACCGCCCACGCCCTGCTGGCCGCGATCCGCGCCGACCTGGTGACCCACCTGATCGACGAACGGCAGATGTCCCCCGACGGCTTGCGCTCCGCACTCGCCGCCCATGTCGCCGACGTCCTCGGCAGCAGCCCACCGGAACGCGGCCGCTCCTGAGGGCAGGAGCGGCGCGGTCGTGTCCCGGTGGGCGCCCGCCGTCAGCCGGCGCCGGACCCGGCCGCAGGCATGACGTGGCCGAGCAGGCCCTCCCGCACGTACGGCCCCTCGCAGTCGGCCCGGCCGGAAACGAAGTGGTCGAAGACGGACGGTATGTAGCACCGGTAGAGGGGAACAGAGCCCGGCACCGGCTTCGTGTACACGTAACCGACCGCCCCCAGGGACTGTTGACCCTCGCAGCCCGGATCCGGCGTCAGCAGCGAATGGTTCGCCGCCCTGCACTCGTAGAGCCGTACCGTGCCCGGTGCCGGGTCCCGCAGCACCTTCCAGACCGCCTCATGGGTGAAGCCCGCGGGCAGCGCCCGTGAGGAGGCCAGGTGCCCGGCGTGCGGGCGATAGCCGCGGACCAGGGACGCGTAGGGGGTGGTGTGGCCGCGCGTACGCTCCCACATGCGCAGATAGCCCTCGGCGCCCCGCATCAGCTCGTCCACCACGTCCTGGCCGCCCGTGACCCGGATGTCCTCGATCCAGTCCGGCACGAGACCGTAATGGGCCCCGCCCCCGTCCGTGTTGACGTCCCAGACGCGCGAGCCGGTGACCTGCCGGTCGAGGACCGAGCCGCCGTCGGCGCTGCGGAACGGATAGCGGACGGGGTCACCCGCCGCGGCCCGTGGTCCGGGCAGCCACGCGAAGCCGTTCATGTCGGTGCCGATGCCGTAGCCGGCACCGTACCTGGCCCGCAGAGCGGCGTGCTCGCGCGCCTGTGCGGCGAACGCGGGGGCCTCGTACATGTGGCCGGTGATGAAGCCGCCCAGGCGGTAGACCCGCTCGGTCCAGTTCTCGTCCATCCAGCCGTGGGTGGACAGGACACCGGAGTAGCGCTCGGCTTCGAGTATTCGCAGAGCCTGGCCGGCAGCCTTGACGCTCATGTGGTCGATCTCCAGCATCATGCTGCGCCTCATCATGCCCAGCACCGCGTACTCGCCCAGCGCCGTCAGACCCCGGCGGTTGCACTGGGCCGCCTGCAGGGAGGCACCGTACTCCGGGAGTTCCACCCCTTCCGGCAAGGCGCCGCGGATCCTGGCCCGCGCCGCGGCCTCCGCCCCGTCCTCGGCGCCCACCGCACCCGCCGCCCGTGCGTGCGACGCGCCGGCGTCCGCGGTGTGCTCGGCCGGTCCTGCGGCGAAGCCGAATCCGATCGGGTTGTCGTGCTCGGGACCCGGGCAGGGCTCCGTGCTCCAGAAGGTGCCCGTCGAGAGGAACTGGCCGACGTTGACGGCCATGCCCTGGGTGCCCGAGTCGAACCGCACACCGCACAGGGCGTTGTCGAACTTGTGGCACAGGAACATGCTGCGCACGCCCAGGCCGTGCAGCTCGTCCAGGCCGCGGTCGATGTCGGCCATGGTGCAGCGGGCGCCGTCCAGCACCTGCTTGCAGCCGAACGGTTCCGAGGTCTCCACCCCGAGGACGACGGCGAGTTTGCCCTCCTGGATGACCCTGCGCGCCTGGTCGGGTTCGGTGACGACCCGGAACCAGCCCTTGCCCGGGCCGCCGTACATGGCGTCGACGTAGTCCTGCAGCTCGTACGTCTTCCGGATCTGGAGCCTGATCGCGGTCATCTCGTCACAGCCGCGGTCCTTGAAGAAGTACAGCGAGCAGATGACCCCGTTGGTGACCATGTCGTTCACCAGGATCCGCTGCCCGCCCCGCCAGGCCCGTTCCACCCACGCGTAGTACGTCTGCTGGTGGGTGGAGGAGTCGTGGGCCGGCCAGTCGCGGAAGGTCGGCCAGCCGGTCGGGTCGTGCCGGCCGTCACCCCCCTTGGTGATCATGTCGAAGAGGGCGAGGACGCCGTTCGGGTAGTGCTCGGGGCAGTCCCTGAGGGCGTCCGCCGCACCGGCCGCGGAGAAGACCTTGCCGCAGACCAGCCGTCCGCCGAACCCCTCGTCGGACATCAGGTGGACGTGCGCGTCGACATATCCGCGGACGCGGCCCTGGGCGTCGGTCCCGGTGAACGGCTCCCCGGTGACGTTGACCTGCGAGTCCGGCGCCGGGCGCGCCACGGGCTCCCACCACCGCGAGCCGGCCGACGCGCCGGCCGCCGTCGCGGGGCCGAGCGCCAGTGCCACCAGCGCGAGGACCAGGCCGATCAGCAGGTACCGGCCTCGTCCCGCTGCTCTTCGTCGAGTCATCCCCATCCCTTTCTCGAAGCGTGCACGACACTGCGGAGATGGTTTTCGGTGGCCCGGGACGGCCGGCCCGATGCGGGCCGGGGTGTCACGGGCCGGGGCGGGACTCAACCGGCGCGGTCCGCCGTTCCCGCCGCCGCGTGCGCGCGGACCAGCGCGAGGTAGTCCGCCGCGAGACGGTGGCAGTCACCCGGCCACCGCGCCGAGACGTAGTTGCCGTCCGTGACGGTGAAGCCGCGCCCGGGCCGGGCGGCGGTGTCGCGCAGGGGCAGCGGCGGACCGGCGAGGAAGTGGCGCGGATCGGCGAGTGCCGCCGTGACCTCCTGCTGCACGGTGGTCCGGTACGTGCGGTAGTAGCGCCCCAGCCACAGGCGGGTGAGGTTCCACCCCGTCAACTCCAGCAAGGACGTCAGGGCCGTCGTCCGCCTGCCGTGGAGGACCGAGCGCCCCGTCGCGGGATCCTTGGCCCGGGCGGCGAGCAGCACCCCGTGGCAGACGGCTCCCACCGGCAGCCCTTGGGCGAAGACCCCGGCGAACAACCGCTGGGCGGTGGCGTCCTCGAGGAGCGTCCGCATGCCCGGCGCGTGACCGCCGGGGACGAAGAGGCCCGTGACGGCGGCCGGATCGACGTCCGCGTACGAGCAGGGGGCGAGGAACGACGGGTCATCGGTGAGGCGCCGGTACGCGGCCAGCTCGGCCCGGCGGGTCATCAGCCAGGGCGACAGCCACGAGAATCCCAGGTCCGTGAGCCGCGGATCGGCGAGCGCGACCTTTCCGTCGGGGGTCGCGAAGCGCACCTCGAAGCCGGCGTCCCGCAACGCGGCCCAGGGCACAGCCGCCTCGGTGGGGTCGTAGTCGCCTGCGGGGAGCAGGAAGAGAATCACGGCGTACTCCTCTGATGTCCGAAGGACGACGCTATGAGCGGCCCGCCGCGCCGTCATTGACCCCCACGGCCAGGGCGTTGACTCCCCGGACCGGTCCGTCCCCGTCCGTCCCCGTCCTTCCCCGTCCGTCCCCCTCCCTCCCTCCCCGTGTCTCCCTGCGCAGGCCGGGCTGCGGACGCTCTTGACGGGGGTGGTGCGCCCGCATTGACTGACGGCCGTGTCCACCGCCGAGCCGCCCTCCGTCACCGCGTCCTACGCCCACGCCGTCCTGAGCGCGACGGCTGGGGGCGGCGGCGGGTCCGGCCCCTGGGCCCTGCCCACGGACCGGCTGGAGTACGGCGAGATGCGCGCCCTGTGGGACGGGGTGCTCGCCGCCAGGGACGCGGGCCCCCACACCGGCCTCCTGGTCGGCGACCGCATCCGGCCCGACGGCCTCCACATCCTCGGTCACCTCGTCCTCACCTGCGCCAGTCTCGGGGAGGCCGCGGAGGCCGCCCAGCGCTACCACCCGTTGGTGAGCCAGGCGGGCACCGTGACCCTGGCCCGCCAGGGCGGCGTCGGCCGGATCGGCTACCGGCCGACCGTCGGACCGCCCGCCATGCACCCCCAGCAGGTGGAAGCGGTCGTCAGCAGCATGGTGCGGGCGGCCCGCTGGATCGCGGGCGACGACTGGACCCCCCTGGCCGTGTCGTTCGCGCACCCCCGCGCCGGGGCCGCCGAGCCGTACGCGCGGGTGTTCGGCTGCGCCGTCGCCTTCGACGCCGCGGAGAACGCGATCACGGTCGCCGACGAGGACCTCGACCGGCGCCGCCCCCTCCACGACCCGGCCCTCAACGCCCTGCACCGGGCCTACGCCGACCGTCTCCTGGACCGGCTGTCCGCGACCGGGACCGTGGCCGGGGGCGTCCGGCGGTGGCTCGACCGGGCCGCGCTGGAGGACGCGAGCCCCGAGGGCCCGGCCCAGCAGCTCAACCTCAGCGTCCGCAGCCTGCGCAGGGCCCTGCACACCGAGGGCACGTCGTGGCGCGCCCTCCTCGACGCCGCCCGCCACGCCCGGGCCAGACGGCTGCTGGAGACCACCGACCTGCCCCTGGACCGGATCGCCCCGCTCGTCGGGCTGAGCGGTGCGACCACCCTGGTCCGGGCCTTCACCCGGTGGGAGGGCCTGCCTCCGGGGGCGTACCGCAGCCGGTTCCGGGCCGACACTCCGCGGTGCTAGATTGTGCGGCGGCCGGATCCCAGGCCCCGGACGAGATGCGCCGTACCCGGTTACGCACGACGACGCGCGAGGTGCTGCTGCACGAGCGGCACCGACCGCTGTCCGCACCCTGGCAGCGTCCTCGTCGAGCAAGATGGGCCGTACGCCATGACCGTGCCACTCACCCGCAGCCTGTACCGGACGACCGCGCACGCCGCCGGGGGCCGTACCGGATCCGTCCGCACGGACGACGGACGCCTGGACGTCCGCCTCGCGCCGCCGCGCAAGAAGGTACCCGGCACCACCAACCCCGAGCAGCTCTTCGCGGCCGGTTTCGCGGCATGCTTCACCTCCGCGTTCGCGGAGGTCGCCGCCGAGTTCGGGGCGGATGCCTCGGCAGCGCGCGTGGCGTGCGAGGTGGAGCTCGGTACGACGGACACGCCCGCCGGATACGGCCTCGCGGTGACCCTCACCGTCAGCCTGCCGGGGTGGCGGGCTGCGGACCTGCAGCCCCTGCTGCACAGGGCGGACGCGGTCTGCCCGTACTCCCAGGCGGTCCGCGGCAACGTGCCGCTGACGCTCCTGGCCGTGGACGACACCGCCGCCACCGATGACCGCGCCTGAGCCGGAGCCGACGGCGGGCGGCCGGGGCGACGACCGGGGCGTCCCGGTACCCGAGCACGGTGCCTGGCTGCGGCGCGGCATCAGCCGCAACGGCGGGCCGCTGATCGAGGACCTCCCGGACGGCGAAGTGGTGTGGCTGCAGGCCGGGTCGTACTACGCCGACAGCCGCGGTTTCGCCGGTACGACCTCCTTCGACGGCTCCCACGTGCGCTTCCACCACCTCACGGGCGAGCCCGGCGACGACACCGGCGCCTTCCGGTGGGACGGCGCGGACCTCGTGGAGCGGGGTACGAACCCGGACGGCAGCACCTTCCTGGAGATCTGGACCCCGCTGCCCGGGACGGACGGCACCACCGGTTCCTGGTCCGGCCCGCACCACCACGTGGTGCGCGTCGGCCGGCACGTGGTGCACGTCGATTCCCGGGCGGGTACGTACTGGCGTCTGTGACCCGGGAAACCGACGGCGCATGAATGCGCGGGTTCCGGTGATACGCGCCGCAACAGGCGGTCACGACGGACCGCCCCTGCCGGAAGGAACCCGGGCGTGACCGACGACTCCCGTACGGACGTACTCCTCGACCCCCGGCCCGACGCACCGCTCGACGGGCCGTGCCGCTCCGGGGCGCGGGACGTCTTCGAGCCGGCCGCGAACGAGCGGGCCGAGGCCGTCCGGGAGCGTGAAGAGGCCGCCAAGGCGGTCTGCCGCCGCTGCCCGGTCCGGCTCCCGTGCCGCCGCCACGCCCTCGCCGACCGGATCCCGCACGGCGTGCGAGGTGGCCTCACCCCGGACGAGCGCCACCTCCTGCTGGCGAACACCTGAGACTCGTCCGGCCGTACGATCGCCAGATGACCGGACGACCGCCTCCGCCCCGCCCCTCCGTGTGCGTCGACGTGCCCGACGGGCACGGGGTCATCGAGGTCGTCGGCGACGAGGGCGGCAGCCTGCTGCTCCTCGCGGGGGATGCTGCGGTCCTGGAGGCCAACGACGGCTACGGCAGCGTGGGTTGGCTGGCCGCCCGCGCGGGGGCCGGGAGCCCCGGGATCTCCGAGGTCAAGTACCTCACCGAGTGGCTCGGCGCCCCCGGCCTGGTGCCCGACCCGCGCACCGGCCGGGCCGAGCCGCCGGATCCGGAGTGCCTGCGGCCGCTGCTGTCCCTCCTGGCCCCCGGGCGGTACGTGGTGAGCGCCGGTCTCGCCCCGCATCCTCTGCGGGTGGTCCACCCGCGTGCCCGCCGGGTCGAGAGCTGGTACGCCGAGGAGGACCTGGCTCTGGTGACCACGGACGCGTGGCCGCCGCGCGACCACCGCGCGGTACGGGCCTACGGCGACCGTATCCGCGCCGGGGGTGATGAGGGCGCCCTGCCGGCCCTGGTCGCGCTGTTCCCCACCGCCGGCAGCACCGTGGGATATCTCCTCGACGGGCACCACAAGCTCGCCGCGTACGAGCGGGCGGGCGCACGTCCGCTGGTCATCCGGCTCACCCCGCAGGAGCCGCGGCCCTTCCGGCACGACGACCTCGACCGTGCCCGCGCGGCCTTCACCGACGGCACGCCCCGAGCCGGGGGCGACGTGCTGGGCAGGGTGCTCTCTGCCCTGCGGGCCGGCGCCGTCTGACGGCCTGCCGGCAGGTGTCCGGATGGCGCGGAAGCCCTCGCGGCAGCGCCGTAGGGCTCGCGGACTGCCTTGCCAGCTGCCCCTGCGGCCCTTGCCGTTGCGGAGCCCGGCGACCCACCATGGCCGGGCTGTGCCCGCGGTCCATCCCGCCGCGGGGCCACGGGGAGTGACTCCCGTCACTTCAAGTGACGGTTGGGACATGTCCTCCGAGGACCGGGGCAGGCGCGCCCGAGCAGCACCACCGCGGGGAAGCCGTGGTGGCCGGAAGCGGAGGTACAGCGCGTCGTGTCCGAGCAGACGACCATCCACATCGCGGGAACATGGCGTTCCGCGGTCTCAGGAGCCACCCGAGAGGTCCTCGACCCGGCGGACGGCACGGTCCTCGCCGTCGTCGCCGAAGGCGGCACCGCGGACACCGACGCTGCCGTCAGCGCCGCCCGCTCCGCCTTCGACGGCGGGGAATGGCCCCGGACGCCCGTCCTGGAACGGGCGGCCGTCCTGCGCCGCACCGCCGTCCTGCTCCACCGCGACCGCGAACGCCTCGCCCTGCTGGAGAGCCGCGACGCGGGCAAGACCCTGGAAGAGGGCCGGGTGGACGTGGACTGCGTCGCCGACGCCTTCCTCTATTTCGCCGACCTCGTCTCCGGCGAGAGCGCGGGCCGCGTCATCGACGCGGGCACCGCGGACGTCCACAGCGTCGTCGTCCACGAACCCGTCGGGGTCTGCGCGCTCATCACCCCCTGGAACTACCCACTCCTCCAGGCCTCCTGGAAGATCGCCCCCGCCCTCGCCGCGGGCAACACCTTCGTGCTCAAGCCCAGCGAGATCACCCCGCTGTCCACCGCTGCCCTCATCGGCCTGCTGGTCGAGGCCGGACTGCCGGCCGGCGTCGCGAACCTGGTCACCGGCCCCGGGGACCCCGTCGGCGCGCACCTCGCCGCCCACCCCGGCGTCGACCTCGTCTCCTTCACCGGCGGTCTCACCAGCGGCACGAAGGTGATGCGCGCTGCCGCCGAGTCCGTCAAGAAGGTCGCCCTCGAACTCGGCGGCAAGAACCCCAACGTCGTCTTCGCCGACGCCTGCGCCACCGAGGAAGGCTTCGACACCGCCGTCGACCAGGCCCTCAACGCCGCCTTCATGCACAGCGGCCAGGTCTGCTCCGCGGGCTCGCGGCTCATCGTCGAGGAGAGCCTCGCCGAGCGCTTCGTCGCCGAACTCGCCAGCCGTGCCGACCGGATCCGCCTCGGCCGCGGCACCGACCCCGGCGTCGAGTGCGGTCCGCTGGTATCCGCCGCCCAGCGCGAACGCACCGAGGAGTACGTGGCCTCCGCCCTCGCGGAGGGAGCCGTGCTCCGCTCCGGCGGCGTACGCCCCGACGGTCCCGGCTTCTTCTACCGCCCGACCGTGCTCGACCGCTGCCACCGCGGGATGCGCGTCGTACGGGAAGAGGTCTTCGGGCCCGTCCTGACCGTCGAGACCTTCCGCACCGAGGCCGAGGCCATCGACCTCGCCAACGACACCGAGTACGGCCTCGCCGGCGCCGTCTGGACATCCGACCCCGGCCGCGGCCGCCGCGTCGCGGGCCGGCTGCGCCACGGCACCGTCTGGATCAACGACTTCCACCCCTACCTGCCGCAAGCGGAGTGGGGCGGCTTCGGCAAGTCCGGCACCGGACGCGAACTGGGCCCCTCGGGCCTGGCCGAGTACCGCGAGACCAAGCACGTGTACCAGAACCTCGCCCCGCGCCCCGTGCGCTGGTTCGCGGGCTGAAGGAGGAGCACACAGCATGACCACCCCCACACCCTCCCCCACCCCCACGGAGCACGAGTACGACTACGTCGTCGTCGGCGGCGGCACCGCCGGCTCGGTGATCGCCTCCCGCCTGACCGAGGACCCCGGCGTCACCGTCGCCGTCATCGAGGGCGGCCCCAGCGACGTCGACCGTCCCGACGTGCTCACCCTGCGCCGCTGGATGGGCCTGCTCGGCGGCGAACTCGACTACGACTACCCCACCACCGAGCAGCCCCGCGGCAATTCGCACATCCGCCACAGCCGCGCCCGGGTCCTCGGCGGCTGCTCCTCGCACAACACCCTGATCTCCTTCAAGCCGCTCCCGTCCGACTGGGACGAATGGGAGGAGGCGGGAGCCGAGGGCTGGCACGCGGCCGCCATGGACCCGTACTTCGACAAGCTCCTCAACAACATCGTCCCGGTGGCCGAGAAGGACCGCAACGCCATCGCGCGCGACTTCGTCGACTCCGCGCAGAGCGCCCTGGGCGTCCCGCGGATCGAGGGCTTCAACCGGAAGCCCTTCCACGAGGGCGTCGGCTTCTTCGACCTCGCCTACCACCCCGAGGACAACAAGCGCTCCTCCGCGTCGGTGGCCTACCTCCACCCCGTCATGGACGAACGCCCCAACCTCCGCATCCTCCTGGAGACCTGGGCCCACCGCATCGAACTCGACGGCAGCCGGGCGCGCGGGGTCCGCGTGCGCGCTGCCGACGGCACGGAGTCCCTGGTCACCGCACGCCGCGAGGTACTGGTGTGCGCCGGCGCCGTGGACACCCCGCGACTGCTGCTGCACTCCGGCATCGGCCCGCGCGCCGACCTGGAGGCCCTCGGCATCCCGCCGGTCCACGACCTGCCCGGGGTGGGGGAGAACCTCCTCGACCACCCCGAGTCGGTGATCGTCTGGGAGACCGACGGCCCGATCCCGGAGAACTCCGCCATGGACAGCGACGCGGGGCTCTTCGTCCGCCGAGACCCCGAATCCGCCGGACCCGACCTGATGTTCCACTTCTACCAGGTCCCCTTCACCGACAACCCCGAGCGCATCGGCTACGAACGCCCCGCGCACGGAGTGTCGATGACCCCCAACATCCCCAAGCCGCGCAGCCGCGGCCGCCTCTACCTCACCAGCGCGGACCCCGAGGTCAAACCCGCCCTGGACTTCCGCTACTTCACGGACGAGGACGACTACGACGGCCGCACCCTGGTGGACGGCATCAAGCTGGCCCGCAGGATCGCCGCGACCGAGCCGCTCGCCGGCTGGCTGGGCCGCGAGGTGTGCCCCGGCCCGGAGATCACCGGTGACGAGGAGCTGAGTGCCTACGCCCGTGCCGTCGCGCACACCGTCTACCACCCGGCCGGCACCTGCCGGATGGGCGCCGCCGACGACCCCGGAGCCGTCGTCGGCCCGGACCTGAAGATCCGCGGACTCGAGGGCATCCGCATCGCCGACGCCTCCGTCTTCCCGACGATGCCCGCCGTCAACCCGATGATCGGAGTGCTCATGGTCGGAGAGAAAGCGGCCGACCTGCTGGCCCGGGACGGTGATGCCCGATGAACACCACCCCCGGCTCCACCCCCGGCACCACTCCTGCCCCTTCCGTCAGCGCACCCGCCGGTGCGTCCGGCGGCGACCCGGCCGGGTCCCCCGTCTTCTCCGTGGACGGCCTGTGGAAGGTCTTCGGCCCCGACAAGGCCGCCGCCAAGGTCCCCGGCTCCGCCGACGCGGACCTCCCGGCCGCCGACCTGCGCGAGCGCACCGGCTGCACCGCGGCCGTCCGGGACGTCACCTTCGACGTCCGCAAGGGCGAGGTCTTCGTCGTCATGGGCCTGTCCGGATCCGGCAAGTCCACCCTCGTACGCTGTCTCACCCGCCTCATCGAACCGACCTGCGGAAGCCTGACCATCGACGGCGAGGACGTCCTGGCCATGGACGCCACCCGGCTGCGCGCCCTGCGCCGCCACCGCGCCGCCATGGTCTTCCAGCACTTCGGCCTGCTCCCGCACCGCACCGTCCTCGACAACGTGGCGTACGGACTGGAGATCCAGGGCGTCGGCCGCGCGGACCGCCGGACCAAGGCCGCCGAGCTCGTCGCCAAGGTCGGCCTGGACGGACTGGAGGACCGGCGCCCCGGCCAGCTCTCCGGGGGGCAGCAGCAGCGCGTCGGCCTGGCCCGCGCCCTCGCCGCCGACCCCGAAGTGCTGCTGTTCGACGAGCCGTTCAGCGCCCTCGACCCCCTCATCCGACGGGAGATGCAGGAGGAGGTCGCCCGGCTCCACCACGAGGAGGGCCGCACCATGGTCTTCATCACCCACGACCTCGCCGAGGCGCTGCGCCTGGGGGACCGGATCGCCCTGATGCGCGACGGCCGCATCGTCCAGCTCGGCACGCCCGAGGAGATCGTCGGCTCCCCGGCCGACGACTACGTACGGGACTTCGTCCGTGACGTCCCGCGCGAGCAGGTGCTCACCGTCCGCACCGCGATGCGCCCCGCCGCCGCGGGCGAGGCAGAACGGGGACCGGCACTGGGCCCCGCCACCACCGTCGTCGAAGCCATCCAGGCCGTCGCCCGCAGCGGCGGACCGGCCCGCGTCGTCGACCACGGCCGCTGCCTGGGCGTCGTGGACGACGCCGGGCTGCTCGCCGTCGTGGCCGGACTCCCGGCCGCGCCCGGAAGGGGGATGGCGGCATGACCCGCCCCGCCCGAATGGGGAGTGGCGGCATGACCCGCCCCGCCCGGACGGGGGGTGGTGGCACGACCCGCCCCGACCGTCCCCCGACCCCTGTCACCGACGCCCGGAGGTGGTGCGCATGACCGCGTCCCCGACCCACACACAGGCCGGCGCCCGGGCCGTGGTTCCCGCGCAGACCCGGAAGTCCGCCGGACGACCCGCCGGCCCGGCTCGCTCCCGCACCGCGCCCGCCGCCGCGGCCCGGCCCCGCAGAGCCCGGCGCGACCCGGTCGCGGGCCGCGCCTTCCTGGTGCCGATGGGTATCGCCGCCGCCCTGCTGATCCCGCTCGCCGTGGTCTTCCCGGGCGCCGGCAGCTGGCCCGCGGCCCTGGCCGTGGACCTCTCCGGCCCGCTCGGCCGCGCCGGCGACTGGATCATCGACCACCGCGACAGCCACCCGCTGTTCCTCTACCTCTTCGGCCACGTCAGCAACGCCGTCGTGGTGTCCGTCCGCGCCGTGTACGTGCTCCTCCTCGCCGCCGGATGGACCGGGGTCACCGCCCTGGCCGCCCTGGTCGCCTGGCGCCTCGCCGGCACCCGGCTCGCCCTGACCTGCGCCGCCGCCTTCGCCGCCTGCGGGCTGCTCGGCATGTGGGTGCCGACCATGCAGACCCTCGCGCTGATGGTCGTCGCCGTCGGCGCCTCCGTCGTGCTCGGCGCCCTGCTGGGCCTCGCCGCGGGACTCTCCCCGCGCGCCCACCGCCTGCTGCGCCCCGTACTGGACACCATGCAGATCCTGCCGGCCTTCGCCTATCTGCTGCCGATGGTGCTGGTCTTCGGCATCGGCGTCCCCGCCGCCGTCCTCGCCACCGTGGTCTACGCCGCCCCGCCGATGGCCCGCCTGACCGCCCTCGGCCTACGCGGGGCCGACGCTGGCGTCATGGAGGCCGCCGCCTCGCTCGGCGCCACCGGCCGCCAGCGGCTGCTGACCGCCCGCCTCCCGCTGGCGCGCCCGCAGCTCCTCCTCGGCGTCAACCAGGCCATCATGACCGGCCTCTCCATGGCCGTCATCGCCTCCGTGATCGGCGCGGGCGGCCTCGGTGACCGCGTGTACCAGGCCCTCGCCTCCGTGGACGTCGGCGCCGCCCTCGCCGCAGGCATCCCGATCGTGCTGCTCGCCGTGGTCCTGGACCGCACCGCCGACGCCGCGGGCCGCCGGCTCGGCGCCGAACCCGTACCCGTCAGCGAACAGCACCTGCTGCGGCGGGTGTTCTCGGGGTGGTACGGCCGCCTCCTCACCTTCCTCGCGGCGGTGGCCGTCGCCGTCGTCGGCCGGATGGCCGGCACCTCCGTATGGCCGGAGTCCTGGACCGTCTCCCTGGCCGAGCCGGTGAACTCCGCCGTCGCCTGGATGACCGACCACCTCTACTCCGGCGTCCCCGTCGTCGGCGGCACCGCCGACTGGGCAGCCCGGTTCACCGGGTGGGTCCTCGACCCGCTGCGCGCCGGGCTCCAGGCCGCCCCCTGGTGGCTGCTCCTGCTCCTGGCCGGCGCGCTCGCCCTGCTCGCCGGCACCTGGCGTACCGCGCTCACCGCCGTCCTCGCCCTCGCCGCCGTCGGGGTGCTCGGCGTGTGGGAAGCCTCCCTGGACACGCTCTCCCAGGTCCTGGCCGCCGTGGCCGTCACCCTCGTCCTCGGCTTCGCGATCGCCGTGGGAGCCGCCCGCAGCGCCCGGGCCGAGCGGCTGCTGCGGCCCGTGCTCGACGTCTGCCAGACCCTGCCGCAGTTCGTCTACCTCATCCCCGTGGTCGCGCTCTTCGGTGTCGGCCGCGCCCCGGCCGCCGCGGCCGCGATCGTGTACGCACTGCCGGCCGTCGTCCGGATCACCGTCCAGGGCCTGCGCGAGGTGGACCCGGCCGTCGTGGAATCCGCCCGCTCGCTCGGCGCGACCCGCTCCCAGCTGCTGCGCCAGGTCCAGCTGCCGCTCGCCCGGCCCGCGCTGCTGCTGGCCGTCAACCAGGCCGTGGTGCTGGTGCTCGCCGTCGTCATCATCGGCGGCCTCGTCGGCGGTGGCGCGCTCGGCTACGACGTCGTCCTCGGCCTCGCGCAGGGCGACCTCGCCACCGGCCTGGTGGCCGGCGCCGCGATCGTCTGCCTCGGCCTGCTCCTCGACCGTGTCACCCAGCCCGCGAAGGAGGCCTGACATGCGCGACACCAGCCACCGGCGCCCCCTGCGCCGCAGCCGCGGCGCGGCCGTCATCGCCGCCGCGACCGGACTCGCCGTCCTCACCGGCTGCGGGGCCGCCGACATGACCCGCCAGACCTCCCCGTACGCGGCGGCACGGGGCGCGAAGACCGTCACCCTCTCCGTCCAGTCGTGGGTCGGCGCCCAGGCGAACACCGCCGTCGCCTCCTACCTCCTCGAACACGAGCTGGGTTACCGGGTCGACACCGTCCAGGTCGACGAGGTGCCCGCCTGGGACGCCCTCAGCCAGGGGCGCGTCGACGCGATCCTGGAGGACTGGGGCCACCCCGAACAGGAGAAGCGGTACGTCGAGGGCAAGAAGACCATCACCCGCGGCGGGGACCTGGGGGTCACGGGCCACATCGGCTGGTTCGTCCCCACGTACTTCGCCGAGGCCCATCCCGACGTCACCGACTGGAAGAACCTCGACAAGTACGCCGACCAGCTGCGCACACCGGAGAGCCGCGGCAAGGGCCAGCTGCTGGACGGCTCGCCGTCCTACGTCACCAACGACAAGGCGCTGGTGAAGAACCTGGACCTGGACTTCGAAGTGGTCTTCGCGGGGTCCGAGGCCGCCCAGATCACCCAGATCAAGCAGTTCGCCAAGGAGCGCAAGCCCTTCCTGACGTACTGGTACGAGCCCCAGTGGCTCTTCGAGCGCGTCCCGATGACCGAGGTGAAGCTGCCCGAGTACACGGAAGGCTGCGCCGACGACCCGGAGAAGGTGGCCTGCGCGTACCCGCACACGCCGCTGCAGAAGTACCTCAACACGCGCTTCGCGGAGTCGGGCGGCGAGGCGGCCGCCTTCCTGAAGAAGTTCCACTGGACGAAGGCCCAGCAGAACGAGGTCTCGCTGATGATCGCGGAGGAGAAGCTGTCGCCGCAACAGGCGGCGAAGAAGTGGGTGGAGCGCAACGAGAACGTCTGGAAGCCCTGGCTGGCCTGACCACCCCTGTGCCCTCCCTCCCACGGGGAGGGAGGGCACACCCACCCCGCCCGCCCGCCGCCCGTGGCCGGCTGGCCCCTTGAACGCTGAGGGGGAGCCATGGCGGAAGCCGAAGCCGAAGTCGGCGGATGGATCTGGGAGCGCAACCTGCGGCCTTTCCTGGAGGTGCTGTCGCACTACGTGGGATATGACGTCGATGCCACGGACTGGGCGACGGTGGCAGGGGCGGTCGAGGAAACCGACGACGAGCGGTCCGACGGCTGGTACGCGTACCCCCTGGCCGGCGCAGCGCAGCGGGCGGAGGTCCGGCTCGCCCGCTCCGTCGAGGGCGACGAGGTCTCCGTGACCGTCCGCGGAGACCTGTCGCCCGAGCTGCGCATCCGGGCCGACACCCTCCTTTCCGCCTACGCCATGCCCTGAGCCCCCACGGCTCAGCGGGCCTTCGGGCTGGGTGCTGCGCTGCGCCAACTCGGCAACGTCTCGTGGAACGGGGCCGGGGGACACCCGTGGAGGGGGTGGGGGCGACGTACGGTCGAGCGACCGGCCGGGCCTCGCCGTCGGCGGCGGACGCCTCCGGCGGGGGCCGGCCCTCCTCGATGCCGTGACCGGAACAGGAGCAGCCGTTGCTTCTCTACGCCCAGACCCCCGCGCGGCGCAACCGCCAGATCCTCGCGGACCTGATCGCGGTGCTCCTGATCGCCGCGGCGGTGAGGTTCGCCCTGGCCGTCCACGACGCGATCATGCTGCTGGCCGAGCCGGGCCGGAGGGTGGAGAGCTCCGGGGACAGCCTGGCGGCCGCCCTCGACGACGCCGGAGAGACGGCCTCGCGGGTGCCGCTCGCCGGCGACCTCCTGCAGACGCCGTTCCGGTCCGCGGCCGACGCCGGCAGCGACCTCGCCGACGCCGGTCAGGCGCTGCAGGACACCGTCGGGCAGGTGGCGTTCCTGGCCGCGCTCGGCCTGATCGTCGTCCCCGTGGCCTTCGTGCTGCTGCTGTGGCTTCCCCTCCGGCTGCGCTGGATCCGTCGCAGCGCCACCATCCGGCATCTCCTCGACGCTCCCGGTGGCGCGGACCTGCTCGCCCTGCGCGCCCTCACCGGGCCGCCGGGCGACCTCGCCGCGATCCCCGCCCCGCCCGGCGGCCTCGCCGACGCCTGGCGCCGCGGCGACCCGCAGGCCATCTCCGCCCTGTCCGAGATCACACTCAGGCGGGCGGGCCTGCGTCCCTGACGGCCGCGGTGGCCGGACGGCCCCGGCCGCGGCCGCCGGGGCCGTCCGCCGGGCGGGAAGCAGCGCCGTCGGCCGTCTGGAAGGATCACCGGCTACGGTGCCTTTGATCGCGTTCTCCCGGCCGCCGGGGCTGCGCCGCCGCGGGGAGCACGGTCCGGCCGTCGCGCGTTGCACGGTCGAAGGGTGCGACGCGTCGCACCCACCGCACCACCGAGTGACGAGGAGGATCTGATGAGCGTGGCCGACGGGGGGCGGCAGTGGCCGGACGAGGTCAGCGTCGAGAACGCGAGGGCGACGCTGCTGCAGCTCCTGGCGCGGGCGGGGGTCCCGTCCGATGACGCACGGCAACTGATCGGGCTCCTGGAGGCGGGCGCGCTGGCTCTCGCGCACGAGGAGCTGAGCAGCGGCCGGAGCCCCGCGGGGGAGAAGGACGAGCCCTACGCGTCGGGCCGGCTCGACGGGGCCCGGGACGTCCTGGAAGAGCTGGGGGCCGTCGCCGAGCGAACCCTGGTACGGGCCGTCGGAGCGGCAGGGGAGCAGGGTCCGGCGGGGGAGCGGCCTCGGGCCAGACGCATGGAGGTGGAGCGGGCACGGGTGGCGGTCACCCCCTTGTACCTGTCGTTCACGGAGGTCTCGGAGCTGGATCCGGAAGTGACGGACGAGGTCCTCGCCGCCGTCCTCGGCACGATGAGCCCCCGGCAGCGGGCGGGATACGCCGGCCGGCTGACGGAGTTCGCCGCGGACCACCAGGCCCGGCTGGAGCGGATGTTCGCCGGCTACGGACCGGGAAGCCCGATCGCGATGCACGGCCGCTATTCGCTCCTCCACTCCGCCACGAGCATCGCCGTGCTGGAGCGGCTCGCCGCCGCACCGCGGGAGCTGCGCGAGGAGTGGGACGCCGTGGAGCTGCCGCCCGCATGGCTGGACGGGCTGACGACCGCCTGGAACGCCCCCGCCTGACCGCCGTCGCGTCGCAGCGGACGCGGTCGTCACCAGCCGCCCGGGCCGTCCTGCCGGGCGGCTTCTCGTTTCACCGGGTCATCGGGAATACCGCGGCCGCACCCCTCGTTCCCGGGTATAGTTGAATCATAAACAACCTTGGGAAGGGGAGCCATGCAGTTCGGGATCTTCACAGTCGGCGACGTCACGGCCGATCCGACGACCGGACGCGTGCCCAGCGAGCACGAACGCATCAAGGCGATGCTCGCCATCGCGCAGAAGGCCGAGGAGGTCGGCCTCGACGTCTTCGCCACCGGCGAGCACCACAACCCGCCGTTCGTCCCCTCCTCGCCGACCACGATGCTCGGCTACATCGCGGCACGCACCGAGAACCTGATCCTGTCCACGTCGACGACGCTGATCACCACGAACGACCCGGTGAAGATCGCCGAGGACTTCGCGATGCTCCAGCACGTCGCGGACGGCCGCGTCGACGTGATGATGGGCCGCGGCAACACCGGACCGGTCTACCCCTGGTTCGGCAAGGACATCCGCGACGGCATCGACCTCGCCATCGAGAACTACGCGCTGCTGCGCCGCCTCTGGGACGAGGACGTCGTCACCTGGAAGGGCAAGTTCCGCACACCGCTGCAGTCCTTCACCTCCACCCCCCGCCCCCTCGACGGCGTCGCCCCCTTCGTATGGCACGGCTCCATCCGCTCGCCCGAGATCGCCGAACAGGCGGCGTACTACGGCGACGGCTTCTTCCACAACAACATCTTCTGGCCGGCCTCCCACACCGAGCAGATGGTGAACCTCTACCGGCAGCGCTACGCCCACTACGGACACGGCACCCCCGAGCAGGCCGTCGTCGGCCTCGGCGGCCAGGTGTTCATGCGCAAGAACTCGCAGGACGCGGTGCGCGAGTTCCGTCCGTACTTCGACAACGCGCCGGTGTACGGCCACGGCCCGTCCCTGGAGGAATTCACCTCCCAGACACCGCTGACCGTCGGCTCCCCGCAGGAGGTCATCGAGCGGACCCTCTCCTTCCGGGACTACGTCGGCGACTACCAGCGCCAGCTGTTCCTGATGGACCACGCGGGCCTGCCCCTGAAGACCGTCCTGGAGCAGCTCGACCTGCTGGGCGAGGAGGTCGTGCCGGTACTGCGCAAGGAGTTCGCGAACATGCGCCGGGCCGGCGTGCCCGACGCGCCGACGCACTCGGCCCGGGTCGCGGCCGCCGCCCGGGAGACCACGAAGGACGCGAAGGAGGAGACGCAGGCATGAAGATCGTCGTCGTATCGGCCGGGCTGAGCTCACCCTCCTCCACCCGACTGCTCGCCGACCGGCTCGCCGCCGCGACCCTGCAGCACGCGGACGCCGAGACCGAAGTGATCGAACTGCGGGAGCTGGCGACGGAGATCGCCCAGCACTTCGTCACCGGGTTCCCGCCCGCCAGGCTGGCCGCGGCGCTCGACGCGGTGGCCGCCGCGGACGGCCTGATCGCCGTGACGCCGGTGTTCGCGGCCTCCTACAGCGGTCTGTTCAAGTCCTTCTTCGACCTCATCGACAAGGACGCCCTCACCGGCACACCGGTGCTCCTCGGCGCGACCGGCGGCACGGCCCGGCACTCCCTGGTCACCGAACACGCCCTGCGCCCGCTCTTCACCCACCTGCGCGCGCTCGTCCTGCCGACCGCCGTGTACGCGGCCTCGGAGGACTGGGGCGAGGAGGGACTCGCGCAGCGGATCGCGCGTGCGGGCGCCGAACTGGCACGGTTCACCGCCCCCGCGGCGGTCCCCGGCGCAGCCCCCGACGTCGACACCGCCGCCGCGATCGCGCCCCGTTCCGCGACCGGCGCGATCACGTCGGTGGATCCGGCGGACGGCTTCGTGACCGTGCCGTTCGAACAGCGGCTGGCCGCGCTGCGGGTCCCGTAACCGCTGCACCTCCTCCACGCCCGCCGCCGACCGCCCGTCGCCCGTCGCCCGTCGCCCGCCGCCCGTCGCCCGTCGCCCGCCGCCCGCCGCCCCCGGGCGGCGGGCGCCCCGGAATCCGATGGGGCCGAGGCCGCACCATCAGGCACACTGCCCAGCGATGAGCTCGACCGCAGACGGACTGCTCGCCGCCCTCGCACCCCTGCCGCACGCCGCCCGGCTCCGGTACACCGCCGTCACCGCCCACGCGCCCCGCGCGGGCCCCAGAGCCGAGCCGGGGGGCCACCCACGGGTCCACGCACGCACGTACGCCCTCCGCCGGACGCGGTGCGCCGGCGTGGCGGGCGGGCGGACGGCGCGGCACCATGGCAGACGTCCCATACCTCCCGTACCTTCCGTACCTCCTGTACGTCCCGAAGGTCCACTACGTTCGTCGTCCGCTCCCGCGGAGGAGGCGCCGTGCACGTCCCGCCCGAAGCCTTCGAAGAGCTGCTCGCCGAAGCGCGCACCGCCCTGCCCGGCATCGTGGCACTGCGCCGCAGAATCCACCGCCGCCCCGAGACCGGCACGCACCTGCCCCACACCCAGCAGGCCGTGCTGGAGGCGCTGGACGGGCTCGGGCTGGACCTGGCCACCGGATCCAACCTGAGTTCCGTCACCGCGCGACTCGAAGGCGCCCGGCCCGGCCCGACGGTCCTGCTGCGCGCCGACATGGACGCCCTGCCCATGGACGAGGAGACCGGTCTCGACTTCGCCTCCACCGTGCCGGGTGCCATGCACGCCTGCGGACACGACACGCACACCGCCATGCTCGTCGGAGCGGCCCGACTGCTCGCGGCCCGCCGCGCCCTGCTCGCGGGCCGCGTCGTCCTCATGTTCCAGCCCGCGGAGGAATCCGGCGGCGGCGCCCGCCACATGATGGACGAGGGGGTACTGGAGACCCCCGACGGCGGCGTCGCGGCCGCCTTCGCCCTGCACGTCACCACCCGGTTCGAGAGCGGCACCCTCCACCTGCGGCCCGGCCCCACCTTCGCCGCATCCGACGGGCTGCACGTGACCGTCCGCGGCCGCGGCGGACACGCCTCGACACCGCACCGGGCCCTCGACCCCGTCCCCGTCGCCTGCGAGATCGTCCAGGCCCTGCAGGCCATGGTCACGCGCACCGTCGACGTGTTCGATCCAGCAGTGGTCACCGTGGCCTCGATCCACGCCGGCACGACGAGCAACGTCATTCCCGAGACCGCCGAGATCCGCGGCACCTTCCGTACCCTCACCCCCGCCACCCGGCAGCTGGTGCGCGAGGGCGTCACCCGCGTCGCCCACCACGTCGCCGCCGCCCACGGGGCAAAGGCCGAGGTCACCCTCGTCGAGGGCTACCCGCCCGTCGTCAACGACCCCGCCCGTACGGCGGACCTCCACGACGCGGCCGCCGCGCTCCTCGGCCCCGGCCGGGTCCACCACCTGGCCGAGCCGTTCATGGGCGCCGAGGACTTCTCGTACGTCCTGCAACGGGTGCCGGGCGCGATGGCGTTCCTCGGGGCGTGTCCGCCCGGCGTCCCCCCGGCGCAGGCCCCCGACTGCCACTCCAACCGCGTCGTCTTCGAGGAGGACGCCATGGCCGTCGGCGCCGCCGTCCACGCGGCCGTGGCCCTGCGGGCCGGACTCCTCCCCGGCGCCGGCCCCGGCACGGACCCACGCACCTGACGGCACCACCGTGCCACCGGCCCACCGCGCCGGGCCGCGGCAGGTGGGGGCGGGCCCGCCCTGCCGAAGCCGGGCCCGCGGTGTTCGCGCCGTTCGAGACCGACACACGGCCGACACCGACTGCTTCGGCTCCCGCGCCCCCGCGGGCAACCGCGTCGAGCTGTGGCGGCCCGCCCGACCGCTCCGCTCAGTCCTGCCAGTAGAACAGCAGGGTGCTGACGTCGAGCGGCTCGCGCGCGCCGAAGTAGTAGACGCCGAGGCCGGTGACCCGCACCGCCCCCGTGGGCCCGTCGATCCAGCGGAAACCCGCCGCCTCCAGGGCCGCGCGGGCGGCCGGGTCGTCGAAGTGGCCCCCGGCGAACGGCCCCAGCGTGCTGATGAAGACCTCGCTCCCGCCGTCCTCCCCGTACCCGATCACGTGGTACGTCCCGTCGCCCTGGCGGTGGGCCTCGCCGCAGGAGAGCGGGGCACGGGGCGCCAGCCCGGCCGCGGCCAGCGCCGCCGTCGCCAGGGCGAGTTGCCGCTCCTCGTCCGGCGGCTGCGGGGGCTCCGTGCACAGGACCTCGATCCGCCAGCGGGGGTCGCTCTGCTTCTCGCACTCGTCCGCGTACTCGTGGACGATCACCCGGCGCAGCTCCTCGTCCAGGCCCGCCACCTCCACCCTCGGGCGCCCCAGCGACTCGTACACGGCCCGGGTCCGTGCCGCGTCACCGGTCAGCCGGTGCAGGGCGTAGGCGGCCCACAGCGCGGCGTCGGCCGTCGGGGCCGCGTCCAGGTAGGCGCGGATCCGGTCCGGGCCGGTCAGCAGCGACTGCGCGCAGTGGGCCACCCCCGGGTCGGGATCGGCCAGCGCGTCGATGACGTCCTCGCCGCGGCGGTCGCGCAGGCGCACGACCGCGGCCCGGTCCTCCGGCCGGCCGCCCGCGAGTTCGGCCAGCACCGCCTCCGCCCCGTACCGGTCCACGAGCGTGTCCAGTCCGGCCTCACCGGTCGCCCGCCGGGTCCGCCAGTGGCTGAACGCGAGGGTCGCCAGCTCGGCCGCCGCCGTCAGGTCCCCGAGACCCGCGCGCGCCCGGAGGACCTCCTCCTTCATGCCGTACGCCTCCTCGTTCCGCCGGTCCTCGTGCCGCAGCCAGGGCAGCAGCTCGACACGGTCCGCGAGGAGACCGAGCAGGGCCTTGCGCACGGATCCGGTGTCACCGGTGTCCCGTACGCAGGCGAGCAGTTCACCCACCCGGGCCTGCGGCACCCGGCCCGTCAGCGCGTCCACGCAGGCCAGCCGGCGCCACCAGGGCTGCGCCGGGTCGACGGCGCACCGCGCGACCCGGTCGGCGTCGTACGCCCGCAGCCCGGCGGTGTCGATCCGGCCGGCCCCGGGAGTCAAGGTCGTGATGTTCGGCATCCCGGGATGCTACTGCGCACCGTGACGGGTCCCGAAGGGGATTTCGGCGCCGCACCCGCCGTGCGCAGGCCACTTCCCCCCCGCCCCCACCCGTCGGCGACCCGGTCGCGACCGGCTCCACGCGGCGCACCGCGAACGGAGCAACGACCGACCGGTAGCGCCCCGCGGCCCGGGGCCCCGCAGACCCGTCACGGGGCATCGGGCCCGTGCGCCATCGGCCCGCGCCGTACTGCGGCGGCCCCGGCGCCGGGATATCAAGGAGGGTGACGGCGAGCGTGGCCCCGGCGGCCACCACCCCACGGCGGAGGAGTACGTCTCGTGGAGTTCGAGGTCAATGGCGCCCGGCGGACGGTCGACGTGGACGGCGACCCCGCCGCCGTGGACGTGGTCCGCGACCGGCTGGGCCTGACCGGCACCAAGCTGGTCTGCGCCGGCGGCGTGTGCGGGGCCTGCACCATCCAGGTCGACGGAGAACCCCGGGTGTCCTGCCTGACCCCGGCGGCCCGGCTCGCCGGGCGGCGAGTGACGACCGTGGAGGGCCTGTCCGGCCACCCCGTGGCACGGGCCTTCGCCGCCGAGGACGCCCTCCAGTGCGGGTACTGCACCCCGGGCTTCGTCGTCGAGGCGGCCGCCTTCTACGAGCGCCGGCGCGCCCTGCACGGCACCGCCCGGCCGGAGCGCGAGCAGATCGCGGAGGCCCTGTCCGGTCACCTGTGCCGCTGCGGCGCCTACGAGGGGATCTTCAGGGCGGTGGCCGCGGCCTGCGCCGGCGACCACGACGCGGCGCCGACCGGCACCGGGGCGGCGGCAGTTCCCCGCGTCGAAGCCCCGGAGAAGACCGACGGATCCGCCCGCTACACCACGGACCTGCACCCCGAGGGGCTGCTGGAAGGCGTGATCATCCGCTCCCCGCACGCGCACGCCCACGTACGCTCACTGGAGGCCGGGGACCTGCCGCTGGTGCCCCTGCTGCCGCCCGACGGCGTGGTGCGCTACGTCGGGCAGCCGGTCGCCGCCGTCGCCGGGCCGGACCGGGCCGCCGCACGAGCGGCCGCGGCGCGCGTCACCGTGGACTACGAGGTGCTGCCCGCGGCCCTGGACGCACGCCTGGCCCGCACCGGCGAAGGCCCGCCGGTCTACGAGGACAAGGCGTCCCGCAAGCGGGCCCCCGGATCCGGCGAGACCCCCCAACTGGTCCCCGCCCGCTGGCGCGGCAACCTGCGGGGCCCGTCCGCCATGAGCAAACGCCCCGCCGTGGCCGTACGCCGCATCCAGGAGGCCCGTACCAAGCACCCCGAGAGGGTCGTCGACGGCGTGTTCACGACCGCCGCGCAGACCCACACCCCGCTCGAACCGCACGCCTGCCTCGCCCACTGGGCCGACGGCACCCTCCACCTCCAGGTGTCCACGCAGTCCGTGAAACACGTCGCCGAACTCGCCGCCGAACGCTTCGGCCTGCCCGCCGGACGGGTGGTGGCACGGGCCGTCCACGTGGGCGGCGGCTTCGGCTGCAAGATGGGACTGACCTCCGACGTCGTCGCCGCGGTCGAGCTGGCCCGGCTGCACGGCGCGCCGGTCCGGGTCGTGCTGGACCGGGACGAGGAACTCACCGACGGCGGATACCGGCCCGGCAGCCGGATCCGGCTGGCGATGGCCGTCGACGGGGCCGGTGACCTGAGCGCGCTGGCCATGGACGCGGACAGCGACGGCGGGGTCTCGGTGGGCGGCACCGTGGCGGCCCTCGCCCGGTTCATGTACGGCAAGGCCCCCCGCCGGCTCCGCGACTTCGACACGGTCACCCACCAGCCCCCCGGCGCCCCGTTCCGCGGCCCTGGCGGCCCCACCATGTGCTGGGCCCTGGAACAGGCCGTCGACGAGATGGCCCACCGGCTCGGCCAGGACCCGATCGCCCTGCGCCGCCGCTGGGACGGCAACCCCAAGCGGCACGCCCTCTACGACCAGGCCGCCGCACTGCCGCTCTGGTCGGGCCGCCGCGGCGGCACCGGACGCTTCCGCCGCGGCGTCGGCGTCGCAGCAGCCAACTGGCTCTACCTCCTCGACCCCGTCACCGAGGTCGAACTCGCCGTCGAGGACGGGATCGTCGTAGCCCGCTGCGCCGTACAGGACATGGGCACCGGCTCGCGGACCGTGCTGCGCGGCGCCGTCGCCGACGCCCTCGGCCTGCACGAGGCACGGGTGCGCGCCGAGATCGGCCACAGCGACACCGTCCACGGCCCCACCTCCGGCGGCAGCCGTACCACCCCCTCCCTCGTACCCGCCGCCGCGGACGCCGCCGCCCGGCTGCGCGAAGCACTCGGCGGATCCGACGTCGCCGCCCGGCTCGCCGCCGCCCACGGCGTACGGGTGACCGGGCGACGCCCCCGCGACCACCGGGGCTTCGCCCTCCCCTTCACCCTGGGCGGCGTGGCGATCGGCCGCGGCTTCACCGGCTCGGTGCAGGTCGCCGAGGTCGAGGTGGACACGCGGCTCGGCCGGATCCGCCCGCTGCGCGTCTGGAGCGGCATCGCCGCGGGCCGCATCCACGAGGACCGGCTGGCCCGCAGCCAGTGCGAGGGCGCCGTCATCCAGGGCATCGGCTACGCCCTGTACGAGGAGCGGCGCGCCGACCCGGTCACCGGCCGGGTCCTGACCGACAACCTGGAGGACTACCGCATCCCCGGGATCGGCGACACCCCGGAGATCACCGTCCACTTCCACCAGGACGGCTTCGACCACGTCCCCGGCGGCGGCGTCGGCCTCGGCGAGATCGCCACCCTGCCCACCGCGGCGTGCCTGGCCAACGCGGTCCACGACGCGACCGGCTGGCGCCCGTACGACATGCCCATCCGCCCCGACCGGCTCCTGGAAGGACTGGGTACGTGAGCACCGAACAGCCCGACCTCACCGACCTCTCGGCCGCCGTACGGGCCCGCGGTGGGGAACTGCGCGCCGGCGGCACCGACACCGGCGCCCGGCAGCGCAGCGGCGTCTCCACCGGGCCGTTCACCGACCTCGACGGCGTGGCGGACCTGCGCGGCACCGAGCCGCTGCTCGACGGCGGGCTGCGCATCGGAGCCCTGACGACCCTCGCCGAGCTGGCCGCCGACCCCCGGGTGCGCGCCGGCTGGCCGGCCCTCGCCCTGTCGGCCGGGACCGCCGCCACCCCGCAGATCCGCGCCGCCGGCACCCTGGGCGGCAACCTGCTGCAGCGCAACCGCTGTTGGTACTTCCGCAACCCGCACGTCAGCTGCCTTCAGAAGGGCGGCGCAGACTGCCCCGCGCGCGAGGGCGACCACCACTTCGGCGTGGTCAGCGGAAGCGGTCCCTGCATCACCCCGCATCCGTCCACCCTGGCGACGGCCCTGCTCACCTACGACGCCAAGGCCGAGATCCACGACGAAGCGCCGCGCAGCGTAGCCGACTTGTACGGTGACGGCGACCGGCTCCACCACGCCGACCACCTGCTGCCGCCGCACCGCGTCCTCACCGCCGTCCGGCTGCCCGCGCCGCTGCCCGGCGAACGCGCCGCCTACCACCGGGCCACCAGCCGGGCCCACGCCGAGTGGCCCCTGGTCGAGGCCACCGCCCGGCTCGCCCTCGACGGCGCCACCGTCACGCACGCCGCCGTCGCGGCCGGCGGGGTGGCACGCGTTCCGCTGCGACTGCCCGAGGTGGAAACCGTCCTGATCGGCCGTGACGCCACTCCCGGGACCCTCGCCGCGGCGGCCGCGACCGTACTGACCCGCTGTCGGCCCCAGCCGCAGACCGGCTACAAGGCCACGCTGTTCCGCGACACGGTCCTGGAGGCGCTGGAACAGGCACTGGGCGGGGCAGCGCGCTGATTTTTTGGCATCACAGGCCAACTATTCGCCCGGCCCCCGCCAGGAGGACTACAAAGGTCGAGACCGAACCGAAACCGAATCCGGAACCGGGGAAGGGGGCCACCCCTCCCGTCGGTGACCGGAACGATGTATAAGGCGGTGGATGCGCGTGCGTGAGTACAGCAAGGTCGAACCGAATCCGTTCAGATTACTCACGAGGAGTCCGGCTCCCGGCTCCTCCACCTGATGCAGGCGGCCATGCTGAAACCCGTGTCGTTTTCGTCGGCGTACGCATCGGTGGACGAGTATCGGCTCCTGACGTCGACCATCCGGTCGAGAGCGGCAGATGCTCACGGTATTTTCAGCATGGCCGGCCCGGGGGTCCGGGGTAAATCCCAACTCCCGCTCCGTATTCAACTCAGTGGTGTGTTCGTCGAGCTCTACATCGAGCTCCGCCTGCACGACGCAGGCCCCCGCATCATCGGATTCCGCAACACCTTCGAGAACGGACAGGCCCCGCCGGAGGCGTACGTCCGCCACGTGCGGGACTCACCCGCACCGCCCGGCATCAGCCGTACGCAGGTACTGCCGTTCGGCGGCCGCCGCAGGGACCTGGAGGTGGCCGCGGGCGTGCGGCTCCCGGGGCTCCTCCTGGGACGCCGCCCCCTGGGCGACGCGGTCATGCGGCTGCACCGCAACCGGGATCCGAAATCCACCGCGCACGGAATGCTCGTGCTCTCGGTGATGCTCTGCGAGGCAGCCCGATTCCCCGCCCTGGCCGATGCGATGTCACGCATCTGGATGACCGGGGGAAGGCTGCCGGACGCAGTGGGCGCCGAAAAATTTCCAAACAGGCACCCATCCATGGGCGTTGGGGCGCCGAAGTAGGAACGAGACCCTTCCCGGGGGGCTCGTTTCCACCCCGTACGATCTGCGATTCCCGTCCTGGGGATCCACGGAACAGGAGCGAATGTGATAGTCAAGCGCGCCGGTCGCCACGTGGTTCTCGCCGCCGTACCCGCCGCCGTGTTCCTGACCCTCGGTCTTTCCGGACCAGCGCTCGCGGAAGGCGGAAAGGCGTACCAGATCGATCTGGCGCAGCTGAACAATTCGGGCTCCCGCGGCACGGTCATGCTCAGTCTCAAGGGCAATCAGCTGACGGTGCAGATCGAGTCCGAGGGCATGGTGCCCGGTTCGCCGTCGGCCCAGCACCTGCACGGCTCGACGAAGGGGCACGACTTCAAGTGCCCGGACGCGACCGACGACACCGACCGCGACGGAGTCCTCAGCAACACCGAGGCCACGCACGACTACGGCGACATCAACATCTCGCTCACCACGACAGGTGACACCAAGCCGGCCAGCGGCCTGGCCGTGGACCGCATGCCCGTCGCCGACAAGAAGGGCAAGGTCTCCTACAAGCGGACCATCACCGTCGGCCAGGACGTCGTCGACCACATCAAGGACCTGCACGTCGTACAGCACGGCATCGACCGCAACAAGAACGGCAAGTACGACTTCGAGGGAGCCGGCAAGAGCGAGCTCGACCCGAAGCTGCCCCAGGAGGCCACGGCCCCGACCAACTGCGGAGAGGTCAAGGGCGCGGCCGTCGGATCCATCCCCGTCGGAGCCATCGAGACCGGCGGAGGCACCTCGGAGAGCACCTCCGTGCCGGTGACGGTCCGCGACGGCGTGGCGATCACCGTGCTCGCCGCGGCGGCCGGCGCGGTGGCCCTCTCGCGCAAGCGGGCGTCCGTGGTCCCCGTCCCGGTCCGCCGGGACAACACCGGGGGCGGCGCGTGAAGCCGACCCGAGAAGCAGGCACGCCGCCGGTGCCCGGCACGACCGCCACGGCCACCGGGTGGAGCCGCCGCCGCACCGTACGCCCCCTGGCCGTCGCCGTACTCGCCGCGCTGCTCCTCGCGGGCTGCGGAGGACAGGACGCGGCGAAGCCCGCCGCCCCGGACGGGCAGGCCGGGCAGGGCCAGGCCGCACAGGGCGCGGCGCCCGATGCCGCGGGCGGCGCCCCCAGCGGAAAGCCCGCCGACGCGTCGAAGAACGGCACGGGCGCGGGCTCGGCCACGGGAGGCGGCACGGGGGCGGGCCGGGCCCAGCCCGCCCTCGCCCGCTCGGAGCCGCAGAAGATCACGATCCCGTCACTGGGCGTGACCAGCACCCTGGAAACGCTGAAGCAGAACGGCGACGGCACCATGCAGACCCCGAAGGACCCCGCGCTCGCGGGCTGGTACGAGCCGGGGCCGACGCCCGGCTCGGAGGGACCGGCCGTGATCGCAGGGCACGTCACGTGGAACGGAGCGGCAGCAGTGTTCGAGAAGCTGAAGACGATGAAGGGCGGTGACACCATCAAGGTGACGCGCAAGGACGGCAAGACGGTCACGTTCACGGTGGACAAGGTCAGCGAGTACCCGAAGGCCGAGTTCCCCACGCTGGAGGTCTACAAGAACCTCGACCACGCGGGCCTGCGTCTGGTCACCTGCGGCGGAGACTTCGATCCCAAGAAGCACTACTACGACAGCAACGTGGTCGTGTTCGCCCGTATGACGGGCGCCGCGTAGCCGGCACGGCAGGGCCGGAAAGACGTCCGTCGGCCGCAGCCCCCCACTGCGGCCGACGGGCCCCGCCCGACGGCCGTGTCGCCACGGACGTTTCATCCGGCGGATCGTGAGCAGGCGAGCCTTCGTCATCACCATCCCTCGGAAGGAGCCAGCAATGTCCGACGTCTCGCGACTCCCGGGCCTGGCGGAGCACCACTGGGCGTGGCAGGCGGAAGCGGCCTGCCGGGGCCTGGGCTCGCGCCGGTTCTTCCACCCGGCGGGAGAGCGCGGTGAGGACCGCGCCGCCCGCGACGAGGCGGCCAAGGAGATATGCGCCCGGTGCCCGGTGCGGGAGGCGTGCCTGCAGCACGCGCTGCGTACCGGCGAGGCGTACGGGGTGTGGGGCGGGCTCACCGAGGAGGAACGCCGCCAGCACGTCGCCCGCCGGAGCGTGGGCGCGGCCGCCTGACGGCCGGCGCCGCCCGGCGCCGCCCGGGCACTGCCAGGCACCGCCCGGCAGCGCCCGTGGATCAGGGAAGACCGGCGCTCAGGGGCAGGGTCGACCCGGCACGTACGGAATTGATGACCGCCTCGTGCAGGGCGCGGCTCGCCTCCTCACTGGGGCACGGGACGGGGCTTCCCGCAAGGGGAAGCCAGTCGGAGGCCCCGCTGTACTGCACCGTCACGTGCGCCAGACCCTCGACCTCGGTCCACGTGGTGTGGATGTCGAGCTCACCGGTGAGGACGGGTCCCGCTTCGCCGGTCATGACACCGTCCCGGCCGGCGAAGATCCCGCGAGTGGTCCATGATGCCCAGCTCATCCGGCCTCCTTGCCGCACTGCACGCAGTGCACTGCACTCGTCGTCCTGCCAGTGTGAACGCGTGGGCCCTCGCGCGCCCTGCGGAGGCGACGGCGTCCCGCTGCGACACAGGATCGGGCGCGGAACAGAGGCGGAGCAGAGCGCGGAACAGAGCGCCGAACGGGGCGCGGCACACCGGGCGCGGAATACCCGTGTGCCATGGTGCCCGAGGCACACGGAGGGTCGCCCTGCGTCCCGGTGCGGGGCGCTGCCGCATCGTGACGTCCGGACGGACCGACGGGTATGGACCTCCTCCCTTTCACCGCTGCCCACGCCGCCACGGTCACCGACTGGCAGCGGGACGCCGACGTCCGGGCCCGCGTCCTCGTCGAGGACGGCACGGTCGTGGGCTACGGAGAGCTGTGGCTCGACGACGAGGAGGACGAGGTCGAACTGGCCCGCCTCATCGTGGCACCGGACACCCGGGGGAAGGGCGTGGGGCCACACGTAGCCGACCGGCTGGGCCTGCCGCGCCGGACACCCACGCGCCCGGCGGCAGCCCGGCCCGTGCCCGGCCGGGCTGCCGCCCGTTCGGCGGACTTGCGGGGCGGCGCGGGGTCGTTGCGGCCCCGACGGGATACGAATGTCGTCACCGCACGACGACCGGGCCCGCCGCCTCCAGGGAGACCTCCATGAGCTGCATCAACCGACGCGACCTCGCCCTGCTGACGCTGAGGGCAGGGACCGGAGCGGTTCTCATGGCGCACGGCACGCAGAAGCTCTTCGGATGGTTCGGCGGCGGCGGCCTCGAGAAGACGGCCGCCGCGATGGAGCACATGGGCTATACCCCCGGCCGGCAGAGCGCCCTTGCCGCAGGCCTGGGGGAGACCGGCGGCGGGGCGCTCCTCGTGCTGGGCCTCGCCACGCCGGCGGCCGGCGCCGTGGCCGCGGGAGCCATGGCCGGAGCAGTGGCCGTCCACGCCCCCGCCGGTTTCTTCGCCCAGGGCGGCGGGTTCGAGTACCCGGCCTTCCTCGGCTTCACCGCCGCCACCATCGGCCTCGCCGGGGCGGGCCGCTATTCCCTCGACCACGCCACCGGCCACACCTTCGACCAGCGGTGGATGCTCGCCCTGGCCTTCGCCACGAGTGCCCTCGCGGCGGCAGCCGTGGTCACGAGGCGCGCACGCAACCAGTCGGACGACGGCGCCGAGGAGGAATGAGAAGAGTGCCCCCGGAGGAGCAGAGGACGACCGGTACGCCGTCCGTCGATCTCGCGGAGCAGACCCGGATCGTGTCCCGCCTCGTGGCGGAAGTGCCGGACACCCGGCTGGCCGGCCCGACGCCGTGCCCCGCGTACACGGTGGGAGGTCTGCTGGGCCACCTCAGGGGCCTCGCCGTCGCGTTCCGTGACGCCGCCCGCAAGGACCTGGGCCCGACGACCGACACGGCACCGGACCCGGCTGCAGCGTCCCTGCCCGCCGCCTGGCGCGAGGAACTGCCCCGGGTCCTCGGCGAGCTGGCCGAGGCCTGGCAGGACCCCGGGGCCTGGACCGGCATGACCCGGGCGGGCGGCGTGGACCTCCCGGGCGAGGTCGCCGGTGCGGTGGCCGTGGACGAGCTGGTGATCCACGGCTGGGATCTGGCCCGGGCGACGGGCCAGGAGTACCTGCCGGACGGGGCCGCGTTGCGTGCCTCGCACGCCTTCCTCCTCGCAGCCGCGCACGAAGGGGACCGCGGCGGTGGCATCTTC
This sequence comes from Streptomyces sp. NRRL S-378, assembly GCF_000720645.1. NCBI lineage: Bacteria > Bacillati > Actinomycetota > Actinomycetes > Kitasatosporales > Streptomycetaceae > Streptomyces > Streptomyces sp. NRRL S-378. The sequence continues at coordinate 41,356 of NZ_JOBX01000058.1, forward strand.
GGCCCGGTGGTACCTGTCCCGGACGACGCCCCGTTGCTGGACCGGGCGGTGGGTCTGTCGGGACGGGACCCGGGCTGGGCACCTCCGACGGCGCCGTGAGGTGCTCCGCAGGTCTCAGGTGGTGGTGAGGGTGGCGAGTGCGGCGTGGTAGTGGGCGGGGGCGGGGAGGTCGGTGAGGTGGTAGCCGGGGAT
>NZ_JOBX01000059.1:0-42565 GCF_000720645.1 Streptomyces sp. NRRL S-378
CAGCGCCTCCGTGTCACCGTCGGCCGTGCGCCAGACGATCTCCTGCGCCATGCGCAGGGAGCCCACCGACGGGTATCCGACCACGGCCAGCGGGGCGTGGCCGCCGTAGTCGTCGGCGTAGCGGATCTCTTCTTCGCCCGGCTGGTCCGAGCAGGCGCTCAGCGTACCGACGGCGAGCGCGATGGCGCCGAGGACCGTCCGCCACCTGCTGGTTCTCTTCATCGGGTCACGGTAGCGGAACGTCGGACCGAGTCCGCAATGTCCCCGTCGGGCCTCAGTCGGCCAGGCCGTCTCTTTCGGATCCTGCCGGACAACGCGGGCCCGGCAAGATGCGAAAGAGACGGCCTAGGCGAAAGATCGACTTACCTGCCTCGGGCCGTTCCAACTGGGGCAGGGAGGTCCATTCGAGGAAGGCGAGGCGCGGGATGGGGGAGCCGGAGGATGCCCTGGCCGTCCGCCACGTCACCGAGCGGCTGATGAAGGCGCACCCTGAGCTGGACGCGGGGGTGGTGCGCCGGTCAGTGCAGACGGCGTACGAAGAGCTCAGGTACGCGCGTGTGCGTACCTACCTGCCGGTCCTGATGGAACGCAGGGCCAAAGACCTGCTGCCGCCCGACGAGCAGACGGAAGCGCCATAACTGACCCCGGCGCGTGCCCGTTTTCCGCGCGGCGGCACCGAGCGAAGGAATGCGACCTGACACCCGATGCCACCACCAAACACGCGGCAAGCATCCGTCACCTGCGGTGTGCCCGGCAGGACTGAGCGCGTCAGGTGTCAGGATTCGGGCCCGCCCCGAGCACCCGGGGGAACGGACAGAGCTCCCGCGGCGGCGTGCGTCCCAGCCCTTCAACGACTAGGCACGCAAATGAATGGCACGCCGGCCCCACCACGGTGAGGGCGTGAGCCAGCCGGGCCGTACCGGCGCTTGGGGTCCCCTTTTCGGATCTTGGTCGCGGCCGGGCGGTACAGTGCGCGCCGTGGATATACCCGACTGGTACGTCTGGATCGCTCTCGGTCTGGTCGCCCTGCAGGCCCTTGGCCTCGTCCCTGTCGTCCGGCGGCTGCGCGGCCCCGACCTCGCGCTGCGCTCCAGTGCGCGTCTCGAACTGCTGGAGACCGTCGGCAGCCTGCTGCTCATGGGCGGGCTGCTGCTGAGTCTCACGGTGGCCGAATCCTGGTTCTGGATCGCTGCCGTCGGCTTCGCGCTCATGGCCGCCGGCTACACCGTGAAGGGTGTCCGCCGCCTCCGCGCCCGCCGCCACCCCACGCCCTGACCCGTACGACAGGTCGTAGGGGCCGGGAACGCGGTAAATGGCCAGGGCCGCGACCTGGTCGGGCTAGGCACTGTCCGGCGGATCATGCTTCGGAGTCGAGGATCCGGAGGTCGTAGAGGTATGAGCGGTCGTTCTTGAAACTGCGCCAGATGGTGGCGGGGGGTTCGGGTTCGTTCGCATGGCTGTCAAGGGGATGGGCGGTGACGAGGCCGTCAGCGATCTCGCAGTGCCAGCCGTCGGTCGGCGACCAGACACACCACACATTCCCGTCCGTTCGACGATAGGCGGGGCGACCGTTGCGCTCGCCGTCGCGTTCGAAGTGGTAGCGGAGCCCATCGATGTGGCGCACGAAGGTGAAGGATGCAAGTGCCGTCATACCTTCGGCACTGTATGCGACGACGCTGCTGCCGCTGAGGAGTTCTGTGCGTGACCAGGTGCAGGGCGCGTCTCAGGGGCAGAGCCAGAGCCGGATTGCGGCGACTGTGACGGTGCCGTGGAACACGTAGGCCCTCTTGTCGTAGCGGGTGGCGACAGCCCGGGAGTTCTTGAGCCGGTTGATCAGGCGCTCGACCTCGTTGCGACGTTTGTAGATCTCGCTGTCGAAGCCGGTGGGCCGGCCACCCTTGCTGCCGCGTCGTTTGCGGTTGGCCCGCTGGTCCTTTGGTTCGGGGATGGTGTGCTTGATCTGGCGTCTGCGCAGGTAACGGCGGTTGCGGCGTGAGCTGTATGCCTTGTCGCCGCAAAGGTGGTCCGGCCGCGTTCGCGGCCGTCCGCCCTGCGGGCGGGACACTCGGATCCGCTCCAGGACCTCGATCATCTGCGGTGCGTCGCCCCATTGTCCCGGCGTGACTAGGAAGGCCAGCGGCCGGCATCCACCCTCACCGGCGAGGTGGATCTTGCAGGTCAGGCTGCCCCGGGACCGCCCGAGTCCCTCGTCGGGGCGGTGGTGCCGGGGCGTCGATCTTTTTTCGGGACGCGTGGCTTCTTCTTCCGGGCGCCGGCCGCGTGCTGATGGGCACGGCAGGCCGTCGAGTCGACGCTGACCATGCTCCAGTCGATCCGGCCCGCGAGGTCGGCGTCCGCCTGGACGGCATGCAGGATTCGGTCCCACGTACCCTCCGCCGACCAACGCCGGTGCCGTTCATAGACGGTCTTCCAACTGCCGAAACGCTCAGGAAGGTCCCGCCACGGTATGCCCGTTCGCACCCGGAACAAGATCCCGTTGATCACCCTGCGGTGGTCGTTCCACCGGCCGCCACGCTGCCCCGACGCCGGCAGGTGCGGCTCCAGCCGTACCCCCTCAGCATTCGTCAGATCACCCCGCCCCATGTCGGGAACAACGAGCCAGTAATCCGACAGTCACATGATCCGCCGGACAGTGCCTAGTTCTAGGCGTCGGGGAAGCCGACCTCGCCACCGAGGTGTCCGGCGGTGGACCCGGTGGCCGTCCACCGCCGTCACTCGCAGCCTGCACTGCGGAAACTTGTACCCCCAGTGTCTCTATGAGCCGGTCTGGGGCCCGCGGCCTCGGGGCAACGGCCTCCACCACCGGTAGCCCGGAGGGCGGCTCGCCATCGGACAGCGGACCGCCGACGGCCCGTTCTTAGTCACTGCCACCACCTCCGTCAGGAGTTCGGCGGACCGGGCCGGAACACGCGAAAGGGTCGTCGCCGCTTGGAATGCGGCCCCTCCGAGGGTGCAGGCCTACCGCCGTGCCGCCTTTGCTTACCCTTTACGATTGGTCGGGTACTTCCCCTGCCAGGCAACCCCAGCCGGACCGCACCGCGCGGCCCGCCGAGAGAAGAAGGAGCAGCAGACCCGCAATGGGTGAACCTCCCAGTCCAAGCCGTGCCACGCCTTGCCCGCAGAATCTGAGCCGGGAAGTGGGGGTGGCACGGTGACCGAAGTCCTGTTGTTGCTCCTTGCGCTGGCTCTGACGCTGGCGTGCGCGGTGTTCGTTGCTGCCGAGTTCTCTCTCACCACCGTCGAGCGCAGTGAGCTCGAACGTGCGGTCCAGGCTGGTGAGCGGGGCGCCGAGGGCGCTCTGAAGGCAGCCAAGCGGCTGACCTTCCAGCTTTCGGGTGCCCAGCTGGGTATCACGGTGACCTCGCTGGTGATCGGCATGCTGGCTGAGCCGTCCGTCTCCGCGCTGCTGCGTGGCCCGCTGGAGGCGATCGGTCTGCCGTCCGGGGCGGTGTCGGCCACCGCGACCGTGCTCGGCGTCGCGGTCTCCACCGTCGTCCTGATGGTCGTGGGTGAGCTCGTGCCGAAGAACTGGGCGATTTCTCGCCCGCTCGCGGTGGCGAAGGTCGTCGCCGGGCCGCAGCGTGCCTTCACGGCCGCTTTCGCCCCGCTGATCCGGCACCTGAACAACACCGCGAACCGGCTGGTGCGCCGCTTCGGTCTGGAGCCGGCCGAGGAGCTGGCTTCCGCCCGCACCCCGCAGGAGCTGGTGGCGCTCGCTCGCCATTCCGCTCGTGAGGGTGCGATCGAGGCCGACTCGGCGGAGTTGTTCGTGCGGACCCTGCACCTGGCCGAGTTGACCGCGGAGAACGTGATGACGCCGAGGATCGACGTCCAGGCCCTGGAGCTGCACGCGAGCGCCGCCGACGCTGCGAACCTCACGTACGTCACCGGCCTGTCCCGCTTCCCCGTCTACCGCGACACCCTGGACGAGGTGGTCGGCACCGTCCACATCCGCGATGTCCTGGACCTGGACGAGGACAAGCGCCTTTTGACCTCGGTGGCCGACCTGATGACCTCGGCGCTGCTGGTGCCGCACTCCCTGCCGGTGGACACCCTCCTCGGCCGGCTGCGCAAGGCCCGCACCATGGCCGTGGTCATCGACGAGTACGGCGGCACCGCCGGCGTGGTCACGGTCGAGGACATCGTGGAAGAGGTCGTCGGTGAGGTACGCGACGAACACGACCCGATCGAGGTTCCCGACCTCATCGAGGCCCCGGAGCAGGACGGCCGCAAGGTCTGGGAGGCCGACGGGAGTGTTCGCCTGGACGAGCTGGAGGAGATCGGCTTCACCGTTCCCGACGGCCCCTACGAGACGCTCGCCGGCCTGATCGCCACCCGTCTGGAGCGCATCCCGGTCGAGGGCGACACTCTTACCGTCACCGGCTGGGAGCTGGTTGTTCTCGACATAGACCACCACCGCGCCGACCGGGTCACGATCACCGCGCCCGCCGCCACCGAGGTAGAGACCGTCTCCCGGGAGGAGGACCGATGACCGCGATCCAGTTGCTGATCGGCGTTTTCACCCTGATCACCAACGCCTTCTTCGTCGGCGCCGAGTTCGCCCTCATCTCGGTCCGCCGCTCCCAGATCGAACCCGCTGCCCAGAGGGGCGACCTCAGGGCGAAGACGACCCTGTGGGGTCTGGAGCACCTCTCGGCGATGATGGCCACCGCCCAGCTCGGCATCACCGTTTCCTCCCTGGTCCTGGGCGCGGTCGCGGAGCCCGCCATCGCCCACCTGCTGGAGGCCCCCTTCCACGCCGTCGGCGTACCCGAGGGCCTGATCCACCCGATCGCGTTCGTCATCGCGCTCACCGCCGCGACGTACCTGCACATGCTGATCGGCGAGATGGTCCCGAAGAACATCGCGCTCGCCGCGCCCGCGCCGACCGCGCTGCTGCTGGCGCCGCCGCTGGTCGCCCTCACCCGCACGCTGCGGCCCTTCGTCTTCGGGATCAACGCCTTCGCCAACATGCTGCTGCGGCTGCTGAAGGTCGAACCGAAGGACGAGGTCGGATCCGTCTTCACCGACGACGAGCTCGCGCGACTGGTGAAGGACTCCAGCGCCGCCGGGTTCCTGGCGCCCGAGGGCGGGGACCGCCTGCGGGACGCGCTCGAACTCGGCAAGCGGCCGGTCGGCGATATCATGATTCCCCGCGACGCCTTCGTCACGGTCGCGCTGGGCATCACCCCCCGCGGGCTGGAGCGCACCGCCGCCGACCACGGATACTCCCGTCTGGTCGTCACCGGCCCCGGCGGCGAGATCATGGGCTTCCTCCACATCAAGGACGCCCTCGGCCACGCCGACCGCACACTCCCGTTCTCACCCTCCGCCCTGCACACCGTCACCCAGGTCCGCAAGGACACACCACTGGACGACACCATGAACGCCATGCGCAACGCGGGCACCCACCTCACTGCAGTCACCGACCACAGCGACACGGTGATCGGCTTCGTCACCATGGAAGACGTCCTCGAAGAACTCGTCGGCGAAGCCGCCTGATCCCCCCATGCTCAGCAGCGGAGGCCGGCCCCCGCACCAGGGGCCGGCCTCCGGCATACACCGCCCCTGACCGGGGCAGACAACAAGCGCCGGCTCAAGCTCTGCCTACGGGCGGTAGATCATCTCCATCAGGAACGCCGCGGCCAGAACCCACACCCCGATCCCGAGCAGCCACCACCATTCGGCGGTCGCGCCCGCAGCGATCATGGCGGCCCCGCAGAGTGCGAGGGAGATGATCTTGAGCCGCATCTGGCGTTCCGGCGTCGACATTTCCTGGCGTTCCTTTCATCTTCCCCTGCCAGCATCTGCAGAAGACTGCTTACGGCTGCGGCGGTCAGCCGCCGACGTGGATGCCGGGGCGGCGGTCGGGGTCGGGTTCATGGCTGCGGATGATCTCGCGGGTGACCGGAGCGGTGTCGCCGCGGCCCAGGAGGAAGTAGCGGACCATGTGCACCAGCGGGCTGCCCTCGGCCCAGGCGAAGTAGCAGTGCGGCTGCACGCCGGTGGCGTCGCGCAGGGCCAGCAGGATCGCGGCGATGGCGTTCGGCGCGGCCGGCGCGGCCGCGCGCAGGATCCGGTGGCCGCCGACCTCGGCTCCGTGGACGGTGAGGGTGTCGCTGAAGTCCGAGGGGTCGACCACGTCGATCTCGAGGAAGATGACGTCGGCGCGGCCGGGCACCGGATTGACGCCGCGCTGTTCACGTTCCTTGTCGCTGTACTCGGCGACGTCGCCGGCCTGACGGCGGTTGGCAATGATATTGATGGCGCCGTCGTAGGCGATCGTGTCATCGATGAACCGGCGGGCGTCGGCGTCGAAGACGATGCGGTCGGCGCGCAGCTCGGTGGTGCGTGAGACGCGGGAGATCAGCGACACGATGATGATGCCGGCGATGAAGAACCCGGAGATGACCAGCCCGTCAGGCTTGTCGATGATGTTGGCGACCAGGGCGTAGAGCAGGACGGCCGTCAGGAGGGCGAATCCGACGGTGGTCGCGCGCCGGCGGTGGCGGGCGACGGAGACGGTGACGGCGAAGGCGCCGGAGACCATCATCGCCAGGATGCCGGTGGCGTAGGCGCCGGCCTGCTCGTCGACGTCGGCGTCGAAGGCGATCGTGATGAGGATGCACAGGGCGGTGTAGACGAGCACGACGGGGCGTACGGCGCGTCCCCATTCGGGGGCCATGCCGTAGTCGGGCAGGTAGCGGGGGACGATGTTGACCAGCCCGGCCATGGCGGAGGCACCGGCGAACCACAGGATCAGGATGGTGCTGATGTCGTAGACGGTGCCGAAGACCTCCCCGACCTGTTCGTGCGCCAGGTATGCCAGCGCGCGGCCATTGGCCGCCCCGCCCGGTTCGAATTCCTCGTGCGGGATGAGGAGGGTGGTCACGAAGCTCGCCGAGAGCAGGTAGACGCTCATGATGAGAGCGGCGGTGGTCAGCAGGCGGCGGGTGTTGCGGATCCGGGCGTGCAGCCGCTGCTCGGGGTCGGCGCCTTCGGCGGCGACGAGCGGCATCATGCTCACGCCGGTCTCGAAGCCCGACAGGCCCAGCACCAGCAGCGGAAACGCCAGCAGTGCCGGGCCGAGCAGGTCGCCGAAGCCGCCTCCGCCCGCTGCGAGTGCGTCTGTCCACGCCGACCAGGCCCCCGGGGTGGTGAACACGTTGGCCAGGCCGATGCCGATGACGACTGCGTTCAGGACGAGGAAGATCGCGACCAGCGGGATGGCCACACTGACGGCTTCGCTGAATCCGAGCAGGAACACCCCGCCCAGGACCAGCAGCAGCGCGACGGTGAGGGCGACCTCATGCCCGTGCAGTACTGCCGGGAAGAAGGGGTTCTCCACCACGTGGACCGAGGCGTCCGCGGTGGAGAGGGTGATCGTGATGATCCACGAGGTGGCGACGAAGCCGAGCAGGACCAGCACGAACAGCTTGCCCCACCAAAACGGCAGCAGGTCCTCCAGCATCGCCACCGACCCGGCACCGTGCGGGCTCTCCTTCGCCACCCGCCGGTACATCGGCAGCATCCCGAGCAGGGTCAGCGCCACGATCAGCAGCGTCGCCAAAGGCGAGACCGCCCCGGCCGCGAGCGCAGCGATCGCGGGCACGTAGGCCAGGCTTGAGAAGTAGTCGACGCCGGTCAGGCACATCACCTTCCACCAGGCGTGCGGCTCGGCATGGGCCTCACCGGCGGCCGGCCCCACCGGCTGCACCCGATGCCGCAGCATCCACTGCGCCACCCTCCCGGTGGGCTGATCCCGCAGAGCAGGACTGTCCACCACCTCCGGCATCACCGGCTCGCTGGCTTTCCTCATAACCCCTTCAACCCTGCCCGGCGCAGCAGCAAACAGCCACCAGCCGCAGGCCGCGCGCAATGATCATCGTGTATGGGGTTGCCGCCGGCACGGACCCCCGCCATCAGATCGGCGCCCTGTACGCCCCCATGCCCCGCCTTCCACGACCCATCTCACCCAGCACTCACTAGCTGCCTCCGAGCCTCAACGCCGCCGGTCGGAACGGCACAAGAGCGGGCGACGGTCTTCCCATTTAGTGGCCCAGTGGCTCTCACGGCCGAGGACATCGCAGAGCTTCCAGAGGATCCGCGCCGAAGATTCCTTGACGGATCCCTAACACCCGCACGTCCTCAGCCAGCCCTGTCCACGCAGAAGGCGGCACCCCTTTGCCTTGGCGCGGCCGGCGAACCCGCAGCGAGACAGGATGGCGACTGCCCGCCTCCGTGCGGCCGAAGCCCTCGCTGTTGGGGGATGTCCAGCTCCCCCGGGCTTACCCGGTCCCCCGCTATCACAGTGCTCGGGAGGCACCCCCACCATCAGTCGCTGATGTTGGGGCTGGGATCACGGCCCGTGTCCCGGGACCGGACGCCAGCGTTGAGATCCGCGACGCGTGGCCCCCGGCCCATCTTCCGGTGTGGCCGCGTGTGACGGCCCCGTCCACCCGTCCGGAGGCGGGGCCGTCTTCCAGTACTCAAGTGGCTTCCGCCGCGACCGTGGCAGTCGGCAGCTCCTGGGCGGTGCGGGCGATGAAGTGGCGGGTGTTCTCCGGGTCCAGTGCCTTGGCCTGGAGGTGGTCATACATGACGCTGTAGTGGTGGACGTCGGATCGTTTCTCCAGATAGACGTCGCTGGTGAACCGCTCCAGATGGACCGTCCCCGCCGCGCTGTCCGGGAAGCGGAGGATGGAGAACTGCCCCGAGACGCCCGGGTGGGCTCCCGCCTCGTGCGGGAGAACCTGCACGGTGATGTGCGGCTGCATGCCGAGGCGGTTGAGGTGCTCGAGCTGGTCGCGCATGATCGTGGGACTGCCGACCGTACGGCGCAGTGCGGACTCGTCCAGCACGGCCCATAGACGCAACGGCCGGGCCGGGTGGTGGGCCCGTCCCTGGCGGCGCAGCCGGACCTCGTGGCGCACGGCGATCTGTTCCGCGGTGGCGAGAGGGATCGTTTCCTCGATAACGGCTCGGGCGTAGGCGGGTGTTTGCAGCAGGCCGGGGATCACCAGGGGCTCGTAGGAGTGGATTGAGGAGGCTGCCGTCTCCAGGCCGATGTAGACGGCGTACGGGACTTCGCCGCAGGCAACCCACCAGCCCTGCCGGTCCGATTCCGTGGCCATCTGCAGCAACGAATCGATGACCTGTGGGTCTGTGACTCCGTAGAGACCGCACAGGTCCCGCACATCACGAGGCTTGATGGCTCGGCGGCCGTTCTCCAAGTGACTGATCTTGGGCTGGGAGATCAACAGGCGTTCTGCCACCTCCGTACTGGTCAGGCCACTGGCCTGCCGGAGCCGTCGCAGCTCCGCGCCCAGCCGGCGTCTTCTGATGGTCGGGTTTCCATTCCCCGCCACGGCGGTCCACCTCCGGCTCGGGACTGTCTGCCAGCCACAGGAATTGCGGGCCGGGTCAGGCGACTCACCGAGCGGTGACGATCAACGGCCCCTGCCGGTGAGTGTCACGTCACGTGAACGCAGGCGCGTGCACAGCCCGAGCAAGATTCACCCGGACGCCCCCACTTTTCACCTATCCGCTGGAAAAGTCCGCTTACCTGTTCGGCTCCGCATGGGGACGTGGCCGGTTGCAGAGCGCGCCAGCCACCGGTCAAGGCCGCAAGCCCGTAGTCCTGCCCAACCTGATCGGGACGGGCAATTGGTTCGGATACGGCGACCGGATCTTGACCCAGGCCAAACGACGCGGCGCTGCTCAGACGCTGGCATGAGCAGTGGGGGGCCGAGGTCTTCCTCGCCCAGGGCACATATCTGGTGCTGGTCGGCGACAGACCGCCTTTGGACCCTCGGGCAGCGGCGCAGGCCGCCACAGAGTTGCTGGGCTACTGCGATGACACCGTGGAGGACCCGCGGGCGGCATGGTCCGTTGGTCGGTGTGGTCGCTGTGGTGGGACTGAGCCACGCCGCGCGCGAGGAGCGGAAACCGGGTGAGGTGACCGAGCGTGAACTCAACGTCGGCGGCCGCCGCCGGCCGCGATGTCCAGCAGCCGGTCCCGCCCCATGTCGTCCACCGCCAGGCCCCCAGCGAGAGGTTCGTCGCGGTGCATTCGGCGGGGAGGGCTGGGCCTACTGGACCCGTCCCTGAAGCCGAATCGCTGGGGGCGTCGCCCTGACACGCGATCTCGCTGCTGCAGGCGGGCCGGATGCCGTTGACCGGGGCGGTGACCGGCGACGTGTGACGGCTGCCGGGGGCCTGTTTCGCTCCCTGCGCAGGCCGTGATCCGGCGCCCTCCCGCCACAGGCAAGATGCGGTTTCCGACCGGCACGCGCCGCACCTACCTCGCCCGCGCACCAGGCCGTGTCCGTCTACGGCGCCGCGCGTACTGCCAAACGCGCGTCTGTGTCCGGACCGGCACCCGCGGTTGGACTTCCCCGGTGTGTGCTGCCACCTCGCGGGGGCTGTGCGTGACTGCTTGGTCAGGCCCCGATTGCGGACTCGGTGTCGGGATGGAGCGGGAACACCTGGTCCAGTCCGACGACGCCCAGGACGCGCCGCGTGTTGGCCGGGACCGCGGCAAGTGCAAAGTCGGCTCCGGCCGACTGGGCGTGGTTGAGAGCGGCGATCAGGGCGCTGATGCCGCTGGAGTCGCAGAACTCCATGCGTGCCAGCTCCAGGACGAGGCGCTGGCCCCGCTCCAGGGGGAGAGTTTGGACGAGGTCGCGCAGGGTTACGGAGGTGTCATAGTCGAGTTCGCCGATGACTTCTACAACCGGGCCTTTCGGGGTGTCTCGGACGGTGAGATCCAGTGGGCTCATACCGGCTCCCCCGGGACGGGGACGCCGAGCGCGAGGAGGGCGGTGTCGTCGTCGAGGCCGTCGCCGAAGCCGTCCAGGAGGCTGGTCAGTGCCTCCATGACCGCATGCGGGGGGCGGCCGGCGTGGTGGGTGGCGAAGGCGCGCAGGGCTTCGTCTCCGTACAGGTCGGTGCGTCCTTGCCCGGTGCGGGCTTCGGTGAGGCCGTCGGTGTAGAGCAGGAGGGTGTCGCCGGGGCCCAGGGTGATGGTGGCGGGGGTGAAGGGCGCGGTGGGCAGGATGCCGACGAGGAGGCCGCCGGGGGTGGGCAGGAAGTCGGCTGTGCCGTCGGCGCGCAGTACCAGGGCCGGCGGGTGGCCGCCCGAGGCCAGGTGGACCGTGACCTGTCCAGTCACCGGGTCGGGTTCGAGGGTGCCGAATATGGCGGTGCAGTAGCGGGGGTCGCCGCTGCTGTAGCGCTCGTGCAGGACTCTGTTCAAGGTGGTGAGGGCGGAGACGGGGTCGGGGTCGTGTAGGGCTGCGGCGCGCAGGGTGTAGCGGGTCAGTGAAGTGACGGCGGCGGCTTGCGGGCCCTTGCCGCACACGTCGCCGAGGAAGAACGCGAAGCGTGTGGCGTCGAGGGGGAAGACGTCGTAGAAGTCGCCGCCGAGCCGGTCGGGCGAGGCGGTGCGGTAGTGCGCGGCGCTCTCCATGCCGGGTATGGGCGGCAGGGTGTCGGGCAGCAGCGATGACTGCAGCACTGCGAGGGCGTCCTGGAGGCGGGCCCGGTCGGCTTCGGCCTGCCGGTGTGCTTCCTCGGCGGCTTTGCGGGCCCGCAGGAGTTCTTCTTCGTAGGCGCGGCGGTCTCGGGCGTCGAAGAGGGTGGTGCGGATCAGCAGCGGCTCACCCGTTTCCCCGTGCTTGACCACGGAGGAGACCAGCACCGGCATCCGGACGCCGTCTGCCTTTCGGATCTCCAGGGCGACGCCGCCGATCTCGCCCTGCATGCGCAGCAGCGGCGCGAAGTGCGTCTCGTGGTAGAGCCTGCCGCCCACGGTCAACAGGTTGGTGAACCGCATCCGGCCCACCACCGCCTCCCGTTCCAGGCCCAGCCAGTCCAGCAGCGTCGTGTTGATCTTCGCGATGGTGCCGTCCATCAGCGTGGACAGATACCCGCACGGCGCGCTCTCGTACAGCTCCTCCGCGCTGTCCTCCAGCAGAGCGGCGAACGCGGCCTCCGAAGTCTTCTCGTCGTCGGCGTCGTGCGGGTCGTTCTGCTGACCGGTGCGGCACATCACCGCAGGCCGGCCAGGAAGCCGGTGATCGCCTGGTTGGTGGCTTCGGGTGCGGACATGTGCGGGCAGTGCCCGGTCGCATCCAGGGTGATCAGTGTCGAGCCGGGGATCGCCTGGTGCACGAAGGCGCCGACCTCGCGCGGGGCGATGGCGTCCTGGGTGCAGTCCAGCACCAGCGTCGGCACGCTCACCTCCTTGAGGTCCTGCCTGGAGTCGGACAGGAAGGTGGTGCGGGCGAAGACGCGCGCCATCGCCGGGTCGGTGGCGCAGAAGCTGTTCGTCAGCTCCTCACCGAGCTCGGGCCGCTCCGCGTTCCCCATGATCACTGGCGCCATCGCTGCCGACCAGCCCAAATAGTTCGACTCCAGTGAATCGAGGAGTTCCTCGATGTCCTGCGGGCTGAAGCCGCCCCGGTAGCCCTCGTCGTCGATGTACCGGGGAGAGGGCGTCACCATCACCAGCGCCCCAATGTGATCCGGAGCCATCTGGGCGGCCAGAACACCGATCATCGCGGAGACCGAATGCCCCACGAACACCGCGCCTCGAAGGTCGAGCGCGTCGCACACGTCCACCACGTCCTGGGCGTAACCGGCGAGGGACGCGTAGCGGGTCTCGGAGAACGCGGAGAGATCGGAGCGGCCCGAGCCCACGTAGTCGAACAGCACCACCCTGTAGTCCTCGACCAGGGCAGGAACGGTGAGGCGCCACATGTTCTGGTCACAGCCGAACCCGTGCGCAAGGACCACCGTCCGGCCTCGGGGATTGCCAGTGACGGTGACGTTGTTCCTGCGCTGGATATCCATACCGAGCAGTCTCTCAGGTCTTACCCGTCACACTTGCAAGCCCCCGGCCACCCCACACCCCCCACCCCACGCCTTCACACGTCCCTGAGACTGCCTTGAGGAAGCCGACCAACCGTTGGCGGCGCGATCGGGTCGATTGGCTTCGGCGGTCCCCCTCTGGTGCGGCGCCGGCGGCCGCCGACACAGTGACACCGGCTCAGTGGTGGCGTCGGCCCCAGAAATGCCCATCGCGCTCGCGGCATTGCTGGTCGGAGCCGTATGGGTGACGGCCTGGACCGTCGCCACGCTCTCCGCCACACGCAGCAGCCACAAGCAGTGCGCATAGGGGCGGGCCTCAAGCCCTGGCAAAGAACTGCTTGCCAGCGACAGGGGCGGGTGTCTCCTGCTCCCTCCACGCGGTAGCCCATGGGGGCAGGCCTGGCCGCTGCATTACGTGTCGGTCCTGGCGCCGCGGGCTTGATAAGGCTGTGAGGGGTGGTGCTGGCCCCGAGGTGTGTCCGACTTGCCGTGTACCGGGCGAAAGTGGGGGAAAGCGCACTATATGGAAGAGCAGACCCTATCTTCACTGATCCTGCCGACGCCTGCCAGGACCGGTCTCAGTTGCGCGGCGGCGCGGGAGGCCACCCGCGACCTCCTGGCGGCTCTGAAACCTGAACCGGGGTGGGTAGACGACCTGCTGACCGTGGTGAGTGAGCTGGTCTCCAACGCCAGCCGCCACGCCGGCGGCGCCACAGCCCTGAGGATCACCGCTCACTCCAGCACGGTCACCATAGAGATCTCTGACCGCTCGCCCTCCCCGCCCCGGCTGCAGCCCCGAGCACCGCAAACACCCGGCGGGTTCGGCTGGCGACTGGTCAACCAGCTCGCCACCACGGACACACGTGTCCACAACGGCGGCAAGACCATCACCGCTACCCTCACCACCGAGGCCCAGCTCCCCCTCTGCCCCGGTGGAGACAGCCAGCTTGCGCGCTGTCGTCACGCACCCCGAACAGCGGCAGAGCACCCGTCAGCTCCAGCAGGCGATGCAACTGGTCCGGCACCTGCACCGTACGCGGGGGCCGACCGAAAGGACAGCACACCTCCCGCCACCCCCCGGGGTGGGAGAGACCGGCGGACCATCGCTGCGCCAGAACCCGCCACCGTGAGGACGTGAGCCAGCCGGGCCATACCGGCGCTTGAGAGCCGCATTTCCGGATCTTGGTCGCGGCCGGGCGGTACAGTGCGCGCCGTGGCCATACCCGACTGGTACGTCTGGATCGCTCTCGGTCTGGTAGCACTGCAAGCCCTTGGCCTCGTCCCAGTCGTCCGGCGGCTGCGCGGCCCCGACCTCGCGCTGCGCTCCAGTGCGCGTCTCGAACTGCTGGAGACCGTCGGTTTGGCCAAGCGGTGCCACCCACGCCGCCCGTCGGCGGCCGCAGCCGCCCTGTCGGCTGCCGCGTGCAGTTCGGCCCGCGCGGCCGCACCGTCACCGGGCAAACCTCGGTTGCGTCGGCGACGACGGCGCGCAGCCGTGCCAGCTCTGCGGTCCCGAACACCGTCCCGTGGACGCGAACGCCGAGCAGCAGAGGCGCCCACCCTGCAAGGGCACCCCGGATCTGCTCACACAGTTCGGCAATCCCCGCGTGCGGGCCGTCGGGCGCAATACCGGCGCTCATCTCCCCCTGATCACCGCCACCACCGACAACACGCCTCGGCCCGGGCTCGACCGCCCAGCTACGGGGCGGGGGTGAACTCCACGTCGGTGCCGCCGCAGGCGGCCGCAATGTCCAGCAGCCGGTTCCGCTCCATCTGGTCGACCACCAGGCCCCTGCGGAGCTTCGTCGCGGTCCACTCCGCGCCGCACCGGCGCAGCGTGTCCGGCGCCGGCGGCAGCCACTGCGTCGGGTCCTGGTCCGCCCTTCGACCAGTTCGAGCGGGCCGCCACCGCCACCAGCGAGGCGGCTGACCGTGATCATTCGCGTACGCCTCCCACCGCGCCGCCGGCCAAGCCGACGCCCCACACCGCACCCCGCGCTGTGGGGGGGCGCCCTGGATAGCGGTCGGCCATCATCCGCCGGTACAACGCGGCGACGTTCCCGCCGACCTCCGCCAGGACCGCCCACCACTCATCGGTCAGGCAGAGGCCATGCAGGCCAGGGCGCTCTGGAGCCGGCGGACTGCGTCCTCGGCCTCCGCATACTCCTGAGGAGTCGGTACGACGGCACCGAAGGTGTGGCTGTCTTCAGCAGGCAAGGCGCGCCAGTGCAGGACGGGAGTGAGAGCGGTAGCGGCTGCGCCGAGGAACCAGGCTGTATGCCCGTGGCAGTGGGCCAGGGCGATGGCCACAGCGGCGAGCGCTTCCCGCAGGTGTTCCAAGCGGTCAATCACGGGCAACGCCCCTGGACTTGGGGAGCGCCGACGGCGGCGTGCAGGTCGCTGGCGGCCTTCGCGAGGACCGTGCGATGGCGGGGTGGCAGGACCCACACCTGATCACGGATGAGCCCCCCGGCTTCTCCCACCAGGTCCTCGATCAGCGTCCTCATGTCCATGTCCGACAGCCTATGTTCCTACCGGAGGTGCCTCCTTACCGCAGCCAAGGCCGGGTGCGAGGCAGGCCCTTAGAGCGATCGTCTGCACCGCGACAACGTTTTCAAACACCCCCACTCTTCCGATCGGGGCACTCGACGGCACAGAAGCTGGGCAAGCCATTCGCTTGCGTTCTGGAACAGCCAGTTCTCCCCCCGGCTACCAGGGCGGGGTCTTCGACGACCCCACGAGTGAGGTGAGCGAAGCGTTTGCGGAGCAGCCCGAGCGCGGAACGAACGGCATCGAGGCCAAGCTGCTGGCACGGGACCCGAAGACGGCAGGCGGATCCGGGAGTCTGCTCTCGGTCGGCCGACAGCGCAAGTAGCGCCTCGCTCGTTGTGCGGGGGTGGACGAAGAACCGAAAGTTTCGGACCAGCGGCCGTACGAGGAAGGGCAGCAGCGCCGCGCGCTGAGGTCCCACATCGAGGCCGCCCTCGCCCGCCGCCTGGGAGTCATGGACAAGCCGTCGGTGTGGCCCGCCCCAGCGGGACCAAGCCCGTACGACGGATGACCCGTTCCTGAAGCCGAAACACTGGGCGAGTCGCCCTGACACGCGATCCCGCTCCCGCAGGCGGGCTGGATGCCGTTGACCGGGGCGGTGACCGGCGACGTGAGACGGCTGCCGGGGCCTCCCGCCCCGCACCTTCACACCACTGCTGCGGGTGCGCCTCGCCTGCCGGCGCCCGGCAACCCGCTGCCGACGGAACGACTGGATCAGGCGGACCTCACGGAGCCCCCCGGCCTGAGTCGGACCTGAATGAGGCGGACCTTGAGGGACCCCCAACACCTGACGGTTGAGCATCTGGTGTCTGCCCGCCCCGACGGAGCACTTCGCTGCCGGCGCACCTCGCTACGGATGCGCGGATCATGGGCAATACGCCGCTGCAGCAGAGCACGCGCCCCCACCAATACGCGCTGCAGTCAGAGCGACTCTCGGTCCGGCCGCGGTCGCGTCGGACGGACTCGGTGCGGCTGTCGCTAAAACGGGAACTCGGGAGTTCCTGTGACGTCTCGCCCCGTGCGCACGCGGTAGCGGACCCGGGTGCCTGGAGGTCCCGAGGCGCGAATGGTTCCCCACGGGATCGTCTGACTCGTCTTGAGGGCGGCGAAGTTGCGGTCGTCGCTGACGAGGTCGAGATTGACGCCGTTCAGGCGTCGGCTGAGCGCGAGGGTGTCGCGAGGTTCGAGGATCTCGACGGTGGCCTGCTTCGCTACCGCCAGGTGCAGCTGCTCCAAGCGGCTGGGGCCAATGGTTGCGGTCTTGTCCCGGACGGCCACGACGACACCTCGTTCCCACGGCAGGACAGGACCCGCCGCCATGCCGCGGAGGCGCCCTGCGCGCTACTAATGGTAACGGGGCGTCAGCGGCTGCGGCGGCGTGACACCGCCGCTGGTCAAGGTTCACCTTACTCATTCCAAGGAACGATCCGACGCCCGAAGCGAGGGGACGTGGTTGTCGCCTCTCCCGTCCGAGGGTCCGCGCTGAGCTCGCTGCCCTCCGGCGGGGATACGAAACCACCGTCCTACCGGTGAAGACCACCGGCGGCAAGTGGATGGGCGACCTCTTCGCGTTTCTCGTGGGCGACGCGGTCGCGGACGACGTCGGCGTAGGACTGGGAGCTGAAGCCGCGGACGATGGGCACGGGGGATGCCCGCGAACTCGAGCCAGCCGGTCAGCTGCTGTCGGAGGGTGTGCTTCACCGCGGCGACATAGAGGGCGTGCTCCTGGCCCTCGGTGCGGTCGAGGCGGAACCAGTCGGGCATCTCGCGCACGAAGGCGTCCGCGCTCGGCCAGGCTTCGCGGACGATGTCGATCAGGTCGGGGAAGCCTCCCTCGCGGCGGGCCTGGGCCAGCTGCGCGGACAGGCGGCGGTACATCGGCGGTGTGTGCGGCAGCACGCCCTCGGCCGCCAGGCGGTACAGCACCTGTGTACCCCTCCCCGCGGCCACCGGCCCCGGACGCGGGACAGACCTCTTCGTCCGGCTATCGCGGACAAAGACACCTCATGCAGTTAAGCCGTCAAGGGACGCACTGAATCGAGGGGGATCTGGCGGGCCTCTCACCGGCATCGGTGATCAATGCGCCGTACGACTCAGCGACCCGTGCAGCGACGTCCTGCAGCAGGAGGTTCGGTGAGGTTCGTGCTGCGCTGACCAACTGGGACAGTAGCGTCCATGCCTCAGCGTCAGCGAGGACTTCGGCCCACAGAGCGAAGTAGTCGTCGTCCTCGTCGGTGAACTGATCAAGACGAGCTGTGAGAAGTTCTTCGAGACGGGGGATGAGCTGCTCGCGAGGGATGTTGGTGATGGCCCGGCGTGCTTGTGCCGCCCAGGCGGGCATCATCGCGAGGTCGACAAGCTGCGGCAGCAGATCAAGGTCATCATGCACATCCGTGAGGAATGCCAGTGCTGCCGCCCGCTGCCAGCCGATAGGGCAGCACTCAGCACCCCGCTCTTGTCCCTCACCTGCTGGAAGAACCGAGAATGGTGGTGAGCCGGCTGTCTCTGGCATCAACGAGGCTTGCCATAGCTCCTCTGCTCGAAGCGGTTCTCGTGAAGTCATCCGGTCATCATGCGGTCCGCTGCGCTGGCTTTGTTCATGAGAACGGGTTCTGGCTCAACTTCTGTGGTCTGTGACTTTGGGTAACCGATTAGATCTCGAAGAGGGCTTCTTCTTGTGGCGGGATCGGAGGGTCAAGGAGGTCACGGAGGCGGGTGATCTCCTGACGCCACTTCGACCAGTTCGCAGCTTCGGCCCACTGTTCGGCGAGTTCAGACCGGTCGCAGACCACTTGGTCCAGGGCGTCGACGGCGAGCATTCGAAGGTCTGCGGGCAACTCCGGCACTGGCTCTGATGGGCCAGTCCAGCCCTCGAGGTAGGGGCCGCTGGGTCCGCGTCTCAGGTAGGCCTTGATCGGTTCGATGGTGGCCCGGAGCTGTCGCTGGGCGTAGGCGAGGGTGGGTGTGGCGTACCAGGCGGGGCCGGTGGGCGGGGCACCGGTGGGCGTGAAGGGGGAGGGTAGTCGGGGGTTGGTGGGCATGTGGGTGAGGTCGACGTACCAGCAGCCCGGGACGGCGGCGTCGAAGGCGGGCCGGTGTTCTGGTGTAGGGCTGACGGGTCCATAGCCGACCTTGATGCCGCGAGCAGCGTGGGTGAAGGCGAAGTTGATGTCCAGTCCGACGACGTATTCGAAGTCGTCGAGTTCCTGGTCAGTGGGATGGCGGAACCAGTCGAGGGCCTCCTCGCACTGCACATCGGCCGGGTCCCATCCGCGGGCCAGGGGGTGGGTTGGTGGGTCTTCGGGGGGGTGCCGGGGCGTGCGCTTCGGTCAGCGCCCCTCGCAGGGGCGGAGCGAGGATGCGCTGGCTGGTGGAGACGTCGCTGGTCCATTGCTTGGGCAGACGCAGGGCGGTCATGAGTTGGTTTCCGCAGGTGGCTGTGGAGCCCTGCGGGGTGATGGCTGTGTCCGCGTACCGGGCCAGGAGCCGGGTGAGGTCCTCAGGGGTGAGTGCGTCCAGTTCCCAGCCTCCGTCGGAGAGCGCCCCCCAGGGCTGCACGGCCAGGTGCACGGTGGCGCGGCCGCGGGGGGCGGTGCGGGCCTGGAGGCGGCTCCAGGGGCCCATGCCGCGTCCGGCGGGTTGCCAGCCTGCCGCGTCGAGGGCGCGAAGGGCCGGGTGGCAGCGGGCGGCTGATCGGGTCGTTGAGCGTCTCTGGAAGGCCGACGATGCGGGTGGCCGCGCTGGTGAGGACGAGCAGGGGCGACTGGTGGTGGCCTCGGTTGTGCAGCCGTACGGCGCCCAGGCCCTCGGTGTGGGTCCAGGCCAGCAGTTCGGCCAGGGTTTGCGGGCAGTCGCTGGTGCGGTCCTTGCTGAGGTGGGCGAACAGCGCGCCGTCGCAGTAGTCGATCACGGCTACGGGGCCTGCCGGGAAGTCAAGGCGTAGGGGTGGCAGTTGCAGGGGTGGGCGCGGCAGGGGGTCCGACTGGCGTGGGGTGAGGGGGCCGCGGGTGGTGCATGTGGTGCCGCGGTGCAGCCACCGGCTGCCGGGTCTGCTGGTGGTGGGCAGGCCGCAGCGCTCGCACAGCCCGATTTCCTGTCCGCAGCCGTCGCACAGCACGTCTGGTTTCCTGCCCGGCGTGTTGTGCACGGTGCGGCGCAGGGCCGCCCAGTCCGGCTCGTAGGTGACGGGCAGGCGTTCCCGGATGCGCTGGAGCAGGCGGGCGTAGGCGATGTCGTCGGCTGGGTCGGTTGCGGCCTGACCGGCTTCCCACGCCTCCATGTCCGGCACGTCCTTGTCGAGGGCGCTGGCGAACTCTTCCAGCGTGGCTCCCCATACCTCTCGCAGGCGGCGTCGTTCATCCGCAGCAGGAAGGCCAGGCGGCCGGGGACCACGGTTCATGAGAGCTTCGGTGGCTTGCAGGGCATCGCTCATGGGCGTGGGGCTTTCAGCACGGCGGGGTGGTGGCGTACATCGTCAGCGGGGCCCAGCTCCGCGCGTCCGTCCACCCGCTGGCGCCAGAACCCCCTGAACGGTCCGCTGAGCGTGCCTACGCGCGTCCACAGCGTCGGGCGGATCCGTGTCGGGGAGGTACCGCCCCGCATGTACCCGCAGACGACGACCTTGCTGGCGTTGGGGTGGTCGAATTCGGTGACGCTGCCCTCGCCGCCCGGATCCCAGGTGTTGCTCGGGAGGTAGGCGTCCCAGCCGTCGCCCTGCGGCCAGAAGCCGCACAGCACGCCCGGGGAGGTGTCGAGCACGGCGGTGCCGTCGGTGTTCGCGGCGCGGCTCGATCTTGCGGGGGAGGTGAGGGAGTGCTCCTCGGTCACGGCCGTGGCGAATGTGTGATCAACTGCTGCACGGCGTACGGCTTCCGGCGTCGGCTCCGGCGGGAAGCGGCGAGGACGTCGCCCGTCCCCCGACCTCTGCCCCGAATCGAGAAGCCCGCATGAGCACGTCCCAGGTTCTCTGGCTCTTCGCACTGGTCTTCACCACGACCGGAGCCGTCATCGGCGCGGCGGCGTACGCCAAGGTGCACCGGATACGCCGTCTGGCCCGCCGCGGGGCGCGGGCCCAGGGCGTGGTGATCCGCCTCGCCGCGACGCAGATGGAGGGACCTGGCGAGGGTGCCACCCTCACCTTCCGAAGCTCCGGCACGACCGTGTACTACCCGGTCGTCGCCTGGACGACCGCAGACGGCCGGGCGATGGAAACCAGCACGGACATCGCCCGCTCCCGGGAGAAGACCCTGGCCGTCGGCACCCGGGTCGAGGTCCGCTACGACCCCGCGAAGCCCACCCGCTGGACGCTCCCGGCCGAAAGCGGCCTCCTGTGGTGGCTCTTCGTCGGGATCGGCGCCCTCTTCGTCGTGATCGGATCGGGTTTCCTCATCGGAGCACTGCGCGCGCCCGGACTCTGAACCCCGGGTCAAAGCCCGCACAGAAGAACGCCGTGACAGGCCATCCGGTCAACTGATCAACACCTCAAAGAGACGTCTGGGGTGGGGTGCGGCAGCGGCAGCGCCGTGGGGGAGAGGAATGACCGCCGCGGCCGCCCGCGCCAAGTCCTGCCCGCCAGGGCCTGCAGCTATTCGTGAATCCACTCCGGAGTGTGGTCGCTGCCCTGCTTCACGTGTCCGAGATCACCCGCGAACGACGAATAGCCGTGTGAGGCGACGGTCTCTGCGCCTGACTCCCGCCGCAGCTGGCTGAGGTGTGGCAGAGCACAGCCGTGCTCCTGCCGGCCCTGTACTGGAGGAGGTGTCCTGGCTACCTCCAGGACCTTCACGGCCCGGTCGAAGGCCGAGTCCTTGTTCTGGTCGAACTCCTCCGGGGTGAGAACCGGCTCCGTGAGGCGCGGCGGGATGCCCGCGCCGTCGAAGGTCCTGCCCGACCGGGTTGGAGCCCCATGGCGTCAGAGCCGCCAACTCTGCGCGCCCACGCTGCCGAAGTCGGGCTCGAACTGCCCCGCTTGCCGGCCGCCCTCCCGAAGGGCTTCCACCGGGCATTGGTGGACCCCGGCGTGGGACGCCCCTCGATGAGGGCGGCCCCGGGGCCTGGTCTAATGAGGGTGAGCCCGTCGTCGACGGGATCCTCCTCTTCGACCACGTCACGTACGAGTTCACGCCGGCCTCCGAGTCTCAGGAGCAGGTGTGCTGGAGCCGGAGCCACGTCCGTGACGTGGCTGAACCAGTGAGTGGTGCGACGGTTCTCCACCTGGACCCAGCGACCGGTTAATCGCATGCTGACATCGCCGGCGAGGCCCGAGTAGAGCGTGAGACCCCAGCTGGGCCGATCTTCACTGACCCCAGCAGTCAATGCGGCGCTCCAAGCCGCGACGCAAGTGGGGTTCAGTGGGCTGAGTCCCAGGGCCCAAGCCGTCCGCGTATGTCAGGGGCGTGGGGTGTCGGTGAAGACGGGCAAGCCGAGGCCGACCAGTTGGCGCCGACCGTCGGCCGGCGCCCGGCTGAGGCTGTTGAGCTTGGCGGTGGCGGCGTCGAGGCTGACCTGGAGCCCTTCGACTTCTCCGAGCCAGCCGTTGCCGCGGGCTTCGCGGATTCGCTCGCGGAGGTTCTGGATGATCTCGATGAGGCGAGGCCGTTGTCGGGGGTCGATCTGGAGGACCGGGCACCGGATGCAGGCTTCTCTGAACTACTGAGGATTTCAGGCTGGAGTCGGTGGGTTGATGGGGGCCGGCAGCCTGGTCCCCGGCGTGACCGTGGGCGAGGACCTCGCCCCGCACCGGGCGAGCGCGGCCCGGCCGGCCACCGCCGCCGGACCGACCCCGGCGGGCAACGGGATCCCGGTCTCCGGTGGAGCCCCGGCACGCCCCGCCACGACGGGCGGCGCCGCGGCCGCTCCCGCCCTCGGGACGTCCTCCGCCGGGCGGGGCCGCCCGGCCACGTCCTCGGGCTGAACCGCTCCGCTGCGCGACGGGGCGGCCTCGGCCGGGCGGAGCCGGGGGGCGCGCGAAAGCCCGCATTGTGGCAGACGGGGCGCGGGGGTCATGCCACGCGTTCCCGGGGCATGACCCCCGGATGCCGCGGGTGGACTAATGAGGGCAACGAACCGGGCGGAACCGCCGCCCATCCCATCCCGAAGGAGGACAGCCATGGCTGCCCTGATCCCCCTCCGCAAGTCGCTCCTCATCGCCGCCTCCGCCGTCGCCGCGCTCCTCAGCGCCGGATCGGCCCAGGCCGCGTCGAGCTCCGCCCACCTGGCCAACGATCCCTCCGGGGCGAAGGTGCAACGCAGCAGCACGCTCGGAGGGGCGGACCACTCCAGTGCGTATTACTACTACTACGTACAGGCGCGGTAGCAGATGCTGTCTTCCCGTGTGCCGCCCGGCCCCTCGGGGGCCGGTCGGCACGGCAACCGGCGCGCGTTCGAGCGGGACCACCTCGGTTTCCTCCTCGACCAGCAGCAGTACGGCGACCTGGTCCGCTTCGACGACGACCTGTACATCGTGAACTCGCCCGCCCTGGCGGAGGAGGTCCTAAAGCACACCAACACCACTTACGGCATCTCCAGCGACCTGCTGGGCGAGGCGACAGACGGAAGCCGCGCCTCCGAAGACCTGGCCCTGTGGATGCGGGCCCGCAGCCTGGCGGGACGCGGCCTGAACCGGACCAGCATGCGCGCCGCCCGGGACAGCCTCGCGTCGACCGTCGTCCGCCACGCGGACACCTGGCACGCACGCGGCAGGATCGAAGCGATCCCCGCACTGGAAGACCTCACCGCCCACCTGATCGCCGAGTTCTGCCTCGGGCCCGAGACCGGCGACGTCCCCGACCTCTTGGCCCGCCTGCAGGACGCGCTGCTGCCCCCCACACTGCCCCTGCCGGCCCGCTGGCACGCGCTGCGCCGACGCCGCCTCCAGCGCGCCGGCCGCGACCTGGCCGACGAAGTCTCCTCCCTGATACGCCGGCGGCGTACGACGAGGCGGGACGACTCGCCCTCCGTGGTCGCGGACCTCCTGACCACCGCGTGCGACGAAGGCGCCCTCACCCACGAGGGCGCGACCAGCGTCATCGTCGCCAACCTCTTCGCCGCCCACGAGACCACCGCCGCCGCGCTCGCCTGGCTGCTCCTCCTCCTCGACCGGCACCCGGAAGTCCGTCGGCGGGTACGGGACGAGGCCGGCCGGGAACTCGCCGGCGCGCTCCCCACCGCGGCCGACGTGCCCCGGCTGGCCGTCACCGAAGCCGTCGTGAAGGAGGCCCTGCGCCTCTACCCCCCGCTCTGGTTCCTCCAGCGGACCATCGAGGAACCCACCGAACTCGCCGGCTACCCCCTGCGCCCCGGCCAGAAGGTCGCCGTCAGCCCCTTCGTCCTCCACCGCGACCCCCGCCACTACCACCGGCCCACCACGTTCGACCCGGACCGCTGGACCGACCGCGCCGCCAACCCGCTGCCCAAGTACGCGTTCATGCCGTTCGGCGGAGGGCCGCGCAACTGCCTCGGAACCCACTTCGCCACCACCGCCATGACCATCGTCACCGCAACCCTCATCCCCCACTACGAGGTCACCCGATCACCCGGCACGACACCCGTCTTCCACACGCGCACCATCCTCCAGCCCCACGACCTCACCCTCGACGTCTCGGTCCGTCCCCACCCACCCGGCGACCGGCCCGGCGACCACCGGCCCGCTGCGGACCCACAGCCCGAAGACCACGGGGCAGCCCGGTGTCCGTTCACCGCCAACACCCCCGCCGCACCGTGACGGACCGGCGTCCCCGCCTCCTCGTCCGGCTTGCTCCGGGCCCGGGGCGGGTGTAGTCCGGTACTGAGGTTTTCAGGGTGGGGTCGGTGGGTCGATGGCCAGATGTGTGGCCGTGAGGCAGCCGTCGACCAAGTGGGGTCGGAGTCGGATTCTGTGTAACTCGCGGCGGAGTGTGCGGTCGAGGTCGTCGGGTGTGGCGAAGCCAGGAGCCGGTCGATGAAGACCAGCCGGTGTTTGGCGCCGGCGCCCACGGCCCGCTGCCGTGGCCTGGACTCCAGCCTCGCCTTGTGCCGTTCGTGCCATAACGGACCGACCTCGGCGACGAGTTCGGCGATCACATCGGCCGACAGCCCTGTGATCCTCCGGTCGCTGATGATCGCTGCACGAGACCCGTTCCCCACCACACGAACATGATCAAGGATCAAGATGCAGCGCGTCACCGCCAACCATGCACGAGCTCGTTAGTCGCGCCGGGCCACCCGTCACTGCCCGGCCGCCCCACCAGCGGGTGACCGGTCTCCTACGAAAATTCACTGCTTCCCCAGAAAGAGAGCCACGAGGCGCATGGCTGAAAATAGCCGGTGCAGATCAGAACTTAACCGGGCCTGGAGATCCCAAAGTGGGCAGAACGGGCCATGGTGCACCCGGATCTGATGAAGCGTTACGAAAAGGCGAGCAAACTGCCATCTGGTTTCATGTCCATCGCCTCCCACTCCCCTGACCAGCCTGTTCTCTCCGCAAGAAGGGGCGTCGCCCCGTGGATCGTTCCACGGGGCGACGCCCCTCGCGGGAGAAGTGCGGCTATCTCAACGCGGTGTCTTCGAGCCGAGGCCCCCGGGGGTGGCAGGCACCCAGTCGGGAGCCGACGCGGCCTCCTTCGGGTCGGGCTCACGCATGTCCACGCGCCAGCCGTCCTCGCCGGTGCTGCCGGTGAGGCGGACCGAGAAACCCTTGACCTGCGTGGTGTCGTGGAAGTACACGACGACGAACTGCCGCACGGACCCCTCGTCGTAGAACTCCGCGGTCACCTGGCCACCGGCCCCCTTCCCGAAGGCCTGGATCCAGTTCTGCGCGGTCTTCCCGGCCTCGCTCTTCGCGCCGTCGGAGTCGGTGTCGGCCGCAAGCGACTCCAGTTCGCCGGTCCGGCCGTCCGCCAGCCGCCAGACCAGCTCCTGCGTGATCCGGAGGGAGTCGGAAGTGGGATACCCGACCACGCCCAGCGGTTCGTGGTTGGAGTAGTCCGTCGCGTACCGGAGCCCGTCCTCATCGGCGGCGCAGGCGCTGAGTGGGGTTGTTCCTGTTTGGCGGACAGGTTGTGTGTGTTGGTCAGGCTGCGGTGTTTTCGTACTCGGCTGGGCTTTGGTAGCCGAGGCTGGAGTGGAGTCTGCGGGTGTTGTACCAGCCCTCGGCGCGCTGTCACCTGGTCCGGTTGCCGGGAGGGCCGGACCGGTGGGCCGTCAGCCGGAGGGGGTGGTCGCGCTCGCGGAGGTGGCGGCCGGGTCTTGGTGGCCGTGCTGTTCGTAGAGGCGGTCGGCGAGGAGGGCATGGGCGAGGGTTCCGCCGGCCCGGACCGAGGCGGTGACGAACGCGGTCTCGGCGAGTTCCTCAGCGGTGACGCCGTGCCTGCGGGCGGCCGCGGTGTGGACGTCGAGGCAGTACGCGCACTGGGTGACGAGGGCCACGGCCACGGAGATCAGCTCCCGGTAACGGCGGGGGACGGCGCCGTCCTCGCGGTCGACCGCGTTCTGGAAGGCGAGCCAGGCCGCGAACTCGGGCGCCGCGGCGGCGCCCACGGAGCGGGCGCGGTGGAGGTCGTCGGGGTGCGCGTACATGGGACTCCTCGGGAAGTCGATGAGGGTGGGACGTCTCCACCTCATCCCGGACCCCGCCCCCGCGTCCAAGACCGGTTCCGCGGGGGCGGTGCCGTTGTCGGTATCGTGGCCGGTCATGGACTTGAGGGCGTTGCGCTGTTTCGTCGCGGTCGCGGAGGAGGGCCACTTCGGCCGCGCCGCCGTGCGACTCCACCTCGCCCAGCCGCCCCTCAGCCGCCGGATCCGCGATCTGGAGGCGGACCTGGGGTGCCGTCTGTTCGACCGGATCCCGACCGGTGCGCGCCTGACGGCGGCAGGAAAGGTCCTGCTCCCGGAGGCCCGCGACCTGCTGGCCAGGGCCGAGCGCGCCCGCGAGCGGGTGCGGGCCGCGGAATCTGTACGCGAGGTCGTCCTGGGCGCCGTCGCCGGCGCCGGCCTGGACTCCTATCCCGCGGCGCTCGCGATCCTGCGCGACACCCATCCCGGGCTGCGTCTGAGGCTGCACGAGGCGCCCGTGACCGATCCGACGGGCGGGCTGCGCGAGCGTCGGGCCGATCTAGCACTGGCCCGTCTCCCCTTCGACACTTCGGGACTGACTGTACGTCAGCTCGGTGTCGAGCCTCTGGTGGCGGTGCTGCCCGCGGACGACGCACTCGCCGCGCGGTCGCGGCTGCACGTGCGGGAACTCGCGGGGAGGCCGCGCTTCCGGCTGCCGGCCGGTACGGACTCGCGGTGGCGCGCGTACTGGCTCGCCGCTGACGAGGACAATCCCGGCCCGGTGGTGGCGTCCGTCGAGGAATGCCTGCACGCGGTGGTGTGGGACGGGGTAACCGGGATACTTCCGGCCGGCGCCGCGCGCCGGCACGCGCGCCCTGGCCTCGCGTTCGTCCCGGTCGACGGCCATCCGCCGAGCCGCTTGATGCTGGCCCGCCGCGCGGACGCCCCCGACCCGCTCGTGGACGCGGTGGCCGCCGCCCTGGCGGACGCCCACGCTTCGGCGGACCCTCTGGTCGGTGTCCACCCCGTCGTTCCCCCGTGACCACGTATGTCGAGATCATGAGGACTTCGGGGCGGCTGGTCCGCCGTTCTACTTGTCGTTCACCTTGAATTGATGCCGTTGAACATGGGCCCCGCGGGGTCCATGGCAGTGATGCGCGCCTCGGGTGGAGCGTTTTCAGCGTCCTTGCCGGGCGCCTTCGTGGACTGTTTGGGCTGGTCGGCCAAGTCAGCCTTTCGCGGGGTCTTCTTTTGCTTCTTTGCAGTCGTGGCAGTGTCCACTCTCTGGCGGTTTCATCCAGCGTGGCACCCCTGAGACCTGCGGGCATCCGTAGAGCACGCCGACCGGCCGCGGGCGCGGCCGGCCCAGTTGTCGTGGCGGTCTGCTGCGGTGGTGCCGCTGCGCCCGGAAGGGTGTTACTGGCCGGAGTCCCACAGCGGGTAGATGCTGTTGCCGACCTCGGCGGCTGACTTCCGGTTGTCGTCGGAGGCGCGGCCGAAGCCCCAGTACAGGTCGTACGGCTTCAGGGGGTAGGTGCGTTCTTCGTACAGGGTCGCGGGCATGACTGCCGCCTCCCCTGACCTGGGGCTGCTTCTTCTATGAGCATCGTCGGCATTCAGCCCGCACACGTCAACAGGGTGGGCGCCGTACGGACCGCGCTGCAGGACGCCGGATTCCCCCTGGGCAGGAACGAACACCACGTCCCGGACGTCACCGCTCCCCTACGCCGCAGCGAGCCGCACCACCGGCCGGTAAGCCCCGAGGCCGACGGCCGGCAGGTGTCGCCGCCGGGCCGTCTCTGGGCTCAGCGGGACCGGAGACCCGGCCAGCGTGAGGCCGGCCCCGGTACGACAACATCGGCGACGCGACACAGGCCCGGGCTGTCGGAACGCGGGTCTAGGCATCGGTCGCCACTTAGACGACCCCTTCAGGGAAACCGGGCGGCCGGCCTCCGGTCATCACCGACGGCATGCTGCGCACCGTGCTGCGACGCCGGGCCGCAGGCGAGACCGTCGAGGCCGTCCAACCTGACCTCTCGGGCTCCGTCGGGTCGCTGCCTCACAGGAGCAGTCGTGGCCGCCGAGCACTTCCTCGTGTTGGCGCGCTCCGGAGGGCGGTCGATCACCGCCCCTTACCCTTCTTGCCCTTGGCTTTTCCGGGGATCCCCTCCGCCTTCGCCGCCCCAGGAGCCTTCGACGGGCGTTCTGTGACCTGCCGCGCCGAAGAGGTACTGGTGAGTGCCTGGAGGTCTTGTGGAGTCAAGGGCGCTGCGGCCGGCGAATGCGGGGTGGACGTCGCGGCTGCGGGGAGCGACGGCGCGGGCGGCCCTGCTGGTGAGGATCCTGCCGGGGTTGCCATCTCGGTGTTCTTCGATGCCGCGGGTTGCTCATGCGTGGGAGCGGTGACGGGTGGGTTATTGCCCGCTTGGATGCCGCCCATCACCAGCACGCAGGTGCCCGCGACGCCCGCCGCCGCAAGGCTCCACTGGAGCGGACGGCGCCCTCGGGCAGCCCCACACGGATCGGGCGTTCGCACGGCAGCAGCGGCAGAGGGCAAGAAGTGGGAGCGATGTGTGCTGGTTCCGCTGAGCGTGGCGCCGGCTGGGGTGCGGGGCCGCGGTGCTTGCGCCATGTCCTGCAGGCATTGGTGGACTGCGGCGGCGTCGGGGCGTGCCGCAGGAGCCTGGTCGGTCATCTTTTCGAGCAGGCGGGCGAGGTCTTCCGGTAGTCCTTCGGGTATGTGGGGCCGGCGCAGGAGGTGGGCGGTGCCGACCTCCATAGGAGTTCCCTGGTACTCGCGCCGCCCGGTGAGAGCCTCCAGGAGAGTCACTCCCAGGGCGTAGATGTCGCTGGCCGTACTCGCGCCTTCGCCCAGGAACTGTTCCGGGGCCATGTAGGCGACGGTGCCGACGAGGGTGTCGGGCGCGCTGTGGGAGCGCTCGTGGACGGTTCGTGACAGCCCGAAGTCGGCCAGGTGGGGCGAGCCCTCTTCGCCGAGGAGGATGTTGGAGGGTTTCACGTCGTGATGGATGACGCCGTGGGCGTGCACGTGGTCGAGGGCTGAGGAGATGTCGGCGCCGAGCCGCATGACCTGGACGGGGCCCAGGGGGCCCGCGTCCATTCGGGTGCGCAAGGTGACGCCGCGGATCAACTCGGTGACCATGAAAGCGCCTTGGCCGTGCCGGCCGGCGTCATAAACGGTGACAAGGGCGGGATGGGAAAGACGGGCCAGTGTGCGGGCCTCGTCGCAGAAGCGGTCGGCAGTGACCGTATCCGTGCCCGCGCGGAATACCTTGACGGCCACCTCACGGCCCAGCACCTCGTCGACACCATGGAACACGTCCGCCGTACCGCCCGACCCTATGGGGCCCTGGAGCCGATAACGGCCGCCCAGGACGGTGTCGCGTAGAGGCGGTACTCCGTACTCTGGGACGGACAGGGCCGACATGGGTCCTCCTCTAATCGCTGGCAGTGCCGCGCGCCTACCCCTCGGAGGTCGCGCTACTCACCGGGCTCCGGCAGCCCCTGCCCAGTACAGGGACACAGTGCCGCCAGCAGCTCCCCGCCCTCGCAGAGCTGGGCATGGACTGGGCGTAGATGTCAAGCCCTCGGAGGGCAGCGCTTCGCTCTCGGCCGCCGTCTCCAGGACGTGGCTCAGGACCGCCAGATCGGCGGGCCCGCGTGGGCACGCCGCTCGGCGAAGCCTGTTTACCTGCTTGCCTTGGCCTCCGACCACGGCCGGCGCCCTGCCGTCATGACCCGCTAGGCCGAGTCCGCCCGGAGGCCGGCTGTGACCCCCGAGGTCAGCCCTCGACTCCTGTGGAGGTGCGCGGGGCTCCGCCGGGCTTGGACTCCGGGAACCCCGGTGGCGCAGGTACACGGAGAGGATGGCCATGGAGGCCACATCTCTGCGCGCCTGCCAGACCGGCCCCAACTCCGCTACCAAGTCGGCGATCACGGATGCTGAAAGTCCCGTGATCCGACGCTCAGACATGATCAGACTGCGTGCTGCGGTCCCCACCACGAACAGCCCAACGACCCTGCCCAGCCCCCGTCAGCCAACCATGCGCGAGCTCGTAAGTCAGGCACCGAGCAGCATCAGTGTGTGAGGCCAGAGGTCATCGAGCACCGCGGGGTCGTTCTTGAGCTTGGCGAAGAGAACCATGCCCTCCAGCTGGGCGACGAGGGCCCGGGCGGTCGACATCGAAGCCCGGTCTGTCGGGATTGCGCCCTCGGCTGCCGCGTCCGTGAGAACGGTGGCGACCAGTTGGATCTGTTCGTCGAAGATCTCCCTCAGACGGGCCTGGATGTCCGGTTCCCGGGTGCTCAGCTCCAGGGCGAGGTTGCCCAGGAGGCAGCCGTCGACCGTGCCGGAGTCTTCTTTCATCCGCCGCTGGACAGCAGCCATGGCGTCTAGCAGCCGCCGCAGCCGGTCGAGGGCGGGCGCGGGGACGGACAGCTCCCCGACCCAGCAGCTTCGCTCGCCCTGCCAGTAGGCGTCGACGACCTCGACGGTGAGGGCCTGCTTGGACTCGAAGAAGTGGTAGAAGCTGCCCTTCTTCACCTCGGCGTGGGCGCAGATCTCGGCGATGCCGAGACTGTTGTAGCCGTGGCTGCGCATGAGTTCGCCGGTGGCTGCAAGGAGCCTTGTGCGTGCCGTGCTGGTGCGTCCCATGACGGTCACTATACGGGCGGTCAACTATCCGGAAGGTTCCTGGAGTAGATTTTTAGTTGACCGGTCGTCTAGTGTTCGGAAGATCGGCAGGCAACCGGCTCGCCGCGCTCTAGGAGGCCTCTCCATGGCTGTACCTCCGATCACCGTCGCCATCGCCCATCACAGCGGGTACGGGCACACCGCCCGTCAGGCCGCCGCCGTCGCCGAGGGCGCGGACTCCGTGCCCGGCGTCCGCGCCGATCTGCGGGACGTGTCGGTCCTCGACGAGAGCCTGTGGACCGCCCTCGGTGCGGCCGAGGCGATCGTCTTCGGTTCCCCCACCTACATGGGCTCGACCTCTGCGGTCTTCCAGCGCTTCGCTGAGGCGAGCGCGCCGGTCTGGGCCGAGCGGGGCTGGCAGGACAAGCTTGCAGCCGGCTTCACCAACTCCGCCGGGGTCAACGGCAACAAGGACAACGCCCTGCTGTCGATGACCGTGTTCGCCGCCCAGCACGGCATGACCTGGGTGCCGCTGGGTCTGCCGCCGGGCTGGATCTACTCCTCCAACGGCAGCCCTGAGGACCTCAACCGGCTCGGCGGCTTCGTCGGCGCCATGGCCCAGTCGCCCTCCGACCTCGGTCCGGAACAGGCACCCGGCACGGCCGACCTGCGCACGGCCCGGCACCTGGGAGAGCGCGTCGCACGGGCTGCGTTTCGTCAGGCCCTGGGTCGTGAGGCCGAGCTCGCCTCGGCGGTGACCGGATGAGACCGGGACGTCTCGGCGAGCTTCTCGGCATCGAACTGCCTATCATCCAAGGACCGTTCGGCGGCGGACTTTCCTCCGTCGAGCTGGCCGTGGCGGTGTCGGAGGGCGGCGGGCTCGGATCGTACGGGGCCCACATCCTCTTCCCGGAGGACATCGGGGACCTGGTAGCACGGCTGAAAGCGGGCACGGACCGGCCGTTCGCGGTGAACCTGTGGGTTCCGTTCGATGGTGAATCCGAACTCCAGCCGTCCGAGACGGACCTGGCCCCTCATGTGGCGCGGCTGCGGCCGTACTACGAGGAACTCGGCATCCCCTCCCCCGCCGCCGCAGACGTGGCCGCCGGGCCGGACTTCGACGCGCAGGTGGATGCCCTGCTCGCCGCCGCCCCGCCGGTCATCAGCCTCGTGATGGGACCACCGCCCCGACGTCTGGTCGAGGAGACCCGGCGGCTCGGCATCGCGCTGATCGGTACCGCGACGACCGTCGACGAGGCCATCGCCCTGGAGGCCTCGGGCGTGGACGCGATCGTCGCCTCCGGCAGCGACGCGGGCGGCCACCGGGGAGCGTTCCTGAGGCCCGTGCGGGAGTCCCTGGTGGGCACGTTCTCGCTGGTCCCGCAGGTGGCGGATGCGGTCACGGTGCCTGTGATCGCCGCGGGCGGGATCGCCGACGGCCGCGGTGTCACCGCAGCCCTCGCTCTCGGCGCGGACGCGGTCCAGATCGGCACCGGCTTCCTCGCCTGCCAGGAGTCGGGAGCGAGCGCGGTCCATAAGGCGGCTCTCGGCACCCCCGAGGCCCGCACGACGGTCTTGACCCGTCTGTTCTCGGGCCGAACAGCCAGGGGCATCCCGAACAGCTTCGTCCGCGACATGGCAGCCCACGAGGACCACGTACCGCCGTATCCCGTACAGAACGCCCTGATGCAGCCGATCCGCCGGGCTGCGGGGGCTCAGGGTCGGCCCGAGTACGTGAACCTGTGGGCCGGCCAGTCGGCAGCCCTGGCTCGGGAGTCGCCGACGGCGGGCTCGTACCTCGCTGACCTCGTCAACGAGGCAGACAGGCTGCTGAAGAGCTGATGGCTTCGCCGTTGCCGGTCGGGCGGTGGATCTCGGGTAGGCGTTGCCATCCCTGAAAGGAGCAGTCCCTGAGGCACTGTCACCCGTGCACACCAGTGTTGCGGCGCGGTCGTACGTGCAGCCGATCGCGCAGTCCCGGCGGCATGGTGGCGCGGGCCTTCCCGGTGGTGACGTCCAGCAGCTGGTCGCCCTCTTCACTGACCTGCTTCGACCTTCCCGACTCGGTGAGCAACGGCAAACCTTCGACGGCCCTTCCACCACGGGTGGCATCCCCTTCGGGTTCCCCCAGGTGAGGGTGGTGGTCCTCGCCGAGATCGGAACACCCGGGGTGCTTGATGCCCGCCTTGGGGGCTACCGCGACGGCGAACGCAGCCTTGCCTACCAGCTGGCCGGCTCCAGCGGTTCGGGAGACCTGGTCATCGCCGACCGCGGCTTCTGGTCGGTCGAGTTCGCCCACGCCTTCACCGTGACGGCGCGAACCTGCTGGTCAGGGTCGAGCTGTCCTTCGATGAGATCAAGAACCACCTCGGTCCGGGCGGACCGATCCGGTCCCGCACACCGGAAGGCGTCCGGCAGGAGCTGTGGGCCTACCTCGCCGTCCACCACGCGATCCGCCGGTTCGCCCACGCCTCAGCCCTTACAGGCCCCGTCGTGGACGCGGACCGGGTCTCCTGCCTCGCGTGCGTCCGGATCGTCCGCCGAAGCGTTCCGTCCCAGCTTGGAACCACTACGGCCAGGCTCACCCGGTCCCTCACCGAGGCTGGTCAGGAAGCACGCAGCCGATTGCTCCCGGCCCGCCAGAGCCGGAACTGTCCACGAGCGGTCAAGAAGCCCAACCGGTGGCCTGTCCTTCGGACCCGCGCCAAACGGGGGACGGCCGAACCGGGCCGCTGGGCCCTCAACCAGACCAAGAAGGCCAAGACCAACCGGCGGGCAGGTCGTCACCGACCCGGGCGGCCGGCTGCTGTGGCTCTCGCCCGCCCTGCCGGGCCGCACACACGACCTGACCGCCGCCCGCACCCACCGGATCATCCGGATCTGCGAGCGCCAGGGCGTTCCCATCCTGGCCGATCTCGCCTACCAAGGCGCAGGACCGTGGCTGACGACCGGCATCAAACGCAAGCCACTCCAGGAACTCACTCCCACCGAGAAGACCCTCAAACCGGGCGCTGGCCGCAGCACGAGCGCCCGTTGAACGCGGTGTCGCGAGCCTGAAGTCCTGGCGGATCTTCCGCAGGTCCCGGTGCAGCCCCAACCGCATGACGTCAATCGTCAAGGCGATCCTCACGCTGGAGCGGCAGCGCTGAAGATCCTTAGTGAGCGCTTCGTCCGGCTATAACCGCCACATGAAGCGCTCACGCGGAACCGAAACCCCTGGGGTCAGTCCTGATCTTGGCTGTACTGGGCCGCGTACCAACTGGAGTCGATGGCGGGGTTGCGCAGCGCCCCCCAGAATCGGTCGTCAGGTATCGGTGGCAGGGGCTGATTGCCCAGGTCCGCATGCAGATCCGCCCGCCAATCGAGAGTGAAGTGGCTCCGGGTCTCCGCGCTCTCGCACACGGACCTGTACGGGGACCCCCAGATCCCGAGGGCTATCTTCTCCGCGGCCCACCTGCGCGTGTGGTCTCGGCTGGTGTCGGCCTGTGCGAGCACCGCGCGGAGTCGCAAGGCGAGCGGGCCGGTCTGGTCAGGCTGCGGCAGGGCCACACCGCCCTCCCACGCGTCCAGGGCCGTCCTGACCTCCGGGTAGTTGTTCAGACCCGTTTCGACCGCCAGTCTGCGCAGCTGCTTTCGCGCGGCGTCGACCACCTGCTCATACGGCAGGACTGCGATCAGCGCACCGAGTTCCTCATGCCCGTCCAGGTGGCTCACGTGGAGGAGGTCGGTGGGACTGTAGGACAGGTCCAGCTCTGGCAGCTGCTCATCCGGTGCGGGAAGGGGCTCGTCGGCACTGTACTGCGGCCTGGCAGGCGGACGCGCCTCCCAGAACAGCCGGCCGTTGAAGGTGACGACACCGGCGTCCTGGCCGCGCTCAAGCGTGCCGGCCAGTTCGGCCAGATACTCACCCAGCGAGTCGGCCTGCCCGAAACTGGTGCCGGTCTCGTCGAAGAACCGTCCGATCACGCCGAAGGAGTCCCGCCCGGTACGGCAATCCATCAGAAGACCGTCCGACGTCACGTCGTAAGAACCGAACTTCACGTAATCGTGAAGCCAGTAGTCCTCGGTCTCCCCGTCGAGGCCCTGGTCGATGCCGCGCATGAACTCGGTGTCCCCGAGGATTCCGCTCACTCCGAGCAGCCGGTCGCCCGTGCTGAAGCGGAAGGCCTCAGGTCCCTCCAGCGCCCCGTTGTGCCGTAGGAGTGAAGCGACCAGGTCCGGAGGAAAGGTGACCCCCAGTTCCTGTTGCGCTGCTGCGATCTCCTCGCCGCCTGCAGGAGGCCGAAGCGTGGCAAACGTGCGGGGCGCGTGCTCGCGCAGCCACGCGTCGATGCGAGTCCATGAGTCCTGGACCAGGTCTGATGTCATAGGGCCGACCTTAGAACCAGCAGCTGGCAATAGCTTGATCGTCGCTCACCGGCCTTGCCGCCGGGTTGGCGTTCAGGCCGGCAAGCTTCGAGCGGCCCCTTGTCCCGGCTCACCAAGCTGCTGGCACCGGACGCTGCAGCCGCCCACTCGACACTGAAGCGCTGAGTCGCCATCACCCGATGGGTGGCCAACTGGAAGAAGCTCACTCGTCTGCTATCTCCGGCCCCAGACGGCACGGCAGTCGCCGGAAGCCTCAGCCGTCCCAGACAGGCGAGCCACCCAGACGGCTACTAAACACCCCTGCCAGGACAAAACGCTCTGCAAGACGGCGCAGCCCGGCTCGTGCGGCAGTGGCCCGTCTACCAGCAGCGCCCCGGCGATCAGGAGCAGTGCCTGGGCGCGGCGCTGGCCGGTGTCGCGGCTTCGGCGAGGTAGGCGCTGCCCAGGTGCCGGGCCGGTCCGTCGGCGGTGAAGACCTAGACCTTGCCGCCGAAGTGCGGGAGGTAGCGCAGGCGCACCCTGGTGCCGATGTGGCCGGCCATCCACGGGGCGATGTAGGCGCCGCGCCGCCACGCGACCCCTGCTGTCCGCTTCGCCTTCATCCATCCCACCACGCC
This sequence comes from Streptomyces sp. NRRL S-378, assembly GCF_000720645.1. NCBI lineage: Bacteria > Bacillati > Actinomycetota > Actinomycetes > Kitasatosporales > Streptomycetaceae > Streptomyces > Streptomyces sp. NRRL S-378. Next base: position 35,614 of record NZ_JOBX01000059.1, read on the forward strand.
GATCAGGCACACAAGAACGTATGAAGCAGAGCCCAGATGGCGGCTATGCGAGTGTCTGCTATGTGCGAGGCACGGGCTCAATGAGCAGTGCGTCCATGGGCTTGCTGCGAGGGGGGCGCAACACTTCCAGCCAGGTGACTGCGCCGTCCAGGAGACGCCCCATGCAACGGCTCGCCCCTTCGCCACAGCAAGACCGTTCGTCTCCTGTCGGTGGGCGGACTGCCGCTGCCGTCGAAGCCCAAGCGGATAGTTCATCCGAATGTGTGCTACCGTCCCACCTAAGTGGATTATTTATCCGATTGATTGCCGGGATGGAGGGACACGCATGAAGAAGACAGCAGTGGTCACGGCGGGAACAGGGGGCATCGGCCTGGAAACGGCGCTGGGGCTGGCCATCGCCGGGTTCGCGGTCACGGTGATCGGGCGCGACGCCGAACGGGGAGCCAAGGCCGTCGAGCGGATCAACGAGACGGGCCCGCTGCACCCGGCCCGGTTCCTGTCCGCGGACCTCGCCTCGCTCGACCAGGTGCGTGCGCTCGCCGGGACGATCGCGGCCGACCACGCCGCCTCGGGGGAACCGCTGACGGTGCTGGTCAACAACGTCGGGGCGATGTTCGCCGAGCGCCGGACCCGGGGCGGCGTCGAGGCATCGTTCGTCGTCAACCACCTCTCGCCCTATCTGCTGACCGAACTGCTGCTGCCCACACTCGCCGCCGGTGCGCCCAGCAGGATCGTGAACGTGACGTCGGGCGCGGTCGCCGTGGCCAAGCGCGCGTTCGACGCCGTCGAGCCGCCGGGCGGCTACTACGGCTTCCACTGGTACGGCCGCGCCAAGCTCGCCAACCTGGCCTACACCCTGGAGCTGGCAGACCGGTTGGACGGCACCGGCGTCTCGGTCTTCGCCGCCGATCCCGGGGGGGCCGCGACCGACATGACCAACGGCACCATGACCGACCCCAAGATCGTCTCGCCCGCCCTGCGGTTGCTGTGGCCCCTGGTGCGCCGCACATTCGAACGCTCGACCTCGGGTCCGGCGTCCGCGGCAGCCAGGCCCTCCATCACGGCCGCCACGGACGAGACGCTGACGGGGCGAACCGGCATCGTCATCGGTGCCCAGGCGCACCCGGTCGCCCCGCACCGGGCGGCGACCAACCCCCGCGTCGCCGAAGCCGTACGCCAACTCAGCGAACGGCACGCTCCGCTCACCCCCGCCTGAGCGCCGTACGCGCGGCGCGGCGCTGCAGGCACCCCGCGGGCGGCGCAACCATTCGGATGAACCATCCGATTAGCATGGCTGCATGACGACGCCTCTACGCAAGGACGCCGCCCGCAACTGGCAGCGGATCGTCTCCGTCGCCCGCGACCTGGTCGACGAGGGCACACCACTGCAGCTCAACGACGTCGCACGCCGGGCAGGGCTCGGCGTCGGCACCGTCTACCGGCACTTCGCCACGCCCGAGGCGCTGCTGGAGACCGTCGCCGCCCCATGCCTGGAGGCCCTGGCCGCCCACGGCGAGCAGGCGCTGACCGACGCCGACCCCTGGCGCAGCCTGACGGGCTTCCTCTTCCGCACCGTCGAGGCGCAGGTCACCGACGCCGCCCTGCCCCCCGTCGCAGCCGCAGCCACGGACGCCATGCCACGCACCACGGAACTCAAGAAGTCACTGGCATCGGCCGGCGCCACCCTCCTCGCCCGGGCCCGCGATGCCGGAGCAGTCCGCCCCGACCTCGCCGCCGCCGACCTCGTCCCGCTCATGTGCGGCATCGCCCACGCCGTGAGCGTCCACGGCGGCACCCCCGCCGACCGGGTCGACACCGCACACCGCTACCTCGCCACCCTCCTCGAAGGCTTGCGCACGACACCACCGGCCGCGTAAGCGCCCCCACGGCGGACCGACGGCGCCCAGCGACTCAGATCGACCACGACCGGAGGCATGTCAATGCACGTCCACGATCGCAATCCTCCTGGGGAACTCTGATCACGCAGGTGGGGAATTACGTGACGCGGAACCGATCGAGGAGGGGGAATTGCGTGACCGCCGGCACCCCAGCAGCCACCGGTCCGGTCGTAGTCCTTGACCGGGGCCCTGTCCACGTCAGAAGGACTCGACCACCCGAGCCGCCTGCGGGCGCGGTACACCGAGCAGGCCGCAGACCTCTGGAAGTAACTTAGTGCTGGGCGGGAGGGGCCTCTCCGGACTGCGGAATCCACTCCACCGCGCCCTCCCGGTTCGCTCCCAGCGACTCCCGGGCGGCGTCGACGAACTCGCGCAGGGCCGTCTCGTATGCGACGTTGCAGAACATGATCGCCGCAGGTCGGGCGTCGCGATTCGGGCTGTTTCACAAGCGACCACCTATGAAACGACTCCCCCGCGCTGCTCGACGGCCACCGCCCTCCGCAGTGCATCCAGATTGCCCAGAGAGGGCGCACGCGGAGTAATGACGCAGGCATGATGACCTGTCATGACCCTGGGGGAGACAGCCTCGGCCGCATCGGCAGCGACAGCAGATGTCGGCATACCGGCCGTCTCACTGCAGGCTCGCGCCGCACGCCGCGCCGCCGACAATGCTGTCGCTACCGCCCAAGTGATGGCTCGGGCTCAGCACGTTCAGGCGCTCCGGGCTGCTGAACGAACGGCAGCAGCAAATGCGCATACCGCGGCCTACTCCTTGCTCCACGCCGGCCAAGCACTCGTCCGAGCAGCTCAGCAGCGTGCCTTCACCCTCATGGCAGGGGGTGAGTATGGGGATGAGCTGGAGGCTCCTCTACGAGAGGCTGCCGAGCAGGTAGATCGCGAACAGCCGAATCTACGCAGGGCCGAGGCCGCTCTCACTGCTGTGGGGCCGGATGCACTACTGCCCGGCCTTGAGGAACTCCGCACCTGCAGCACGTCTCTGGCAGCAGCGACGTGGTGGGTACGTCGCCCCCTGCGTCGGCCTCTTCCAGGGGAAATCAACGAACGGAATCCTCCTCAGCGAACTTGACGCGGCAAGCTACCCAGCAGCATTCAACCCATCGCCGTCCGATTCGATCAGACGTCGTGTGACCGTCTACTCGGACACTGCTCCCGCCAACCCTGAAGCGGAGCTCGAAACTGCAGGTCATCGCGGATGTCGTCGGCCTCCCACCGGCTCTTCGCCAGGAGGTGCTGTAGTCCGTCCGGCGTGGAGTGCCCTGCAACTCGGCCAGTTGCCAAGAGTTCTTGCGGCCCACCGGGCCGAGCAGACCACGGACGTAGTCCCGCATCCGACGCCGCGGCTCGACACGCGAGAAGCGGTGCCCGACCTGCAGGAAGAGCTCTTCCGGTTCCTGGTCCCACTCGCTGGCGGGTACGTCGTCAATCACACCGAGTGGCTCCAGCCCGATGTCACTACACGCGCCGCGGCCACCCGTTCGCGGGACGGGCCATGCGAACCCGCCCCGCTTCCGGCACCACCTCGCTACACTCCCCCCACCCAAGCCGTTGACCAGGCAAAACATCAAAGTCCGGCTGGAGTACTAGGCGGGGGCAAAGGGGGAATTTCCGAACCACGACAGCTGACGCAAACGCTACACGCCACCACACCCGTCACCAGAGGAACCGTGCGCACGTCACGACGTTGAGCAGGCGCGCCGGCCGGCCGAGACCAACACGCGCGCCCAAGCTCAAGCTACGGCCGCGGGATTCGACGACTGTGCGGCGCGGCGGTGTTCCGCGTTGATGCGCTGTGCTTCTTCCAACTGGTCTTCGAGGGCCACGATGCGGCAGGCGGCCTCGATGGGAGTTCCCTGGTCGACGAGCTCGCGGGCGCGGGCGGCGATGCGGAGCTGGTAGCGGGAGTAGCGGCGGTGTCCGCCGGCGGAGCGGAGCGGGGTGATGAGGCGGGCTTCGCCGATGGCGCGGAGGAAGCCCTGGGTGGTGCCGAGCATTTCTGCGGCCCGGCCCATGGTGTAGGCGGGGTAGCCGTCGTCGTCGAGACGGCCGAAGGTGTCGTCTGCTGTCATTGAACCTCTCTGTGAACCACGTGGAGGGGCCCGGGTGCCTGCTGGCACCCGGGCCCCGAAGGAACTGCTACACCATCTGCCGGCCCTGATACTGCGCCGGCTCCCTGTTTCCGCAGACCCGGCCTGAGCTTCGCCGGGGGTGCGGGGATCGCGGATGCGTGACCGGAGACCACCTCACTATCGATGTCCTGCGGTACCCGGACTCGCGTGGCGTCCGGGCGATCCTGATGGCGCCTCAACTCCTCCGTTCTTCCCTCTGGTGAACAACTGCCTACCTGCGGGAACTGCTGTACTGCTGGTACTGCTGGTACTGCGACCTGCGGGTACTGCTTCACTCATTACTTCTGGTACTGCTGGTGGTGCGAACTGCTTGTACTGCTCGCGACCTGGCCAAGCGTCACGACTCCGGCAGCCAGCCCCGTTGCCCATCCTGCATCTGCTCTGGCTTAGAACCCCACTGCCGAACTTCCCGGTGCGCGCGCCCGCAGCCGACGCCTTCACCGAGGTGTTGCTCACTTGATTCACTGCTGGGTACTGCGTACCGCGGGTACTGCTCACTGCTGTACTGCGAACTGCACTTGCGGGTACTGCCAACTGCGTGAACCGCGGTACTGCTGACGGCGGCCCCTGAAAACTGCGGGCCACCCGGTCCGGCCGCCAGTCCCGTCGCCATCCTGCAAAAGCCCTGGCTTCGACACTCCGCCACCGCACCGTCCTACGCACTGCAACTACCCGTACTGCTGCCCGGCAGTTCGTCTCTGCCGGGCCCTTCGGTCTCTCTGGGCTACGAGAGAAACCATAACCGCGCCACCATCCAATGTCTACTCTGGCCGACACAGATTTTCAGCTGTCCTCCCTTGAGGTAATCGGGTGCTGTCGGGTTGGACGGCTGTCGGCGCGGGCACCTACACGCTCCGTCTGGCCGCCCACCCCCACACCATCGAGGTCCCCGTCGACGATCTCGGCTCCCACCCGCCACGCATGCGCACCCCCGACCTCGACGGCGCCCCTGGCGGATTCGGCTGGCACATGGTCGACGACCTCGCCCGCGCCACCGTCGTCACCCCCAGGCCCGAAGGCGGAAAAGCCGTACGCGCCCTCCTCCCCCGCTGGACCCGCGGGTAGACGCGGCCTGCGGGCGGGTAGTCGTCGGTCGGGAAGTTCGGCCGACCCGTAGAAGATGATCTTCTCGAAGCTCCGGTCGTCTTTGAGCCCGCCCGCACCGGCTTCCGCGCCGGACGTGGCGTCGGCGGCGGCCCCCAGCCGCATCGACCGACCTGGACGCTTGGGCGATCAGCAGGTGCAGGACCTCGTGCGCGCCGCGGCCGACCGGTTCGGCGCCGCTTGCGGCCCAATCCCTCCCCGGCAGCCGCCGGCAACTCCGCCCCCCGCACTGTCACCACCCGTTCGAACATCACCAGGCGCTTTCCTGCGGGCAGATCTCGGCCAGAAGCTCCAGCAGATGGGCGGCGACCGCTTCGGACTCACCCGGCGGCAGCCAGGTGTAGACGGCAGTCCGGGCCGTCGCATCGACGTGCTGCAGCACATACCCGTCCACCAGCCCGCGCATACCGGGGCACTGGCCGGTCGGCAGGTGCGGGCGGGGGCGGCGCGGTCAGGGCGGTCAGGGCGGTCAGGGCGGTCAGGGCGGTCAGGGCGGTCAGGGCGGTCAGGGCGGTCAGGGCGGTCAGGGCGGTCAGGGCGGTCAGGGCGGCCACCGCCGCGGCGATCAGCAGCACCGGCCCGGCCGGCGTATCGGCGAACGAACGCAACGTCTCGTCCAGGCCCTTTGCCTCGCCAGCATCGAAACGCACCGCGGCCAGGAGAACGAACAGGCCGGTCGCCACCGCAACCACTCCACACGTCACGCCGCCGATGATGCCCAGCGCCGCGACGATACGCCGCGTGGTCCGGCTCATCCGCTCCGTACGGAGGTTCTCCTCGAACTTCCGCATCAGGCTGCGCACCACGAGCACCACGCCCACGATGGCCAGCACGGCGCCGAACACGCCGACGATTACCCGGCCATAGGGCCATTCCAGCACGCGCGCGGTGTAGTCCTTCGACGACTCGTCACCGCCGCGGGTCCCGCCGGACCCGCCGACCAGCGCGGTCTGCACCACGCCGATACAGATCACCAGGTAGAAGACGGCCAGCCCCAGGGAGCCCAGGCGCCGGGTCCACTTGTCACCGCCTTCCGTCGCCTGCCCGAATGCGGCCTCGGAAAAGCGCCACAGCGCCATCGCCGCCAGCCCCACCACCAGCGCCCACAGCAGCACCTGTCCGTACGACTGCTCGCCGATGGTCCGAACCGCCCCGGACCGGTCGGCCTCCTTGTCACTGCCGCCACCCAAACCGATCCGCACGGCGAGGAGCCCGACCAGAACGTAGATCACTCCCCGCGCGCAGAGCCCCACCCGGGAGGCAACCTCCATGGCCCGGCTGTCGGCCACACGCTGCCCCCGGGTCTTGGCCTGGGCGGCATCCTTTTCGGTCGCCATATCCGACACCTCCCCTGCGCGGACGCGATGGCACCCAGTCACAGCCGTTATCCCCACCATGGCACCTCGCAGCGCACCCGACCAGCGCAGTCCGTCGCTTCCAGGTAGGCCGGCCGCGGTTATGGTCGGGCGCAGTCCGCGCCGATAGGGCGGGCGCGGGCGAGGCCCCGGTGACCAGCGCGTTCTGGCGGCAGTAGCTACCGGGCCGCCGGTCCGGCTCGCGGACCGGGAGGAGCGGAACCCGCTTCCCGTGGCCTGGCTGCCTGGCTGGCTGCACGAGCTGGCCCCGTCATGAGAAGGGCCTCCCCTCGGAGGATGAGGGGAGGCCCTTCTACACCGGGCTGTGCGCTGCGGCTGGTTCAGACGGCGGTGCTGGATGTGCCGACGTGATGAGCGCGCCGGGTCCAGGACTTGGTGCTGTCAGTGCTTGTCGTGGTGGTCGGCCTTGTGGTGCCCGTCCGAGCCG
>NZ_JOBX01000060.1:0-41155 GCF_000720645.1 Streptomyces sp. NRRL S-378
AACGGTGGTCTTTGCTGGGGCGGAGCCGTGGCGTGGGGTGGGGACACGGCGGAGTGTCCCCGCAGGACGAGCGCGCAACCAGGGTCGCCTCATCACGACGAAGCCGCACGCGCCGAGCCGAGGAGACACTCCGCCGGGGCACCGCCCCACACCCCTGCACCCCCGCCCCGCAGGAACCGTGGCCACCCCCGGCGGGAGCCACAGCGCACCACCGGCCCACCGGAACCGTGGCCACCCCGGCGGGAGCCGCAGGCCACCCCCGGCAGGAGCCGCAGGCCACCACCGCCCAGCCACAACCCTGGCCACCCCCGGCGGGAGCCGCAGGCCGCCCCCGGCGGGAGCCGGGCGCCACGGCGAGTGGCTAGGCGCGGTCTTCCAGGCCGATCGCCTTCTGGAGGTCCCGGTGGGCCTGGCCCCATTCGCCCTCCTGCTGTTCCAGCAGGGCCGCCGCAATGGCGTCGAGTTTGACCTGAATAGCGTGTTCCGCCCGGCGTTCGGAGTTCTTCAGCAGGGCGAGCAGGAGCAGGGCCACCGCGCCCATCGCATCGCCGACCAGGTGTTGCCAGCTCGTGTCCAGGTGGGCCAGGTGGACCACCAGGAAGGCCGCGACCAGCAGGACGCAGAACACGGAGAAGAGAGGGGAGCTGGTGAAGTTGGACGCCAGTTCAGCGAACTTCTCGAACCGCCCGAGCTCGTTGTCTCCGCCCTTCTTCGAGGGGTGCTCAAAGGTCATGCTCCACGCCTGCCCGATTCCGGCACCCCGAAGCACACGGTTTGCCCGAACAGCCCATCCCGTCCCCGAAAAGACAGGGGCCAGGCCGGCAGGATGCCCCACACCGTTTTCGCTCAGCGAGTTTCGACCACGGTCACCCGCATCGGGCCCCGTCCGAAACGATGCGAGCGGTCGGAAGTCCGGGCAATATCCGTCCTGTCATTGCGAGTTGACCTCGCAGCAACGGTCAACCCCAGGTCTGAGCAGTTCTGACCAGCACTCCTGATTCAGCTCCGGCTGTACTCCGTCACGGGAGCCACCGCCCAAAAGGCCGGTGCGAGCATCCGATCCGGCACTGAATGAGGCTGAGAATTCAGCTCCGCACTCGTCGAGCGGGTACGGGTCTTCGCCTGACCCCGCCCGGCCCGTCAGCCCAGGCGGGCCGGGGAGGCGGCTGCGGAGGTCAGCAGGCGGGGGGTTCCGGTGCCGTCCGCGGGCACGGTCCACAGATCCGTGCGGTCGGCGGCGCCGTCGGAGGGCAGGGCGTAGGCCAGCGTGCGGTCGTCGAGCCAGGCGGCCTGGTCGTCCACGCTGCGCTTCTCCGCGAGCGGGTGGTCCCGCAGCGTCCCCAGGTCCATGACGTGTTCCCGCCACAGCGAGGCACCGGCCCGCACCCGCTTCTTGTACGCGATGCGCGTCTCGTCCGGGGACAGGGACGGGCACTCGACGTTCTTGGCGAGGGTGGTGACGGAGCGCCGGGAGATCGAGCCCTTGACCAGGTGGGTCTCGCCGGCCGTGGCGAGGGTGGCGTAGAAGGTGTCGTCGTCCTTGGCGAAGGTGACGCCCCAGAAGTTCACGTCCTGCGCACGGTGGTCCCGCCCGTCCATGGTGATCGCGAACTCCTCCAGGTTGGCATCGAGCTTCCAGGTCCTGGTGTCCAGGATCGCGGTGCGCGTGGAGAAGAACGCGGCGCCGTAGGACTCCCCGGAGACGAACACCGTCCAGGCGGCGAACCGGCCGCTGGGCGAGACGCGGGCCCGGCTGGGCGTGCCGGCCAGGGGGAAGCTGCGCACCTGGCGCAGCTCCGCGTCGACGATGACCGCCTTGTTGTCCTGGGCGAGCGCGCCCGGGCTGGAGCGCAGGCAGACGCCGGTCCCCGCGGCCGCGTGGAAGCGCTGGCAGGTGAGGTCGGAGACCGTGCGGGTGCCGTCGGGCGCATCGGCCGGCACGGAGGCGAGGGCCCCGCGCTGCGGGCCCTGCCCGCCGGCCAGGAAGGCCAGCGTGTTCTGGCCGGCCGTCAGCGTGACGGCGCCCGCGGTCGTCGCGGGGCCGCCCGTGCGCGGCTGGTCGGCGCGGGAGGCGGCGCGCACCACCAGGGTGGCGCCGACGCCCCCGAGCAGGAGCACCGCCACCGCGAGGACGAGCAGGCGGCGTGAGCGTGTCATCGGGTTCCTCACGGGCGTCGGGCCGGGTCGGGTGCGGGAGGTGCGGAGGGCGCGGGCCGCAGGACGAAGCCGGCGACGGCCGCGCAGCAGAGCAGGCCGGCTGCGGCGGCGGCGAGCGCCGGGCCGGTGCCCCAGAGGGTCCAGGCCCCGCCGAAGGCCAGCGAGCAGCCGAAGCGGGCCAGCGCCTGGCCGGTGCCGACCAGGGCCAGGCCGGTGGCGCGCAGCGACTCGGGGACGGTGGCGGCGACGGCGGCGGGCAGCACCCCGTCGGTGGCGGCGTAGAACATGCCGTGCAGGGCGAGGACGAGGTGGGGCAGCACCGGCCAGTCGGGGGCCCAGAGCAGCAGCCCGTAGGCGGCGAGCAGGAGGGCGTGCCCGGTCAGGAAGACGGTGCGGCGCCCGATCCGGTCGGCGAGGGCCCCGGCCGGGACCGCCAGCAGCAGGAACACGGCGGCGGTTCCCAGCGGCAGCAGCGGGAACCACTGGTCGTCCATGCCGGTCCGGCGCTGGAGCAGCAGGTAGACGAAGGCGTCGCTGACGGTGGTGAGGCCGAGCAGGACCGCGCAGAGCGCCAGGGCGCGCAGCCGGGGCAGGCGCAGCAGGCCCGCCGCGTCGCGCAGCCGTACGGGGTCCGGGCGGGCGGAAGTGGGACGGGGGGCGGGAGTGGCGGCCGGCCGGGGCGGGGCGTCGCCGAGGCCCGCGCCGGAGGGGACGAACAGCAGGAGCACGACGACGCCGAGGGCGGCGACGCAGGCACTGACACCGAAGACTGCGTCGTAGCCGTCGACGGCCACGCCGAGGATGAGGAAGGCGGCGAGCGGGCCGAGCAGCGCGCCCGTGGTGTCCATGGCCCGGTGCACGCCGAAGGCCCGGCCCTGTAACTGGTCCGGTGTGGACAGGGAGATCAGCGCGTCACGCGGGGCGGTGCGCAGTCCCTTGCCGGTGCGTTCCAGGGCGAGGATCACGCTGATCGGGCCCAGGCTGTGGGCGAGCAGCAGCAGGGGCTTGCACAGGGCGGACAGGCCGTAGCCGATGCCGGCGACCAGCTTGTGGTTGCGGACCCGGTCGGCGAGGTGGCCGCCGGTGAGCTGCACCAGGGCGCTGACGCCGTTGTAGAGGCCGTCGAGCGCGCCGAACCCGAGCGGGCTCAGGCCCAGCCCGGCGATCAGGTAGAGCGGCAGGACGGCCGTGACCATCTCCGAGGAGATGTCGGTGATCAGGCTGACCGTGCCCAGGGCGAGGACGGTCGAGGCGACGGCCGGTGCCCTGCCGGATCCCCGGTCCGGCGCGGTCTTCGCGCCCGCGGGTGCGGAGCGGTCCGCGAGGTACATGCTCTGGAGCTCCCCCGTGCAGACGATCTGAGTCACTCGAACGTGCGGGTCGAACCCGAACCCTCATTCTTGTACGGACCAACTGTGGTGCGTACGACGCGATTCGGCCGTACGCACCGTTTCACCCCTGTCGGCTGCTCTCGTCCCGCAGCCAGGTGGAGAAGTCCTGGTCCCGGATGGCCCGGCGGGCGCCCCGGCGAGCGGCGAGCGCCGCCGCCGCGAACACCGCCACCTCGGGGACCAGCATCGGCCGGGCGCGCAGCAGGGCGCGCAGGTCGGACGTTCCGGTGCGCGCGGACGGCGCCGCGGGCGCGTCCGGCCCGTCGGCCGGCCGCGCCGGCCCGGCCGGATCGCGCGTGGCCTGAAAGCGCTCGAACTCGGCGGTGGACGTCGCCGCGCGGACCTTGCGGCGGATCAGGTCGGCCCAGGTGCGCGGCGGGCGCACGACGACCCGGGCCGCTTCGACCACGCGCCGCTCCCCCGGCCCGAAGGCGAGGGACGCGGCCAGGTCGTCGGCCATCAGCGGCGGCAGCGCCGCGATCCGCTTGTGCCCCTCCTCGGTGACGGCGATGACGCCCCGGCCGAACAGGCCCTCGCGGACGGCCGGCAGCAGCTGCCACACCCGGTAGTAGGCGCGGACCGGCCAGGCGCACCCGGTCAGCGGGACGTCCCGGCCGGGTGCGGCGGCGAGCAGGCCCGGGTCCCGGCCGAGCGCGCCCGCGAGGGCCCGTACGTCGGCGGACCCGACGACGACGTCGGCGTCCACGTACAGCCGGGGGAAGCCGCGGGCGTGCTCGTCCCCGACCCGGAGTGCCGTGTGTTTGGAAGGGGTCGGGATCTCCACGACGCGTACCCGGTCGCCGCGCGCGGCCGCCACCCGGGCGGTGTCGTCCGTACAGCCGTTGCAGACCACGACGATGTCGGGCCCGGACGACGAGGGGTCGGCCAGGAGCGCGTCGAGGAGCCGGCCGATGACCCGGCCCTCGTTGTGGGCCGGTATCACGATGCTGGTCACCCGGGCAGTATGCACGCTCGAACACCAGGTCCCGGCGATTCCGCCAACTCTGCCCGGGGGTACGCCCGGTGGACTAGATTGAGCGGCGCCGACCGGATTCGGCGCGCTTCGGCACCGCCGGCGACGTTCCGGAACCGGCAAGGGTGGTACGGGTTCGGCTGCTTGTGGGGAACAAGCCGTCGGGCCGGGGGGCGGCATACGCGCATCACGCAGAACATCGGTTGTGGGGGGCCATCACCGTTGAGCAGGGCACGCACGGGACGCGAAAACGTCCGGCGTGCCCCTCGGCGACGGCTTTCCCCTCCACCGCACGCGTCCCGGCCATGGGTTGTCGACACGCCGGTCGGCGTGCGCGGAAGGAATGGGGAACGCTGTGAAGGACACCTCGAAGGACGGCGCGCAGAGCGCCGAGCGGACCGTCGGGCAGAGTGCCGCACTCTCCGGCCGGGGGTCCGCGGCACCCTTAGGCGTCGCGGTGGTCGGTGCGGGCTACTGGGGCCCCAATCTCGTCCGCAACTTCCAGTCCAGTTCGCAGTTCAGACTGCGATGGCTGTGCGACCTGGACATCGAGCGGGCCCGGCAGGCGCTCGGCAGGTACTCCACCGTGCAGCCGACCGCGGACTACGCGGCCGTCCTGGCCGACCCGTCGGTCCAGGCGGTCGCCGTGGCCACTCCGGCCGGGACGCACCTGGACGTGGCGCTCGCCGCCCTGCGGGCCGGGAAGCACGTCCTGGTGGAGAAGCCCCTCGCCGCCACGTACGAGGACGGGAAGCGGCTGGTGGCGGAGGCCGAGAAGCGCGGCCTGACCCTGATGTGCGACCACACCTACTGCTACACCCCGGCGGTGCGCCGGATCCGGGAGATGGTCCGCTCCGGTGAACTGGGCGAGATCCACTTCGTCGACTCGGTACGGATCAACCTGGGGCTCGTCCAGAAGGACGTCGACGTCCTGTGGGACCTGGCCCCCCACGACCTGTCGGTCCTCGACTTCATCCTCCCCGACCACGTGCAGCCGGTGGCCGTCGCCGCGACCGGCGCCGATCCGATCGGGGCCGGCCAGTCCTGCGTGGCCTACCTGACCCTCCAGCTGAGCACCGGTGCCATCGCGCACGTGCACGTCAACTGGCTGTCCCCGACGAAGGTGCGCACCACCATGGTCGGCGGGTCGAAACGCACCCTGGTCTGGGACGACCTCAACCCGACTCAGCGGCTCTCGGTGTTCGACCGGGGCGTGGAAATGAGCACCCCGCAGGAGATCGGCGCCGACGAGCGTCGCGACATGCTCGTCTCCTACCGGAGCGGCGACATGGTGGCGCCCGCGATCGGTGAGAAGGAAGCACTGCGCAGCATGGTCGAGGAGTTCGGCGACGCCGTCCGGACGGGGCGTCGGCCGCTGACCGACGGCCGGGCGGGCCTGAAGGTGCTGGACATCCTCGAAGCGGCCTCCCGGAGCCTGGAGTTCCGGGGCGCGGTCGTCGGGCTGCGCACCGGGCGCTGACCGCTCACGGTCCTCATCCGGACCCTTGGCATTCCGTCACACGCAAGACCACGACCGATTCGGTGGGAGCAGGGCGTTGAGCAGCAGCGTACGAGGCAAGAGGATTCTGGTCACCGGCGGAGCGGGCACCATCGGCTCGCACGTGGTGGACCAGCTGGTGGACAACGGGGCACGCGAGATCGTGGTGCTCGACAACTTCGTGCGGGGGCGGACCGCCAACCTGGCCCGCGCCCTGCCCAGCGGCGTCGTCGAGGTCGTCGAGGGCGACATCCGCGACGTGGCGGCCGTGCGCAAGGTGACGGAGGGCGCCGACCTGGTCTTCCACCTGGCCGCCATCCGCATCACCCAGTGCGCGGAGGAGCCGCGGCTGGCGAACGAGGTGATGGTGGACGGCACGTTCAACGTGCTGGAGGCGGCGGCCGCGGCCGGGGTGGGCAAGGTGATCGCCTCGTCCTCGGCCTCGGTCTACGGGCTGGCGGAGCGGTTCCCGACCACCGAGCGCCACCACCCGTACAACAACGACACCTTCTACGGTGCGGCGAAGGCCTTCAACGAGGGGATGCTGCGCAGCTTCCACTCGATGTACGGGCTGGACTACGTCGCGCTGCGCTACTTCAACGTGTACGGGCCGCGGATGGACATCCACGGGCTCTACACCGAGGTGCTGATCCGCTGGATGGAGCGCATAGCCTCGGGCGAACCGCCGCTGATCCTCGGCGACGGCCTGCAGACCATGGACTTCGTCGACGTGCGCGACATCGCGCGCGCCAACCTGCTGGCCGCCGAATCGGACCTGACCGACGAGGTGTTCAACGTCGCGAGCGGGACCGAGACCAGCCTGCTGGAGCTGGCGAACGGCCTGCTGGAGGCGATGGGCGCGGACGGCCTGGTGCCGGAGCACGGCCCGGCCCGGGCCGTGAACGGCGTGACCCGGCGCCTCGCGGACACCGCGCGGGCCTCCGAGCGCCTCGGCTTCACGGCCGGGATCGACCTGCGCACCGGTCTGCGGGACCTGGTCGACTGGTGGCGGGCCGAGCGCGCCGCCGGCGCGGCGGCAGCGGAGGCGGGCCGATGAACGCCCCGGACGCGGCCCCTGACGCCGCCCCGGCCCGGATCCCCGTGATGGTGCCGTGGCTGGGCGAGGAGGAGGCGAAGGCCGCGGCGGACGCGGTGCTCTCCGGCTGGGTCGCCCAGGGCCCCCGGGTCGCCGAGTTCGAGCGGGCCTTCGCGGAGCGGGTGGGCGCCGAGCACGGCATCGCCGTGAGCTCGTGCACCACCGCCCTGCACCTGGCCCTCGTCGCCCTGGACCTCGGGCCGGGCGACGAGGTGATCGTCCCCTCCCTGTCGTTCATCGCCACCGCCAACGCGGTGCGCTACGTGGGCGCGCGGCCGGTGTTCGCCGACGTCGAGGAGGCCACCGGCAACCTGACCCCGGTCACGGTGGACGCCGTCCGCACCCCCCGCACGAAGGCGGTGATCGCCGTCCACCAGGGCGGGGTGCCCGCGGACGTGCACGCGCTGCGCGCGGCGTGCGCCGAGTGGGACGTCGCGCTCGTGGAGGACGCGGCCTGCGGCATCGGCGCGACGGTCGGCGGGAAGTCCGTCGGCCACGGCGCGCTGCTCGCCGCCTGGTCCTTCCACCCCCGCAAGGTGATCACCACCGGTGAGGGCGGCATGGTGACCACGGACGACGCGCAGTGGGCGGAGCGGCTGCGCCGGCTGCGCGAGCACGGCATGAACGTGTCCGCGGCGCAGCGTCACGCGAGCAGCAAGCCCATCGTCGAGAGCTACCTGGAGGTCGGCTACAACTACCGGATGACCGACATCCAGGCCGCGGTCGGCCTGGTGCAGCTCGGCAGGCTGGACGAGATCGTGGCGCGGCGGCGCCTCCTCGCCGCCCGCTACGCGGAACTGCTGCGCGAGGTCCCGGGGGTGCGCCCGGTGCGCGATCCCGCCCACGGGCAGGGGAACTTCCAGTCGTACTGGGTGCTGCTGGCCGAGGACTTCCCCGTGGGCCGGGACGAGCTGCTGGGCGTGCTGTCGGAGGCCGGGATCTCGGCCCGGCGCGGGATCATGGCCTCGCACCTGGAACCGGCGTACGAGGGCCACGGCGCGGCCCCGCTGCCGGTGACCGAGCGGATCAGCCGCGACTCCCTGATCCTCCCGCTGTTCCACACCATGACCGCGGCCCAGCAGGACCGGGTGGTGGCGGTGCTGCGCGAGCAGGCGGGCGGATGAGCGCTCCGGTGACCGAGGACCTGCTGATCGTCGGCGCGGGCGGGTTCGCACGGGAGACCGCGCAGGCGGTACGGGACGTGGCCGCGGCCGACGCGGCGGGCGGCCGCCCGCCCCGGTGGCGGCTCGCCGGGCACCTCGACGACGATCCGGCCCTGCACGGCCGGGAGGTCGACGGGGTGCCGGTGCGGGGCGGCTGCGAGCTGGTCCACGAGCTGCCGGCCGCCCGGGTGGTGGTCTGCGTGGGCAGTCCGCGCGACTACGCCGTGCGGGCGCGTCTGGTGCGGCGTCTGGGGCTTCCCGCGGAGCGGTACGCGACGGTGGTCCATCCCACGGCGGCGGTGTCGGGTTCCTCGGCCGTGGGCCCCGGCTCGGTGCTGCTCGCACACTGCGTGCTGACGGCCGGCGTCCGGGTCGGGTCCCACGTGGCGGTGATGCCGCAGGTGGTGCTGACCCACGAGGACGAGGTGTCGGACTTCGCCACCCTCGCCTCGGGCGTCCGCCTGGGCGGCGGGGTGCGGGTGGGGCGCGGGGCGTACGTGGGGGCGGGGGCGCTGGTCCGGGAGTACGCCGCGATCGGCGCCTGGTCGCTGACCGGCATGGGCAGCACCGTCCTCGCGGACGTCCCGGCCGGGGAGGTGTGGGCCGGCGGTCCGGCCCGCCTCCTGCGGCCGGCGGGGGCCACCGCCCTCGCCGAACTGGCCCGTGAGGCGGGCGGTCCGGGCGGGGCCGGGTGCGGGCCCGCCGGGGACGCGCCGGTGCCCGCAGGGGCGTCGGCGCACGGCACGGAAGACGGCACCGGCCCGGACGGCCGGCGGCCGGAGACACGGATGGGGAGTCCAGTCGCATGAACCAGATACCGCTGGTGGACCTGAAGGCGGCGCACGCCGAGGTCGCCGAGGAGTTACAGGCCGGATTCGACCGTGTGCTGGCCGGTACGGCCTTCATCGGGGGCGCCGAGGTCCAGGCCTTCGAGCGCGAGTACGCCGAGTTCGCCGGGGTCCGGCACTGCGTGGGCGTCGCCAACGGCACCGACGCCCTGGAACTGGCCCTGCGGGCGAGCGGGGTCGGCGTCGGCGACGAGGTGGTACTGCCCGCGAACACCTTCATCGCCACCGCGGGCGCCGTCGCCCGGATCGGTGCCCGGCCGGTGCTCGTCGACTGTCTTCCCGACACCTTGCTGATGGACCCGCAGGCCGCACTGGACGCGGTCGGGAAGGCCACCCGCGCGGTGGTGCCCGTCCACCTGTACGGGCAGTGCGCGGACGCCGCGGAGCTGGCGGAGCGGCTTCCGGCGCACGTGAAGGTCGTCGAGGACGCGGCGCAGAGCCAGGGCGCGACCCGTGCGGGCCGCTCCCCCGGCAGCGGGACCATCGCGGCCACCAGTTTCTACCCGGGCAAGAACCTGGGCGCCTACGGGGACGCCGGCGCGGTGGTGACCGACGACCGGGAGCGCGCCGACCTGGTGCGGGCCATCGCCAACCACGGCGGCGTCGCCAAGTACCGGCACGACGTGGCCGGGTTCAACAGCCGGCTGGACGGTCTGCAGGCGGTGGTCCTGCGGGCGAAGCTGGCCCGGCTGGCGGAGGGGAACGCGGCCCGCCGCGCCGCCGCCGGCCGCTACGACGAGCTGCTCGGCGATCTGGCCGCCGCCGGCCGCGTCACACTGCCGGTGACCGACGAGGACAACGTCCACGTCTGGCACCTCTACGTCGTCCGGGTCTCCGGTGCCGACCGCGACACCGTCGTAGGCAAGCTCAACGCGGAGGGGATCGGGGCGGGCGTGCACTATCCGGCCCCGGTCCACCTCACCGGGGCCTTCGGCCACCTCGGTCACGGTCGCGGGGACTTCCCGCACGCGGAGCAGGCAGCGGACCGCATGCTCTCCCTCCCCCTCTTCCCGCAGATCACCGCCGCCCAGCAGCAGCGGGTCGTGGAAGCGTTCTCCGACGCCCTGCGCTGATCCGCGCCGGCGTGAAACCAATGAGGTCCACATGAAAAGACGGACGAGGTCGCTGCGCTACGGTCTGTTCACCGTGGCGGCGACCCTGATGGCCACGGTCCTTCCCCCGGCCGCGGTCGCCGGCGCGGCCGATCCCTGCGGCCCGACGACGAACGCGGTCGTCTGCGAGAACTCCAAGCCGGGCACCCCCATGGAGGAGTGGTTCGCGCCCAGCGCGTACGGCGACATCAAGGGCTTCCCGGCCCAGACGAGCGTCCAGGCCGGCGACACCCTGCAGTTCAAGATCCAGTCGCCGACCCCGTACAAGGTCTCGGTGTACCGCCTCGGCCACTACGGGGGTACCGGGGCCCGTCTGATGTCGACCGCGGCCCAGGCCGCCCAGACCTACCCGGCGAACTTCGCGCCGGGCGGGAACCCGGCCGCCTGCACCACCAAGGCGTCCACCGGCCTGGTCGACTGCGGCAACTGGCCCACCACCGCGACGTGGACCGTGCCGGCCGACGCCGTGTCCGGCCTCTACGTCGCCAACTTCGACCAGGCGGACGGCAACGGCGTGATGCCCTACCCGTTCGTGGTCCGCAAGGACTCCAGCCACTCCGACATCGTCGTGCAGACCAGCGACCAGACCTGGCAGGCGTACAACAACTACGGCGGCCAGGACCTCTACGACGGCGGCGGGCCCGCGCCCGACGGGCGTGCCTACGAGGTCAGTTACAACCGGCCCATGGACATCGGCGGGGACAACGGGATCTACGGTTCCGAGTTCCAGATGGTCGCGTGGCTGGAGCGCAACGGCTACGACGTGAGCTACATGTCCGGGGTCGACATGTCGGTGCGCGGTGCGACGCTGCTGCAGAACCACAAGGTGTTCATGTCCTCGGGGCACGACGAGTACTGGACCCAGGACCAGTTCACCAACGCCCTGAACGCGCGCCGCGCCGGGCAGCACCAGACGTACTTCGCCGGGAACGAGATCTTCTGGAAGACCCGGCTCGCCCCGAGCATCGACGGGACGAACACCGCCAACAGGACGCTCGTCTCGTACAAGGAGACCAAGCTGTCCTTCCCGCAGCCCAACGGCGTCCCCGACCCGAGCGGGATCTGGACCGGCACCTTCATGGACCCGGCCAGTGCCACGAACGGGCGGCCCTTCCAGCCGCAGAACCAGCTGACCGGCTCGATGTTCAGCGTCAACGGCTACCGCAGCGACGCGATCACCGTGCCGGGCACCTTCGCCAAGCAGCGGCTGTGGCGCAACACCTCCGTCGCGAACCTGACCCCCTCGCAGACCGCCACGTTCCCGCAGGGGACGCTCGGCTACGAGTGGGACAGCGACGTGGAGAACGCCAGCCGGCCGGCCGGGCAGATCCAGATGTCGTCGACCACCGTCGACATCGAGGACGGCAAGCTGCTGAAGGACTACGGCAACACCTACGGGAACGGCACCGCGACGCACAGCCTGGTGGCCTTCCGCGACCAGACCTCGCACGCGCTGGTGTTCGGCGCGGGCACGGTGCAGTGGTCCTGGGGCCTGACCAACATGCCCACGTCCAACCCGGACGACACCGTGGTCACCGCCGACAAGCGGATGCAGCAGGCCACGGTGAACGTGTTCGCCGACATGGGCGTCCAGCCCAAGTCCCTCCAGAGCGACCTGGTCGCCTCGACCGCCTCCACGGACACCGTGGGCCCCGGCATCACCGTGACCAGCCCGGCGGCCAACGCCACCGTGCCGGCCCTGCGGCCGGTGACCGTCACCGGTACGGCGACCGACACCGGCGGCGGCGTGGTGGCCCGGGTCGAGGTCTCCACCGACGGCGGGACCACCTGGAAGGCGACCACGGGCCTGGCCACCTGGAGCTACACGTGGACCCCGACCACCCCGGGACCTGTGCAGATCACGGTGCGCGCGGTCGACGACAGCGTCAACATCGGCGCGACCACCACGGTCCCGCTGACCGTCGGGCCCCAGCAGTGCCCGTGCACCGTGTGGCCCGCCGCGGCCGTCCCGGGCACCGTCAACGCCGGTGACGGCAGCGCCGTCGAACTCGGCGTGAAGATCCGTTCCTCGGTGGCCGGCTCCATCACCGGCGTCCGGTTCTACAAGTCCCCCGCCAACACCGGGACCCACACCGGCAGCCTGTGGAGCAGCACCGGGCAGCGCCTGGCCACCGGCACCTTCACCAACGAGACCGCGTCGGGCTGGCAGCAGCTGAACTTCTCCAGCCCCGTGCCGGTCAAGCCCAACACCACTTACATCGCCTCCTACTTCGCGCCGAACGGCGGCTACTCCTTCGACAACACCTTCGCCGCCGGCGACGCGGGCCTGGCCCCGCTCACGGCCCTCAAGAGCGGCACCGACGGCGGCAACGGCGTCTACCGCTACAGCGGCACGGGCGGCTTCCCGAACAAGGCATCGTCCGGCAGCAACTACTGGGTGGACGCGGTCCTGGACACCTCCGGCGCCAGCACGACCCCGCCCACCGTCACCGGGACCTCGCCGCAGTCCGCCGCGACCGGCACCCCGATCACGGCGGCGGTGACGGCCACCTTCAGCACGGCCGTCGACGCGGAAACGCTCACCTTCACCCTGAAGGACGCGGGCGGTGCCACCGTCCCGGGCTCCAAGGTCCTCGGCGCGTCGAACAGCGCCACCTTCACGCCGTCCTCCGAACTGGCCCTGAACACCACGTACACGGCGTCCGTGAAGGCGTCCGACCTGTGGGGCAACGCCATGACCGCGCCGGTCACGTGGAACTTCACGACCAGCGCGAACCCTCCGGCGGTGAACTGCCCCTGCACCCTGTGGAGCGGCGCCGCGACCCCGAGCACCGCGAACGTGGGTGACGACGCCAACTCGGTGGAGCTCGGCACCCGCTTCCAGTCGGCGGTGAACGGCTACATCACCGGTGTCACCTTCTACAAGGGGCCCGGCAACACCGGCACCCACACGGGCAGCCTGTGGTCCGCCACCGGCGCGCTGCTGGCCACCGGCACCTTCGGCAGCGAGACCCTGACCGGCTGGCAGCAGCTGCAGTTCGCGATGCCCGTGCCCATCACGGCCGGCACCACCTACGTGGCCTCCTACCACGCGCCGAACGGCAACTACTCGGTGGACGGCGGGTACTTCACCGGCGCTCACCGGTCCTACCCGCTGGTGGCCCCGGCCGACGCTCCCGGCAGCGGCAACGGGCTCTACAAGTACGGTTCCGCGACGGCCTTCCCGTCGAACACCTACGGTTCCGTGAACTACTGGGTCGGCCCGATCTTCACCACGAGCCCGCCGAACACGCTCCAGTCGTCGGACGGGTCCACGGAGGTGTCCGGCCGGTGAGCACGGTCAGCGTGGTGATCCCCTGCTACAAGTACGGCCATTTCCTCGCCGACTGCGTCAGCAGCGTCCTGGACGAGCAGGAAGGCGTGGACGTCCGGGTCCTGATCATCGACGACGCCTCGCCCGATGACTCCGCGGACGTGGCGCGGGCGCTGGCGGCGGCCGACCCGCGGATCGAGGTCCGGGTCCACGAACGCAACCAGGGGCACATCGCGACCTACAACGAGGGGCTGCTGGAGTGGGCCGACGGGGACTACGTCGCCCTGCTCTCGGCCGACGACCGGCTGGTGCCGGGCGCCCTGGTGCGCGCGGCGGCCCTGCTGGACGCACACCCGGAGGCGGGTTTCGCGTACGGCAGGCCGTTGCGCTTCCAGCACGGCGGTCCGCTCCCTGCGGCCCGCACCCGGTCCACCGGTTCGGTGGTCTACCCCGGGCGGTGGTGGCTGGACCGGCGCTTCCGGGAGGGGACCGGCTGCATCACCTCGCCCGAGGTGGTCGTCCGTACCAGCCTCCAGCGCACGGTCGGCGGCTACGACCCGGAGCTGCCGCACGCCGGTGACATCGAGATGTGGATGCGGCTCGCGGCGCACGCCGACGTGGGCTACGTCCAGGGGGCCGACCAGGCCTTCTACCGCGTCCACGGCGACAACATGTCCACCACGGACTTCGGCGGGCAGCTCGACGACCTGCGCCAGCGCCTCGTCGCCTTCGACTCGGTGCTGGTCAAGTGCGGCGACCTGCTGCCGGAGTCCGAGCGGCTGGCACGGGCGGCGCGCACCCGGCTCGCCCGGTACGCGCTGCGGCGCGCCTACCGGGCGTACGACCGGGGGCGGACCGCTCTGGTGCCGGTCGGCGAACTCGTGGAGTTCGCGGCCGAGTGCCTGCCCGACGGCTACACCTCGCTGGCCGAGTACCGGGCGCTGCAGCGGCGCCGGCAGATCGGTCCGCGGGTGATGCCCTACCTTCAGCCGCTGGTGCTGTCGGCCGTCGCGGACCGGGGGCGCGAGTGGCTGTGGTGGCGGTCCTGGAAGCGCCGAGGGATCTGATGCCCCGTCTCCACCGGTTCTCCCGGCGGGTCCTCGGGACCGGCGTCGGCGCTCTCGCGCCGGCGCCGGTCCCGGCGTGTGAGGAGCCGGTCGGTCCACAGGGCCGCGGCCACCGCGGTGACCGCCGTCAGCAGGGCCACTCCGGCGAGGCCCCGTACCCGGTCACCGGTCCGCGCGACGGCGTGCGGCTGGACCAGCAGGTCCACGCTCATCCGCGCCCCGTCCGGGATGCCCTGCTGCGTCTGGAGGTCCGCGAGGTGCCGGGTGTAGACCTCGATGATCTTCCGTACGGACGCGTCGGCCACGTCGGGGTCGGCGTGCTCGACCTGGATCTGGAGCGAGGGGATCAGGTGCCGCGGGGTGACGCTGGTGCCGCTGTTGCGCGGTGTCATCCGGTACGTGCCCGCGACTCCCGCCGCCTTGAGCTCGGCCGCCCCCGCGGGCGAGTCCAGCTGCTGCACCACCGAGTACGAGACGGCGGCGAGCGGCGGCTGCAGGTTCGCGAGCTGGTTCGGCTGCCGGCTGGTCACCGGCGGTTTGAGGACCACGATCGCGGAGCTGAGGTGCACCGGTTCGGGCCGCAGCACCGCCACCGCCCCGGCGGCCGCGAGCAGCACCGCCACGACCAGGACGTACCAGCGCCGACGCAGCGCACGGACCAACTCACCAGGCGACACGGGGATCCTTTCCTTCATGTCCGATCTTTGCAGGACCCGGGTAGGTCCGCCATCAAATCCGTTACCCGGCAGGGGTGTTCGTGAGCATTCGTGAAATGGCCGCGGTGCTGCGCCGGCGCTGGTACGTGATCGTGCCGGCGATCCTGCTCAGCCTCCTGGCGGCGCTGCACCTGTACCGGTCGGTGCCGGTGGCGTACCAGTCGCAGAGCTCGGTGGCCCTGCTGGACTCCTCGGCGGCCTCCAAGCTGCCGCCCGCCTTCGGCAATCCCATCTCCAACGCGGGCGGCGCCCTCGTGGTGACCGCGGACGTACTGATCAGGACGCTGTCGGGGGCGGATGCCGCCCGCGATCTGCACAGCCTGGGGGTGACCGACCCCTACACCGTCGGGTTCGCCGCGAACACCTCGGGCCCGCTGCTGACGCTCACGGTCACGGGCACCGACCGGGCCAAGGTGCTCGAGGAGACGAACACCCTGACGGCCTTCGCCGGGGAGCAGCTCAACGCACTCCAGGCGGCCGCCAAGGTGCAGCCTGCGTACATGGTGCAGACCGCGCCGGTGGTGCTGCCGCAGACCCCGGTGCCGCAGCTCAAGAGCCGCTACCAGCAGGTGCTGGGGGTCCTCATCCTCGGCGCCGGCGGCGGATTCGTCCTCTCCTTCGTGGTGGACGCGGCGGCGGCCGCCCGGCGGCGCAGGCGCGAGCGTTCCGCCGCGGACTCCGGCGGTCCGGGCCGGGCGGGCCGCCGCAGGTCCCGGGGCCGTCATGTGGACGCCACGGCGCTGCTGACCGGGTATCTGGCGCTGGCCTTCTTCATCCCGTCGAACCTGACGCTGCCGGGGCTGGGCGGGGTGGGGACGCCTGCCAACGTGTTCGCCCTGCTGGCCCTGTTGTGGTACCTGGCGACCTGGCTGACGGGCCGGATCCGGCCGGCGCCCGGGACCCGGCTGCCCCGGGTGGCGATGTGGCTGCTGGCGGTTTCGGTGCTGGCCTCCTACGTCGCGAACGCGGGCCGCGGGAGCGTGCGCAAGGAGCTGCTGGGTGCGGACCGCGGCCTGATCGCCCTGCTGGTGTGGGTGTCGCTGGTGGTGCTGGTCTCCGCCGGGATCCAGGACCGGGCGCGCCTGGACGTACTGCTGCGCCGGGCCGTGGTGATGGGGACGATCGTGGCGGCCGTCGGCTTCTACGACTTCTTCACCGCGACCAACATCGCCGACGGCATCAGCATTCCGGGGCTGTCGTCGAGCGTCCCCCAGATCACGACCCTGGACCGCGGGGCGTTCACCCGGCCCCGCTCGACGACGGCGCAGCCGCTGGAGTTCGGCGGGATGCTGGCGCTGCTGCTGCCCTTCGCCGTGCAGCAGGCCTTCGATCCGGTGCGGAGGCACCTGCGCGCCTGGCGCCGCTGGGGGCCGGTGGCGCTGATGGGCGGGGCGCTGCCGCTGACGGTGTCGCGCACCTCGATCATCGGGGCGCTGATCGTGATCCTGGTGATGGTGCCGCGCTGGAAGCCGCAGCGGCGGTGGACCGCGATCGGTGTGCTGGTGGGTGCGGTCGCCTGCTTCAAGGTGATCATCCCCGGGCTGATCGGCACCATCACCGCCCTGTTCGCGTCCTTCCTGACGAACTCCGACAGCAGTACCCAGGCCCGTACGGTCAAGTACAGCGCGATCGTCCCCTACCTGGACGAGCGCCCCCTGGCCGGGCAGGGTCTGGGCACGTTCATTCCCGAGCTCTACTTCTTCACCGACAACCAGTACATGCTGACCCTCGCCGAGATGGGGTTCCTGGGGCTGGTCGCGCTCCTGTTCCTCTTCCTCACCGGGATCCACCAGGGCGGGGCGATCCGCCGGCTGGCGGTCGGCGAGTCCGACCGGGAGCTGGGGCAGGCGTTCTTCGCCTCGGCCCTCGTCGCCCTGGTCGTCAGCGCCACGTTCGACGCACTCAGCTTCCCGATGTTCGCCGGGATGTTCTTCCTGACGATCGCCGCCGGAGGCAGTTACCTCGGCTTCATCCGGCGCGCGGCGCCGAAGCCCCGATCCGTGGAGTTCCCATGTCTTCCCGCCGGTCAGCAATCCCCGAGTCCTTTCCCGAGCCCCTCGCCGGCTCCGGCTCCGGTCCGGTAGCGGTCCTCGTCGTCACCTGGAACAGCGCGGAGGTGCTGCCGGAGTTCCTCGCTTCCCTGCCGGAGGGGATGGCCGGGCTCGACTGGCGTCTCGTCGTCGCCGACAACGACTCCGCGGACGACACGGTGGCGGTGGTCCGTTCCCTGGCCCCGGAGGCGACGGTCGTCCAGACCGGCCGCAACGCCGGGTACGCGGCCGGGGTGAACGCGGCGCTGGCGGCGGCCGCCGGGTGGGAGGGCGGCTTCCGGGCCGCCCTGGTGTGCAATCCGGACGTCCGGATGCGGCGGGGCTGCGCCGCACTGCTGGTGGAGGCGCTCGGTGCCCCGCAGCCCGGCGGCGGCCGGGTCGGGATCAGCGTCCCGCTGCTGTACGAGGAGGACGGCCGGACGCTGCTGCACTCGCTGCGCCGCGAGTCCAGCGTGACCCGGGCGCTGGGCGAGGCGGTGATCGGCAACCGCCGGGCGGGGCGCTTCCCGCGCTGGAGCGAGCTGGTCACCGATCCGGCCGCGTACGAGCGGGACACGGTGGCGGACTGGGCCACGGGGGCGCTGATGGCCCTGTCCGGGGAGTGCCTGGCCGCGTGCGGGCCCTGGGACGAGTCGTTCTTCCTGTACTCGGAGGAGACCGAGTACTGTCTGCGGGCCCGGGACCTCGGCTTCGTGACCCGGCTGGAGCCCTCGGCCTCGGCCACGCATCTCGGTGGGGACTCCCAGGTGTCGCCGCGGCTGTGGACTCTGCTGACGCTCAACCGGGTCCGGCTGTACCGGCGCCGTCACGGTCTGGCGGCGACCACCGCCTTCCGGGCGGCCGTGCTGTTGCGGGAGTCCTCCCGCGCCGCCCTCGGCCGCCCGGCGAGCCGGGCGGCCGCCCGTGCCCTGGCGGGCCCGGCGGCGCCGCACGGTGCCCCGTAGACCGCGGGAAGGAACGGGAGGACCCGCACGTGGTGTCACAGATACGGATCGGCCGGTGTCCTGTGGCCGCACCCCTGGAACCGGAGGAGAGACCATGACCGAGGACGGCGCCGGAGAGGCGACCGAGAGCTTCGTCGCACACCGCAATCTGCTGTTCACCGTCGCCTACGAGATGCTCGGATCGGCGGCCGACGCGGAGGACGTCCTCCAGGAGACCTGGCTGCGCTGGGTCGAGGTCGACCTGGAGCAGGTGCGCGACCGGCGGGCGTACCTGGTCCGGATCACGACGCGGCAGGCGCTCAACCGGCTGCGGTCGATGAGCCGCCGCAAGGAGGCGTACGTCGGCTCCTGGCTGCCCGAGCCACTGCTCACGGCGCCGGACGTGGCCGAGGACGCCGTGCTCGCGGAGAGCGTGTCGATGGCGCTGATGCTCGTCCTGGAGACGCTGTCGCCGACCGAGCGTGCCGTATTCGTGCTGCGCGAGGTCTTCGACGTCGGCTACGAGGAGATCGCGGCGGCGGTCGGCAAGAGCTCCGCGGCCGTCCGGCAGATCGCCCACCGGGCCCGTCGGCACGTCGACGCGCGGCGCCCGCGGCAGGCGGTGTCGGCGGCGCAGACGCGGGCGGCGCTGGATTCCTTCCGGGGTGCGCTGGAGTCCGGGAACCCGCAGGACCTGTTGGCCGTACTCGCCCCCGACGTCGTCCTCGTGGCCGACGGCGGCGGTATCAAGCAGGCGGCGCTGCGGCCGATCGCCGGTGCCGAGAAGGTGGCCCGCTTCATGGTGGGCGGGATCGGCAGGAACAACCGGAGGAACATCTCCATCTCCCTCTCGCCGGCCGTGGTCAACGGCGGCCCGGCCCTCGTCGTCCGGCTGGGCGGGGAGTTCGACGGGGTCATGGCGGTCCGGGTCGAGGACTCCCGCATCAGCGGCCTCTACTACGTCCGCAACCCGGAGAAGCTGTCCCGCCTCGCGTCGGAGACCCCGCTGGCCGTGCGCTGACCCCTGTCCCCGCCCCGGCGGCTATCCCTCCCACGCGGTGTAGAAGCTGCCGGGGTTGACCAGGTAGCGGACGGTGGGGCGGGGCAGGTGGCGCACCTCGTGGCGGCGGGCGTAGCGGCGGATGAGCTCCCAGTCCTCGCGGGGCAGCACCTCGGGGGTCCGGCGCAGCCGGCTGAAGTGCAGGGCCCGGCTGCGGCGGGCCACGAAGGCGTTGGTGTCCAGGAAGGCCTCGTGGGCGGCACGGCGGCGGTCGAAGGGCACCGACAGGACGTCGCGTTCGGTGCCGTCGGGCAGCACCCTGCGCAGTGCGGTGTAGACGGCGTCGGGTCCGTCGGCGGCGTCGAGTGCCGCGAGGGCCTGCTGCAGGTGGTCGGGCTCCCACAGGTTGTCGTCGTCGAGGAAGGCCACGTACCGGGAGCGGGTGAGCCGGATGCCGACGTTGCGCACGACTCCGGCGGTCGCCGTGTTGCGGGCGAGGGATACCGCGAACAGGCGCGGATCCGTGGGCAGTTCGGGCAGGCCGGCTCCGTCGTCGACGACGATGACCACCTGGTCGGCGACGGTCTGCGCCAGGGCGGAGCGGACCGCGGCGCGCAGTGCGTCGGGGCGCCGGTGGGTGGCGATGACGGTGGCGACCCGGGCGTACGGCGGCCGGCCCAGGAGGGCGGCGAGACGGGTGGTCTCGGCGTCCTCGAAGCGCCGCAGCCGTACGGCCGACGGCAGGAGCAGGAGCTTGTTGCGGGCCTCGAAGAGCACCAGCCAGCCGAAGGCCCGCTTGAGCAGTTCCCAGGGGGCCCGGGCGATACGGCGCATGTCGCTGCCTCCGTGGTGGGGCGGTTGTCAGGGGGCGGGTTCCACCGGGCGGCCGTCGGACATGCGGTTGTCCTTCCACACGTTCCCGGCGCCGCCCGCGTTCCAGGCGGTGACCGGGCCGTAGGCGCCGCCGGCCGGGTGGTACTGGGTGGAGAAGACGTTGCCGGTGACCTGGATGCCGGTGGCGCCCGGGCCGCCGCCGTAGAGCGCGTACGCGCCGCCGGCCAGCCAGTTGTCCTCGACGACGACGGAGGAGACGACCCCGGTGTCGGCGAAGAGGCCCACGGCGGCGGTGGCGCCCTTGTCCACGGGGGTGGAGTTGAGCAGGGTGTTGTGCCGGACGGTCAGCCGGCCCTTGTTGCCGCCGCCGCTGATGACGGCGTCGATGTGCTGCCATTCGCCGCCCTGGTTGCGGAAGGCGACCAGGTCGTGCACGTAGTTGTCGTGCAGGTCGCCCTGGCCCATCGACAGGGCGTTGCCGAACACCGAGATGTCGCACCAGCCGACCTCGATGGAGCTGCCGCCCATGTTGGAGACGGCGTAGTTGACCCCTCCGTTGTCGGGGCCCTTGCCGGGGACGGCGGTGATGGTGGTGTGCAGGACCTTCAGGCCGCTGTAGCCGGGGCGCAGGTTGATCCCCCACCAGTTGGTGGAGGTGATCCTGCTGTCGATGATCGTGACGTCGTTGGCGTAGATGTCGAGGGAGCCTCGGATGTCCCAGCCGTTGATGACCGTGCCGTCCTTCTTGACCGACATGTTGCCGGTGTCGTGCCGTTCGAGGGCGATCCGCGGGCCGGTGCTGTCCGCGTCGGGGTATCCGCAGGCCCCGGGCGAGGTGCAGGCGGTGGCGGAGGCGGAGGGGGACGGTTCGCCGGTGCCCGGCGGGGCCGACGGGGCGGGGGTGGCCGACGGGCTCGGCGTGGCGGTGGGGGCGGGCGTCGCCGGGCCGGGGAGGGCGGCCGAAGGGGTCGCGGAGGGCACGGCCTTCGGGTCGCCGACCCCGGTGCGGTCTGCGTCGTACAGGGTGAGGACGACGACCAGCACCACTGCGGCGAGCAGCCACGCCCCCGGGCGCCTTCGGTTCCGTAACATGACCGGTCGCCTATCCTCGGAGCGTTTTTCGGGCGGGCAGGAGGCACACGGCGTAGCACAGGGTGCCGGCTGCCGCGGTCGCCAGGAGGGCGGGCACGGAGTCGCCGAGGTACCGCTCCAGTACGAGGAGCACCGCGGTCATCACGGCTCCGCCGAGCAGCGGCCAGGAGCAGGCCCGGGCGACCGTGCCCAGGGGGATGCCGCCGCGGTGCAGGGCGAGGAGGAAGACCGGGACCACGATCGCACCGGCGACCACGACGTGTCCCTGGGCCACGCCGACGATCCCGCCGCAGCGGGCGCCGATCACGAGGGCGGGGATCAGGAGGACGAGCCACAGGCCCTGGACCCCGATGAGCGAGCGGCGCCGGCCGATGGCGACCAGGCAGTCGTAGGCGAGTTCGCAGCCGATGCGGACCAGGCCGAGTGCCATCAGCCAGGGCAGGGCGCCTGCCGCGGGCAGCCAGCGTTCTCCGTAGAGGAGTCCGATGACGGGTGCGGCGAGGGCGGCCAGCAGGACGCACAGCGGGACGGTGGCCGCCGTCACCACGCCGAGGGCGCGGGCGAAGCCGGCGGCGAGTGCCTGCGGCGAGTCGGCCAGCCGGGAGAAACCGGCGAAGGAGACGCGGCGGGCCGCTTCGGAGATGACGCGGACGGGCCAGCCGGAGATGTTGAAGGCGAGGACGTAGAAGCCGAGGGCGAGCGGGTCCAGGGTGGCGCCCACGACCATGGTGTCCACGTTGACCACGCCGAGGGCGAGCATGCTCGCTCCGGCGAGCGGCAGGCCGAACTTCAGCAGGGCGCGGGCCTGTTCGCGGTCCCAGCCGAACTTCAGGGTGCCGGGTGCGGCGAGCCAGCAGCCGATGAGGGCGGCGACGTTGCCGACGACGGAGCCCCAGGCGAAGCTCATCGCGCCCCAGCCCTGGACGGCCAGCAGCAGGGTGACGGCGGTGCTCAGGACGAAGTTGAGCGCGTCGACGGCCATCCGCCGGCCCTGTGCGAACTCCCGCGTGAGGAAGCCGGCGGGCACCTGGGACAGTCCGTCGAGGACCACGCACAGGCACATGACGCGCAGGACCCCGGAGGCCTCGGGTGAGCCGAGCACGTCGGCGACGGCCGGGGCGGTCGCGAAGAGCACGGCGTACAGCAGGCAGCTGGAGGCCGCGCTCAGGGTGAGGACGGTGGGGGCGAAGCGGCGCGGGTCGCCCTCCCAGCGGACGATGGCGAGGGAGACGCCGAGTTCGTTCGCGGAGAGCAGGACGAGCAGGACGGTCTGGGCGATGCCGTAGACGCCCCAGGCCTCGGGCCCGAGGAAGTAGCGGGCGAGGACGATGCCGGTCGCGAAGTTGCCGAGCCGCATGACGACCGTGTTGATCAGGCTCCATTTGGCCGCGGAGCCGACCTTGCGCCCGAGGGAGGGCGCCGCCGGGGTGGTCTGCGTGCTCGTACCGGTGTCGGTCACGGTGATCCGGCCCCGCTCGGGCCGACGGTGCGCAGGGCCATGGTCTCGTCGGTCGCGACGGGCGTGGCGGCTGCGGGTGCGGGGGTGTCCGTGGCGGGCGTCCCGGCGGGGGCCGGGTGGTTCTTCCCGCGCGGGGTGCGCTTGCGGGCCTCCACGAAGAAGGTGGCGACCAGGCTGAGGACGAAGCCGAGCGCGCCCACCATGACGATGTACTGGATCCGGGTCTTGGTCTGCGCCTCCGGTTTCTGCGGGGGCACGATGGTGGCCATCCGGATCATGGCCTCGGGGGCCACGGACTGCTGGGTCTGGAACTCCTTGAGCCGCTTGTCGGCGTAGCCGGTGAGGAGTTCGTCGGACCGCAGGACGGCGGCCGGGTCGGTGCCGGTGACGGTCAGCCACATGAAGGGACCCTGGGCGTTGTCGGCGATCTTCACTTCGTGCTTGCCTGTGACGCCGAGGGCCTTGAGGTCGGCTTTGGCCCCGTCCGAGTTGAGGTTGCGGGCGAGGCCGTCGGCCATGCCGGTCAGCGAGGCCTGTGTGCTGAGGAAGGGGTTTCCGTCGAAGGCCTCGGTGGCCTTCGACGAGTTGAGCAGCGTCACGGTGCTCTGCGACTGGTACTCCACCGGGATCAGCAGGTGCACGGCGGTGGTGAGTGCCGCCGTCAGCAGCAGTCCGGGCAGCAGCACGTACCAGCGCCTGCGCATGACCCGCCCTATCTCGGCGAGATCCATGGTCTTCCCCCTTGTTGCGGATGGTTCGGTTATTGCGGTCCGGGTCCGGTGGCCGGCACGAGGTCGGTGGGTCTGGGCCGGGTGCCGGCGGTCCCGCCGTCGAGGAGGACGGCGGCGATGCGCTCGCCGGCGCGGCCGTCCCACAGGGCGGGGCAGCGGGGCGCGGGCGGAGTGTCGAGGACCTTGTCGACGGTGGCCACGATCCGGTCCGGGTCCGTGCCGGCCAGGACGTTGGTGCCCTCCTCGATGGTGATGGGGCGCTCGGTGTTCTCCCGCAGGGTGACGCAGGGCACGCCCAGCGCGGTGGTCTCTTCCTGGACGCCGCCGGAGTCGGTGAGCACCAGGCGCGCGGAGTCCTGGAGGGCGATGAAGTCGAGGTACCCGGCGGCCGGTACGAGCCGGATGCCGTCGGGGACGCCGAGTTCGGCGAGCCGGCCGGCGGCCCGCGGGTGCACGGGCAGCAGCAGGGGGCAGCGGCCGGCGATCTCGCCGAGGGCCTTGAGCAGGCCACGCAGTGCCCCGGGGTCGTCCACGTTGGCGGGCCGGTGCAGGGTGACCAGGCCGTATCCGCCGCGGGTGAGTCGGTGGCGGTCCAGGACGTCGGACTGCCGGGCCCGGTCCAGGTTGGCGAGGAGGGTGTCGATCATGACGTTGCCGACGACGTGGATCTGGTCCTCGCGGTAGCCCTCCGCGCGGAGGTTCGCTGCGGCGTCGGGCGAGGGGGCCAGCAGGTAGTCGCTGACCCGGTCGGTGGCGACCCGGTTGACCTCTTCGGGCATGCTCCAGTCGCGGCTGCGCAGCCCGGCCTCGACGTGGGCCAGCAGGGGGCCGGCCTTGGCGGTGACCAGGGAGCAGGCGAGGGTGGAGTTGATGTCCCCGACGACCACCACGGCGTCCGGTGCCAGTTCGTCGAGCAACGGCTCGAAGGCGGCCATCACCCGCCCGGTCTGCCGGGCGTGGCTGCCGGAGCCGGCGCCGAGGTAGCGGTCGGGCGTCCGGATGCCGAGGTCGCGGAAGAACACGTCGTTCATGGACTCGTCGTAGTGCTGTCCGGTGTGGACGAGGACCACTTCGGCGCCGCGGCGCTCCAGTGCGTCCATCACCGGTTTGATCTTCATGTAGTTGGGGCGCGCCCCGGCGACGCAGACGATCCTGGTCATGGGTTCAGAGCACCTCCACCTTCGGTCCGGTCATGCGGTTGCGGGTGTCGAGCACGAAGGAGGCGTGCTCGGTGATCATCTGGTAGTCGAAGGAGTCGTGGTCGGTGAGCAGGACCACGACGTCGGCGGCGGCCAGCTCCTTGCGGGTGGCCTCGACCCGGGCGAGGCGGACGTCGACCTTCACGCTCTCGACCACGTGGGGGTCGACGGCGCGGACCTTCGCCCCCATGTCGAGGAGCAGTTGGGCGATGCGTACGGCGGGCGACTCGCGCGCGTCGCCGGTGTTCTTCTTGTACGCGAGGCCGAGCAGCAGGACCCGGGAGCCGTTGACGGAGCGGCGCTTGGCGTTGAGGGCGTCGATCACCCGGCGCGTCACGTACTCGGGCATGTGGTTGTTGATGTCGTTGGCGAGTTCGACGAAACGGAAGTTCTGGCCGAGTTCGCGCTGCACGCGCCAGTTCAGGTAGGAGGGGTCGATGGGCAGGCAGTGCCCTCCGACCCCCGGGCCCGGGGTGAACTTCATGAAGCCGAAGGGTTTGCTGGAGGCGGCTTCGATGGACTGCCACACGTCGATGTCGAGGTGGCGGGCGAACATGGCGATCTCGTTGACGAGGGCGATGTTCACGTGCCGGAAGGTGTTCTCCAGCAGTTTCGCCAGCTCGGCCTCCTTGGGCGAGCGCACGGGCACGGTGGTGTCGACGAGCTGCCCGTAGAAGGCCTCGACGGCCTTCAGGGAGGCGGCGTCGACGCCGGAGACGACCTTGGGCGTCTGCTGGAAGCCCCAGACGGTGTTGCCCGGGTCGATGCGCTCGGGGCTGTATCCCAGGTGGAAGTCGGGGCCGGCGGTGAGCCCGGAGCCGTCCTCCAGGATCGGGGCGAACAGTTCCTCGGTGGTGCCCGGGTAGGTGGTGGACTCCAGGATCACCGTGGCGCCCGGGCGCAGGAAGCGGGCCAGGGTGTGGGCCGACTCCTCGATGTAGCGCAGGTCGGGTGCCCCGTCCTGCAAGGGGGTGGGGACGGTGACGACGGCGACGTCGAAACCGCCGCAGTCCCGGGCGAGTTCGCTGGCCCGGTAGGTGCCGCGCTCCAGGGCGCGGGCGAGGCGTTCGGAGGAGACGTCCTCCACGTACGACTCTCCGGCGGCGAGGCTCTTGACCCGCCGCGCGTCGACGTCGTAACCGATCACCTGGTGGCCGACCTCGGCGGCCCTGATGGCCAGCGGAAGGCCGACGTATCCCTGTCCCACGACGACGACGCGCATCAGCAGTGACTCCTGTTCGCGGGAGCGGCCGACGGTGTGCGGTGGATGAGCTCGCGGACCGTCATGGCGAGGAAGGCGGCATTGGTGGTGAGGTAGCGCTTGCCGAGGCGGCGCGGTTCCTGGAGGGTCCGGTAGAACCATTCGAGGCCCATCCGCTGCCAGACGAGCGGGGCCCGTTTGGTGATGCCGGCGAGGATGTCGAAGGAGCCTCCGACGCCGTGCACGACGTGGGCGCCGGTGCGCTTGCCGTAGCCGGCGGTGAAGATCTCCTTCTTGGGGGAGGTCATGCCGAGGAAGAGCAGGCGGGCGCCGCTGTCGGCGACGGAGTCGGCGATCCCCTCCTGTTCGGAGTCGCCGAAGTAGCCGTTGCGGCTGCCGGCGACCCGCAGCTTCGGGAAGCGTTCGGAGATCTGCCGGAGCATCATCTCCAGCACCTCCTGCTGGGCGCCGAGCAGGTAGACGGGGATGTCCGCGACCTCGGCGGCGGCGAGCAGGCGCATGAACAGGTCGATGCCCGCGACGCGTTCGGGCAGCCGGACGCCCAGGACGCGGCCGGCCCAGACCACGGCCTGGCCGTCTGCCAGGACGAGGTCGCAGCCGGCGACGGCCTCGGCGAGGGCCGGGTCGCGCCGCATGTTGACCAGTTTGGCGGCGTTGACCATGCCGATCTCGATCTGTTCCCCGCGCCGGACGGCGTCGAGGCAGCGCTGCACGGTCTCGTCCATGGTCAGGGGGTCGAGTGCGACCCCGAAGAGGGTGTGACGGGTCATCTCTGCGGCCCCCCGAGCCAGGCGAACAGCATCCAGCCGAACTCGTACGGGCGGCACTCCCGGTCCACCGCGCGGGGGCGGAAGAGCAGGTCCAGGGGTGCGAGCCGGGCGTTCGGGACGACGCGGGTGGTGAGCCCCCGGGCTGCCCGGACGGCCTTCTTGGGGTCGCCGCGGTAGACCTTGCGCCAGGTGACGCCGAGGTCCTCACGGATCATCGGCTCGCGCGGGGTGCCGGCGGGCCCGACGAGTTCGGGCACCTCGGTCATCCAGCGCAGTCCCCGGCGGACGGCCGCGCCGAAGTCCGTGCCGCCCGCCTCGGCGAGGTCGGACAGGGCGGTCGGTGCCATCGCGTGCTGGTGCACGCTGTAGACGGGGAAGCCCTCGATCACGCCGCCGGTGCGGGCGTCGTAGTGCCACCACCACTGTCCGCCGTCGCCCTGGAGGTCGACGATGCGGGCGGCGCAGGCGTCGGCTGCCGCGAGGGCGTCCGGGTCGTCGCCGCTCGCGTGCAGCCGGGCCAGCGCCTGCAGCGGATAGGTCTGGTCGGCGAAACAGGCCACGTGCGCGCGGTAGCCGGGCACCGGTCCCGGACCGGTGGCGTGCGGGAACAGCGGACCGTTCCCGATCCTGGCCATCAGCAGGCGGTCCCGGGCGGCCGCCAGGCGGTCCTCCACGTCCACCGCGGCGCGCGCGGCCGCGAGGGCGGAGAGGACCCAGGCCGCCTCGACCGTGTACTGCGGCTGCCCGGGCAGGTCCAGGGCGGCGACCCGGTCGAGGGCGTCGGACAGTTTCGGATGGCCGGTCTCGGCGGCGGCCCAGGCGATGAGCGCCGCGTCGCCGAGGTTGACCACTCCCGGCAGCCGTTCCACGAGCACCCCGGTGAACTCCTCGGCGGAACGTCCGCCGAACAGGGCGCGCTGCCGGTCCTCGGGCAGGAACCGGGCGCCCAGCGCGGTGATGGCCGCGTACCGGGTGCTGGTACCCCGCAGTTCCAGGCGGCGGGTGCCCTCGGGCGAGACCGTTCCGGCCCGGGTGAAGGCGAAGGTCTCCGCCTCGGGAAGGTACATGGCGGGCAGGCCCGCCTCGGCCAGCCCGAGCAGCCGCTGCGCCAGTGCGTGCAGATCCGGATCCGCTTGGGCCAGTGCTGCTAATCGTGTGACGGTCATCGGGTCCCCACCCCGACTCCCCGGGTGCCGCTCGCACCCCGCATGTCCGAGCTCTTCGGCTCCAACACACCTACCCCCTCTGTTCGCTCCTCGGACGGACCTGGCGGTCGTCCTTCCGCGGAGGGGGACTGCGCGTGACGGCGCCCGTGCCCGAGGCGCCTGGCGCCGCGGGCACGAGCCGTCCGAAAGGCTGCCGTCTGGATCCCCCCAGCGATGCCTCGGACCGGGACACGCGCGCACGGCAGTGTCGGCGGGCGCGGTGGACCCGCGCTCCGCCGGGCGCTGCCCGCGGTGCCTCGTCGTACACAACCCCCCACTGAGCAAGGCCTGTTGCCTGCTCAGATCCCGTGTGCAGGGACACGTTATGCCCACGGATGTTCATTGATTGTGGTTTTGAGGAAATGCTTGTGGCCTAAATTGCCGACATTCCGTCAGCGTCGCTCGACGAGCGTGTCGCCCTTCTCGTCGTGCAGCGCCCCGGTGCGCGGACACTCCCACGTGCCCGGCTCGCCCTCGACCTCCACCAGCCGGACCCCGGCCCGGCCCACCCAGCCGATCCGGCGGGCCGGCACCCCGGCCACGAGCGCGAAGTCCGGAACGTCCTTGCTGACCACCGCTCCGGCCGCGACGAGGGCCCAGCGCCCGACCCGCACCCCGGCCACGCACACCGAGCGGGCCCCGAGGGAGGCGCCCTCGGCCACGACGACCCCGGCGGCCTCCCAGTCCCCGTCGCGCTTGAGCCGTCCGTCGGGATCGACCGCGCGCGGGTAGAAGTCGTTGGTCAGGACGGCGGCCGGGCCGATGAACACGCCGTCGCCGAGCACGGCCGGCTCGTAGACGAGTGCGTAGTTCTGGAGCTTCACGTGGTCGCCGATCCGGACCCCCGGCCCGACGTACGCGCCCCGGCCCACGATGCACCCACGCCCGAGGCGGGCCTCCTCGCGTATCTGCGCCAGATCCCAGATCGTCGTCCCCTCGCCGAGCTCGGCGCTCGCGTCGACCTGCGAGGAGGGTTGAATGCGGACACTCACGGCGCGGTCCCCTAACGGTTCGCGAGACGTACGGCGCACGGACGTGCGAGTGCACGGATGCGCGGGTGTTCAGATGTGCCGGTGGTCAGGCGTACGGATGCACGCGCCGAGCATATGCGCCACGGGCCCGTTCCACCCGCGGATCAACCGACTGTTCATGCAACGCATTTGGGCGGACGGACGGGTGGCGGGGCCCTCCGCCCCCGCCGCCGTTCGGACGGTGGGGGCGCACGCCTCGGCGCGTTGGGGCGCGCGCGGTGGTGAAACCGGATCGGCTGTGGGGCGTTAGGGAAGGCGGGCCGCCGTTCGCCCGTGGTACACGCGAGAGTACGAGGAGCACGATGACAGACCCGAGGCAGGCCGGACGCGGTCGGATGAAACTGGCGGCCCGGTGCCGGGTGGCCACCGAGGCCCCCGCCTTCGGGGCGGTCGTCTTCTGCGTGATCCTGCTCAACGCCGCGTTGATGGGTGCCGAGACGTACAGCGGGCTGGCCGCCGAACACCAGCTGCTGCTGCGGACCGCCGAACAGTGCTGCCTGGCCCTGTTCAGTCTGGAGATGCTGCTGCGCGCCGGTGCCTTCGCGGACCGGCCGAAAGCATTCTTCCGTGACCCGTGGAACCTCTTCGACCTCGCGGTCGTCGCCTCCGCCTTCGTCCCGTTCGTCCGCGAGAACACCACCCTGCTGCGGCTGCTGCGGCTGGCGCGGGTGCTGCGCACGGCCCGCTTCCTCCCGCACCTGCGCATCCTGCTGATCGCGGTCGGCCGGAGCCTGCCCGGCACCGCCAGCTTCCTGTTCGTCGGCGGACTGGTGCTGTACGTGTACGCCATGGTCGGCTGGGTCTGCTTCGCCGAGTCCGACCCCGGGCACTACGGCTCCGTGGGCCGCGCCATGCTCACGCTCTTCCTGCTGACCACCCTGGACGGCCTCACCGACGCCGTCCGGGCGGGCCTGCAGATCTCCCGCCTCAGCATCGTCTACTACGCCTCCTACGCGCTGCTCGCCTCGTTCGTCCTGGTCAACGTCCTGATCGGGGTGGTCCTCAACTCCCTCGACGAGGCTCGCGAGATCGAGGACGCGGCCAACCGCGACCGCAAGCAGCCGGGGCCGCCGCCGGCCCCGCCCGGCCCCGACACCGACGTACGGGACCGCATCGCGACGGCCCGCCGCGCCCTGGACGAGATCGAGGCGAGCCTCCCCGCCCAGGACGGCCGCCCCCCACGCCGCCTGGAGGCCTCCCACAGCGGCTCCTGACCGGAAGGGTCCCCGCCGTCACTGCGTCCCGGTGCCGCGCAGCCGGATGTCCCAGGTGCCGTCCGGGCGCCGCTGGGTGTCCCACGCACCGTGCAGGTCGTCGAGGACGAACGCAGGTGCCTCCGGGAGGCTCAGCTGTTCGAGGCGCACCCGCCCGAGGAACCTGGCCCGGCGGAAGTCCACCGGCCCCTCGAACACGGCACCGGTGGCGACCAGCCCCTGCTCCCACGTGGTGGAGGTGAAGGAGACGGATGCCTCGAAGCGGGCCCCGCTCAGCCCCGTCAGGCCGCAGAACACGGCCCGGGAGAAGTCCGCACGCCCGGCCGCCCGCATCCCGTTCAGGTCCGCCGACAGCTCCATCACCGCCCGGTCGAAGGACACCTCGTCCAGGAAGGCGGTGTCCGAGAACCCCGCCAGGCCGCGGAACTGCGCACGGCGGAAATCCGCATCCCCGTGGAACCGGCTGCGGTCGAAGTCGCCGACGCCCAGGAACACCGCCTCGTAGAAGGAGACCCGTCCGGCGAACGTGGAGTTCCCGAGCCTGGCCCGCCCGGCGAAGACGGCCCGGGTGAAGGAGGCCCCGGCCTGGAACTCGATGCCGCCCTCGTTCCAGTCGTCCACGAAGGTGGCGTGGTCGAAGGCCGCCTCACCCAGGGTGACGGGCTGCGCGCGCGATTCCCGCAGCGCGGCCAGAAGCCGCTGGAGCAGCCCCTCCCTGAAGGTGGTGCCCCTGAAGTCCACCGTGGATCCGGGCCCGAGGGTCCCCAGGTACTGGTGCTCCTCGTCGGGCCCGAGATGGGCGAGGCACACGTC
Source organism: Streptomyces sp. NRRL S-378 (assembly GCF_000720645.1). Classification (NCBI taxonomy): domain Bacteria; kingdom Bacillati; phylum Actinomycetota; class Actinomycetes; order Kitasatosporales; family Streptomycetaceae; genus Streptomyces; species Streptomyces sp. NRRL S-378. The sequence continues at coordinate 30,840 of NZ_JOBX01000060.1, forward strand.
GTGGCCGGGCAGCCGGATCCCCCTGCACGGGACGCGGACGTCCTCCACCGCCGGGCGGCCGCACACCGGCCATACGACGCCGGCGTCCTGCGACGCGTCGGCCTCCGTCAGGGCCGCGCCGAGTTCGCCGGGGTCGGTGCACAACCAGCCCTCCGTCTCGCCGCCGAGTGGTACGAGCGCACGCGTCGCCGTGGGACCGACCTTCTCGCCGAGCACCTCGTACACGGGCTGCGACAGGGCGACGGCGAGGGACCCCGGGAGCAGCCGGCGCCGGTCCGCCATCCCGGGATGCCGGACGATCCGGGCGGCCTCCGACGTGGGCAGCCCGTCGAGGTCGAGGTCCGTCAGGACCGGTTCCATGGGCCCCGCGGCCACGGCCACGTCGAGCGAGAGGGGACCGCCGTCCCCCGTCCGGTCGGCGAACCGGGCCATGGCCTCGGGGAGGCCGGTCAGCAGCCGGCCGGCCCTGCCGAAGGCGCCCGGTCCCTGCAGCAGCAGGAAGAGGGGCGCTCCCGGCCCACTGCCGGCCAGCGTCTCCGTGAGGCCCGTGTCCGCGATGAGCCCCATCAGGAGCTTCACCGCCTCCGCGTGGGGCGAGCTCCCGACCGGGTACACGGCGTCGTCACCGGGCTGCACGGCCAGGCACACGAAGGTGCTCGGCACCCGGCGGACCTGCCCGTGCTCCGCCATCGCCGCCCGGAAGCCCGGCTGTTCCAGCAGGGCGCGGCCCGACAGGAACACCATGCGGTCCGGCCAGACGCCGTGGACGACGCCGAGCAGGTCGCCCTCGTGGGAGACGGGGCCGCCGCGGTAGTGGGTCCAGGCCTCCGGTTCCGGGGAGAGCCGGACGAGCTCTCCGTTGCGGTCGCCCTCGTACGGAACCGCCTCGCCCGTCAGCGCGACGGGGCGGCCCTGGTCCGTGACGCCGTCGACCCGGACGCGGACCACCTGGGGATCCGCCTGCGCCCAGGGCGTCGCCCCCGACCAGGGCGCGGGGTCCACCAGGTCCTCGTCGGCCAGCAGGAGGAACACCCGGGGCAGGGCGTCGTCCGCCCACACCGCGCGGCAGGCGACCTCGCGGTCGCCCGCCCGCACCCATGCCGCCGCCCCGGAGGGCAGGGGCGCGTCCCCGACCGTGAGGACGAGGCGGGGTGTCAGCAGGGTGCCCACCTCCTGAGGCTCGGGCATCGGGTCGTAGCGGACCCGTACGACCCGGTCCGCGAGCCCGGGGTCCTGCGGCGGGCGCGCCGCGAAGGGCAGGGTGCCCTCGGCGACGGTGCGGCGGCCCTCCCGCCCGTCGGTGACGCGGGTCGCGGAGAAGTCCGGCCCGGTGCCGCGGCTGCGGGACATGTACTCCCACACCCGGCGGCGGACCAGTTCCCGTACGGCGGCCACGTCCCCGCGCAGCTGTGAGCCGAGCAGCGCCTCCCGGACCCCCGGCAGGAACGCGAACTCCACCTCCTCGGCGTCTCGTTCGTGGTCCCAGGGCGCGAACAGCCCGCCGAGGGCGACCTCCGCGAGGTGGCCGTGCTCCGAGTCGCGCAGCAGGGAGCGCCGGACCAGGTTCATGACCGGCAGGGTCAGCGGTACGGCGGCCAGGTGCGCGGCGAGCTGCTGGGCGGTCGGGGAGGCGCTCGCGCGGAAGCGTTCCACCACCTCCAGAGCGCTGCGCGGACCGGCCGAGGGGGCCTCCCGCACGTGCGCCGTCCCCGGCTCCGCCCCCGGCTGCGGATCCGCTTCCGCTTCTGCTTCCAGCCGCAGACAGGCCAGGCGCCGCCAGCGGCCGTCCCCGGAGACCACCCGCACCAGCCGGGCCAGGCTGCCCGGGGCGACGCCGACCACCGGGACGACGTCGGGTGCGCGCCGGCGGCCGGCGCGGGAGCGGCGGGCGGTCGCCACCCGCTGCCAGGAGCGGGTGGCGGCCGCGGGCCGGTCCGCGCGGACGGCGAAGGGGACGGGCCGGACGGCGCCGCGCGTCCAGAGCCGTTCGGGCAGGACGTTCAGCACGGCGACGGCGTTGTGCGTGCACCAGTGCCGGAGCACGCCCTGTACGGAGGCCTCGCGCCAGCCGCCCGCCACGGTGTCGGAGAGGACGAGGATCAGCCTGCGGCCGGCGGGGTCGGCCAGTTCCAGCGGGTTGCGGGGTGCGCCCCACCGGCCCCGGGTGAGCATCGGGGTGGCGCCGGAGCCGGTACCCGTCAGCCGCCAGGTGCGTACGTCGCGGAAGACCCCGCTGCGGGTCAGCACGCGGCGCAGTTCGTCCACGAGGTCCGCCCAGAGCAGCATCGAGTGGTGCGTGTCGACGACCAGCGCCAGGTCCAGCCAGCGACTCTCGGCAGGCCGCAGGACCGGGGTGGGCACCATCCGCTCGATGCTGCGCTCGACGGTGAGCTGCTCGTCCAGCTCCTCCCCCGGGCCGCCGATGGAGCGCCGGCCGACGGGGCGCAGGGCGCGCATCAGGGCGAGCGGGTCGTCGAGGGAGGCGGCGCGCGGCAGCCGTACGGGGGAGCCCCGGCGGCCCGCGCCGTCGTCGGCCGGTTTCCCGGCCGGGTGGGGGACGGAGGCGGGGTAGATCCTGACGGCCGACTGCCCGTCGGCCGGGCCGCCGGGGGCCGTGGCGGCCTCGGGGGCCGGCGGGTCGGCGGCCGGTGGCGGCAGGCCCGCGAAGTCGCCGGGCGTCACGGCGGGCGCGCGGGGCCCGGCGGGATCCACGCGGGCGGCCAGCCACAGGATGTCGGCGATCTCCTCCGCCCCGATGCCGGGACGCGGGCCCGCGTCGTCGGCGCCGTCGGCGAGGGCGGCGAGCAGCTCCTCGATCACGCCGTCGGCCCGGTCAGGTGCTGCATGACGGTCTTGAGGAAGCGGTCGCGGTCGCCGGGGGCGGACCAGGCTCCGGCGAGGCGGAGCTGGATGGCGTTGAGGAGCTGGTCGGTGGCGAGGTCACCGTCCCCGGCGCGGTCGATGAAGTCCCGGACGAGCTCCTGGTACTCCCCGCCGGCCTCGACGTCGATGCCGAGCCTGCGGCGCACGATGAGGGCGAGCTTCTCCTCGCCGGGCGGTTCCAGGTGCAGGCGGACGCAGCGGCGCAGGAAGGCGGGCGGGAAGTCGCGTTCGCCGTTGCTGGTGAGGACGACGACGGGGAAGTACCGGCACTGCACGCGGCCCTGTGTGACGCGGACGGCGGCGTCCGGGTCGTCGTCGGTGCCGATGGCGACGGTGGGGTCCTCCTGGGCGAGGCGGGCCAGTTCGGGGATGACGAAGCCGCCGTCCTCGAAGACGGTGAGGAGGTCGCCGGGGAGGTCGATGTCGCTCTTGTCGATCTCGTCGACGAGCAGGACGCGGGGCCGGTCCTGCGGCAGCAGTGCGGTCCCCAGCGGCCCGAGGCGCAGGTAGCGGGAGATCGAGGGCGCGGGGGCGGGCTCGGGTTCGGGCGCGGGCAGGGCCGCGTCCGCGGTCATGGCGGCGTCCGGTGCCGTCGTCGCCCGGCCCACCGGGCCGGCGGGCCTGCGCAGTTGCTCCAGCCCGGCCTCCTGGAGCCGGCCGATGGCGTCGTACAGGTACAGGCCGTCGCGCAGGACCGTGCGGCTGGTGATGGGCCAGTGCAGTACGGGCCCCAGGTCCAGGTCCGAGGCGATGCTGTAGGCGAGGGTGGATTTGCCGACGCCGGGCTTGCCGGTGATCAGCAGCGGCCTGCGCAGGTGCAGCGCCGTGTTGACGACGTCCTTCTCCTGTTCGTCGGGGACGTAGCCCTCGCCGCGCCGCCGGGTGCGCTCCCAGGCCGGCCCCTCGCACCCGGGGGGTGCGTACCCGGGGTCGGGGGTGCCGGTGAAGTCCCGCCAGGGCGGCGGGGATCCGGCCTCCAGGCGGGCCCGCCGGTCCGCGCCCTCGCCGGTCCCGTGGTACAGCCACCAGTCCTTCACCACTGCCTCTGCCTCCATCGTCGTGCCGCCGTCTGTCAGTGGTCGGGGTCAGGCCAGGGACCGGAAGCCCGGTATGTCGTCGGGATCGTCCCACAGGAGCACCAACTGGTCTTCCCTTGCGGGCTGTTGGGTGGTGCGCGCGGCGTCCGCGGCGGCGCCGGCGGCCGCCCGGCGCACTTCCCGCACACGTGCGGGCAGGGCCAGTACGTCCAGTGCGCCGGGGTCCGGGCGGCCGTCGGGCCCGGCCGGTGCGAGCAGGTCGAGGAGCGGGGGCTGCGGCGTTCCGCCCCCGCGCCGCCACACGGCGACCGGGACGCCGCCTTCGAGCACGGCTTCCAGCAGACCTGCGTGCGGGCCGGCGGTGGTGTGCGACAGGACGCATGCGGGCGCCGGGCGGTCGGCCAGCTCCATCCCCAGGGCGTCCGTGACCTCGGCCTCCTCCACGACCCGGACGGCCTCGGGGTGCCGGCCTCCCCTGGTGCACAGCCAGCGCCAGCTGCCGTGCCACTCGGCCCGGGTGTCGGCGCGCTCCTGCGGGCAGCGCACCACGACCTGGTGGAGCAGGCCGAGGGCGCGCTGCCGGCCGGCCGGACCGCGGGGCACCGGCCACTGGTCGAAGTCGGTGTCGAGCAGCTCGTACGGGACGTGGAACTCGATGCGGTCGACGCCGCCCCGGCTCGGGGTCCCGGCCGCGCCGCCGTCCCCGGGGGCCGCGCCGATGAGGGCGAGCTGCCGTACGAGTTCCTCCCGTACGGCGTCCAGGCGCACGGGAGGGCCCTGCGACTCCCAGATGTGCTCGGCGCGTTCGCCGTGCAGCCACATGCGGGCCCGGAAGCCGGGCCCGCCGTCGGGCGGCGGCTCCAGCCCGACGTGCACGACCGTGGTGCGCGCCGGGGGCGGCGGCGGGGGCAGCACCGGCAGGGCGAGCCGCTCGCGGGTGGTGTCGACCCAGTCCTTCAGCCGTCCCGCCCAGGCCGCGTCGCCCGCCGCGGCGGCCCGGTCCGCGAGGAACCGTACGAAGGGCACGGGCAGGGGCATGCCGCCGCGTCCGCCGTGGCGTTCGTCCAGGTCCTGGACCACGTCCAGGAGGCCGTCGCCGGGCAGGCCGCCGCCGACCGGGGTGGTGCAGCCGGTCGCCTTGAACGCCCAGGCGTAGGCCTCGTAGGCACAGCGCGGCGGTTCGCGGCCCTCGAAGAGCGCGCCGAGTCCGTCCCAGGCCTGCTGGTCGAGCCGGGCGGCCCGGGGCGGCGCGGGAGCGGTCAGGTCGTCGTCGAGGAAGGAGCAGGCGTCCCAGTCCCGGTCCACGAGGAACTGCGGGAGCTGCCAGCCCTCGCCGCGTTCGCGCAGTTCCCGGAAGGAGCGGTGGATGCTGCGGGCGGCGGCCGGGAGCCCGCTGACGCTCTCCCGTACGGAGGCGCCGCCGAGTTCGGTGAGGAGGGCCTCGGTGAAGCGTCCGGCGCCGCGCTCGGCGTCGTTCTGCGCGGCCTCGCCCTCGCGGGAGGCGTAGAGCCGGAACTGCCGGCGTCCCGGTACCGAGTTCCCGCCGCCGTAGTCGGTGCTGCCGAAGTTCCACCGGGCGTCGCGGGGTGCGTCGACCCGGCAGGAGTCGACGAGTGCGGCCTGGAGCGGGAAGCTGCGGTGTTTGACGAGGTCGGTGCGCCACCAGCGCAGCGCCGAGTCGAGGTTGAGGTGCCGGATCTGGCTGGGGCGGGCGTCGGCGCAGGGCAGCATCAGCTCCTGGCGCGGCCCGAGGTAGCCGTGTCCGGCCCAGAAGATCCACAACAGGTCGCCGTCGCACTGCGGGAGTTCGTCGAGGAGGGCCGCCTTCACGTTCTCCTCGGTCGCCGGCCGGTACGCGGTCCGCAAGGCGGTCATGGCCGGGGAGTCGGGCCAGTCGAGGGCGTCGGGTTCGTCGAGCGGGGACAGCAGGAGCCTGAGGTTGCCGGGCGGTACCTGGGCGGGGCCGGTCAGCCAGTCGGCGAAGCGCAGGGCGTCGCGGGCCGGACCGCGCAGGTTCCAGCGGTGGCTGATGTCGTAGCGCTCGACGCCGGCGACGAGCGCGAAGGTGCGCTGCGGGCCGAGGGCGGGGGGCAGGAGGCCGGTGGGGATCACCCGATCTCCGCTTCGGCCACCGCCTGTTCGATCCGTTCGTAGAGGGAGTCCTGTTTCCAGTAGGCGCTGTGGCAGGCGGGGAAGGGCTGGCGGCTGCCGATCTCGTGGTCGGTGATGCGCGGGTCGCCGGGGAAGACGGGTCCGGCGAGGTAGGACAGCACGTCCTGACGGTCGTAGACGTTGAGCCAGCGCGGGAAGCCGTAGGGGAGTTTCCCGCCGGGTTCGAGGGCGGCCAGGGCGCCGAGCTCGTGGAGGAAGGCGGCCTGGGAGCCGACGGTGACGAGCAGTTCCGCTCCGGGGACGGCGTCGCCGCGGGCGGCGGCGAGGGCGAGGAGGTCGACGAGGGCGATCCCGCCGAGGCTGTGGCCGATGAGTACGGTCGGACCGGGTGCGGCGGTGATCCGGGCGTGCAGGAACGCGCGCAGGTCGTGGCCCCGGGCCTGGTAGCGCAGGATGTCGCCGAGCGCGGGGGTGGCCCCGACGGTGAGGGAGCCGCGCCAGGCGTTGAGCAGGGGCTGGGTGGTGACCCGCATCGCGAGCCGGCCGAGGACGGCGGCCGCCCGGGCGCCGGGGACCCGGGCGTCGCCGCCGAGGCGGGTGGTGAGCAGTTCGACGAGGCGGTCGCGTTCGGCGCCGGTGCAGTCTGCCTCGGCTCCGGCGGCGGCGAGCGCGCCGGCGGTCACGGCCCGGGCGAGGGCGGTGGCCAGCTCCCGGGCCTGCGGTTCGGCGGTGGCGCGCTCCGCGGCGCGGGCCGCCTCGGCGGAGCGGGCGGCGGTGTCCAGGGCGGCGGGGAAGTCCGCCGCGAGCCCGGTGCCGTGCAGCAGGGCGCCGAGTTCGTCCCCGGGGTGGGGCGGCGCGGGCGGTAAGCCGGCCAGCAGCGCGAGCACCCGTACCCCGGCGGGCTGTACGCCGGGCATCGCGAAGGCGTCGTCGTCCGCGTACCCGCTCCCGTCCTCGCCCTCGGGGCTGCCGCCCGGGCCGGGCCAGCCGGCCTCGGCGAGGACCCGTACCTCGCACAGCGGGTCGGCGAGCAGCAGGGTCCACTCGGCCGTCTCCGCGTCGACGGGGTCGGGCGCCGATCCCGCGGCGGGCTTCAGCCCGGGCACGGAGCGGCCGCCGGCGCCGAGGGTGGCGCCGAACCGGTCGCCCCAGTAGCAGGAGTCGACGGCGGCGTCGGGGAATCTGGCCGTCAGTCGTTCGCGGACCAGGGCGAAGAGCCGGTCGTGCCGCTCGCGCCGTACTCCCGTGCCGTGGACAAAGAGAAAACGCATCGCCGCCCCGCCCCCCTCGTGCTGTCGCCCCTCCGCCCCGGCACGATAGCGCCGAGCACTCGACAGGGGGTAGGGAACGCCCGGTTCGGCGTCACCGGGCCCAGGCGGAGCCGAACGCACGGGCGGCGAAGCGTTCGCCGATGCGACGGTGGCCGGCGGCGTCCGGGTGGAGGTCGTCGGGCAGCGGGAACTCGGCGAAGTCCGCCTCCCCGTACAGGGCGCGTCCGTCGAGGTGGTGCAGGTGGGGGTCGTCGGCGGCGCGTGCGGCGGTGATGCGGGCGAGTTCGTCGCGGACGACGCGCAGGGTCAGTCGCCCGTGGGCGGCCTCGGCCGGGTCGCCGAGGGCGCGGAAACGCAGCCGCCCGTCGCGGAGGTCGGGGGCGGCCGGGCCGGGGGTGTCCTCGTGGATCGGGCAGTGGATCGGGGAGACGACCAGGACCGGTGTCGTGGGGTGTCCTTCGCGGAGGGTGTCGAGGAAGCCGTGGACGGCTGCGGTGAAGGCGCGCAGGCGCATCACGTCGTGGTTGACGAGGTTGATGCCGATCTTGAGGCTGATCAGGTCGGCGGGGGTGTCCCGCATGGCCCGTGCGGTGAACGGGTCGAGCAGGGCGTTGCCGCTGAAGCCCAGGTTGACCAGTTCCACGCCGGCCCGGGCGGCGGCCAGCGCGGGCCAGGTCCCGGTCGGGCCGTCGGCGTTCGAGCCGTGGCTGATCGAGCTGCCGTGGTGCAGCCAGACGCGGCGGCCGGGATCCGGTGCCGGCTCCACCGGGGCGTCGGTGCGCAGGGCGATGAGTTCGTGGACCCCGCGGTAGGGCAGCCAGATCTCGACGTCCTTCTCCGCGGCGGCCAGGCCGGTGAACCGCACGGTGCCGGGCGGGCCGGGAGTGAACTCCTGGGCCCAGGTGGCGAGGTCGACCGTGCGGACGTTTCCGCCGCCGGCGACGGCCCGCCCGGCCGGGCTGCCGTCGACCAGCAGCTCGTACACGGCGTCCGGGGGCTGCGGGGCGCCCCGGTAGACCGTCGTCGTGGCGAGGACGTCCAGTTCGACGGCGGTGGCCCTGGTGCGGAAGGCCAGCCGGACGCCGGCGGGCTGGGCGACGACCTCGGTGAGGTCGGCGGGGGCCTGGCGGCGGGCGCGGGCGGGCAGCCGGTACGGCAGGACGCCGCAGTCGGTGCGCGCCACCTCCAGTGCGCCGCGCAGGAGTTCCGGCCCGACCGGGGTGGTGGTCCAGCCGGGGACGGCGGCGGGGACGCCGTCGGGGTTGCGGTGGGGGATGCCGTCGGGGGATGCGTTCTGTGCCACGTCGTCCATCCCGTCACCTTTTCAACCGGGCGCGGTTCCCGCAGCCGCTTTAGGGCCGGGGTGCGTCCCGTGCGGGGAGCCGAAGTCGGGCGGTGCCCCGGGGGCCCCGCCCCATGGCATGCACACGCCGGTACGATCGGCTGTGAGGACGGACACGTCCCGACCTCGGAACCCGGGCCGGGCTCCCCCCATCGAACCGAGAGTCGGACGCGTACGCGGGGCGGAAGGGGCCACATGTCCAGCAGGGTTCAGGGGCGGGAGCGGGAACGGACCGCGGCACGGGGCCGCGTGGCCGTCGGCCTCGTGTGCGCCCTGGTCCTGGCGGGAGCCGGGTACGTCGCCTGGGAGCTGCGCGGCATCGTCACCACCCGCGCCGACGGCGATCCGGAGCGGGGCGTCTACCAGCAGGACCCCGAGCGTGCCGACCGCACGGCGTCGGCCGTCCTCGACGGGATCGTCCGGGAGGACCCGGAACCGCCCACGGACGGCAAGGTCTTCGCCGGGGACGGTGCGGTGAACTGGCGCGCCGGCGGGTGGAAGCCCTCCGATCCGCTGGAGGCGAGGCCCGCCCCCGCCGAGCCGGCGGTCGGCGCGCTCTTCTCCCCCGGCAACGACGGCGACCCCGATCACCACTGCTCGGGCGTCGTGGTCCACTCCCCCGCCGGTTACCTGATCGCCACCGCCGCCCACTGCGTGTACGGCGGCGGCTTCCGCACCAACCTCGCCTTCGCGCCCGGCTACCGGGACGGCATAGCACCGTACGGCGTCTGGGTGCCCACCCGGATCGACGTGGACCCCCGCTGGACCGCGCGGCAGGACCCCGACCACGACGTCGCCTTCCTCCGGCTGCGCCGGCCCGGGTACCCCGGCCAGCGGCTGGAGGACGTCACCGGCGCCAAGACGATCGCCTTCGGCACCGCACTGCCCGCGCCCGCACGGCTCGTGGGCTATCCGAACGCCGCCGAGCAGCCCCTGGACTGCCGGACCACCGCCCACCCGGCCGGCCCGACGCAGCTGCGGCTGGACTGCGCGGGCGTTCCCAACGGCACGAGCGGAGGGCCGGTGCTGACGGACGGTCACACCCTGATGGGGGTGATCGGCGGCCGCGACGGGGGCGGCGACGACGAGACCTCGTACAGCGTCCACTTCGACGACGGCATCCGCGCCCTGTACGAGCGCGCCACCCGGCCCTGACCCGCCCGGACCGGTGTGCACCAGTGGGTCACGGCGTACCTGGACTTCACCCGCGAGCACCGCGACGTGGCGCTGTTCCTGCACGCCTCCGCCTACTCGGGCTACCTGGTCGCGCACGCCGCGGAGATCGGGGCCGCCGAGGCGGAGAAGTTCGCGGCCATCACCAAGTGGCTCGAGGTACGCATACGGCGCGGCGAGATCGCCCCGCTCCCCGCGCCCGTGATCGAGGTCCTGGTCATGGGCCCGCTCGCGGAGGCGGCCCGCCGCTGGCTCTCCAGCACCTACGTGATCGACCTCGCCGAGGCCGCCCGCCACCTCCCCGACCACATCTGGCGCTCCCTCCGCCCCGGCCCCACCTGACCCCTTCCGGCCGGGCCCGGCGCTACCGGCCCGCCACGAAGGGCCGGGCGGCGTTGCCGGTGACGGGGTGTCGGTGGTTGTCCGTAGCGTCGTCGTCCATGGCGTCGAGTCTGCGCGCGCGGGCGGGCGCGGAGTAGGCATGGGGTGGGGCGGACG
>NZ_JOBX01000061.1:0-40238 GCF_000720645.1 Streptomyces sp. NRRL S-378
GGCCGGGGCGAAGCCGCCGACCCGGGGCGGGGGGCCGGGCGGGGGCGAAGCCCCCGACCCCTAGCCCGGCGCCTGGGCCGTCGAGCCTCGGACCACCAGCTCCGGCTGGAAGACGTACTCCGTGCGCTGGACCGGGGTTCCCGACACCGCCTCCAGCAGGGCGCCGACCGCGGCCGTCGCCATCGCCCGTACCGGCTGGCGGACCGTCGTCAGCGGCGGGTCCGTGAAGGCGATCAGCGGCGAGTCGTCGAAGCCGACCACCGACACGTCCTCCGGAACCCGCAGGCCCCGCTCGCGCACGGCCCTTATCACCCCGAGCGCCATCGGGTCGCTGCCGCACACGATGCCCGTGCAGCCGCGGTCGAGGAGGGCGCCGCCCGCGGCGTGCCCGCCCTCGACCGTGAAGAGGGTGCGCTGGATCCGTCCCTCGGCCTCCGCGTCCGGGACGACGCCGCGGAAGCCCTGCTCCTTGCGGGCCGAGGGCACATACCGGGTCGGCCCGATGGCCAGCCCGATCCGTTCGTGCCCGAGGTCCTGCAGGTGCCGTACGGCCATCTCGGCGGCCGCCCGGTCGTCCGGGGAGATGAAGGGGGCGTTCACCTGCTCGTTGAAGCCGTTGATCATCACGAACGGCAGCCCGCGGGAGGCGAGGCGCTGGTAGCGGGCGGGATCCGCGTGCGCGTCGGCGTGCAGCCCGGACAGGAAGACGATGCCCGTGACCCCCCGCGCCTCCAGCTGTTCCACCAGTTCGTCCTCGGTGGCTCCGCCCGGTGTCTGCGTGCACAGCACCGGCGTGTACCCGTGCCCGGCCAGGGCCTGCTCGATGACCTGCGCGAACGCCGGGAAGATCGGATTGGTGAGCTCCGGGATCAGCAGTCCGACCAGGCCGTTGCTGCGGCGCTTGAGCCGCACGGGCCGCTCGTAGCCGAGCAGGTCCATCGCGGCCAGCACCTTGTGCCGGGTGCCGGCCGCGACGCCCGACTTCCCGTTGAGCACGCGGCTGACGGTCGCCTCGCTGACCTGGGCCTGCGCGGCGATGTCCGTCAGCCGGAGGGGGGAGGTCACCCCGACGTCACCTGCCACCACACCGTGGTGTCGGCCGGCAGCACGCCGTCCTCGACCGTCGCGCCGCTGGACAGCAGGGCCTCGCCGGCGACGGGGAAACGCACCGCCGTGCCGGTGGTGTTGGCCGCGCAGAGGAAGTCCCCGCGGCGGAAGACCAGGACGCCCGCGGGAGCGTCCTGCCAGTCCACCGACTCGCCCTCGCCCAGGTCCGGGCGCTCGCGGCGCAGCCGCAGGGCCGTCCGGTACAGCTCCAGGGTGGAGGAGGGGTCGCCGGTCTGCGCCTCCACGCTCAGCTCCGCCCAGGAGGCCGGCTGCGGGAGCCAGCTGCCGCCGGTGCCGAAGCCGTACGGTGCCTGCGTACCCGACCACGGGATGGGCACGCGGCAGCCGTCGCGGAAGCCGTCCTGTCCCGCCGCGCGGAAGAACGAGGGGTCCTGGCGGACCTCGTCCGGCAGGTCGGTGACGTCGGGCAGGCCGAGCTCCTCGCCCTGGTAGACGTACGCCGAACCGGGCAGCGCCAGCATGAGCAGGGTCGCCGCGCGGGCCCGCCGCAGACCGAGCTCGCGATCGCCCGGCTCGCGCAGCTGGGTGCCGAGGCCGGCGGGGTTGGCGTAGCGGGTGGCGTGGCGGGTGACGTCGTGGTTGGACAGCACCCAGGTGGTGGGGGCTCCGACCGGGCGCATCGCGGTCAGCGAGCCGTCGATGACCTCGCGCAGTGCGTCCGCGTCCCAGTCGGCCGTCAGGTACTGGAAGTTGAACGCCTGGTGCATCTCGTCGGGGCGCACGTAGCGGGCGGTGCGCTCGACGGTCGGGGTCCAGGCCTCGGCGACCAGGACGCGGTCGCCCTCGTACTCGTCGAGGATCCGGCGCCAGGAGCGGTAGATCTCGTGGACGCCGTCCTGGTCGAAGAAGGGCATGACGTCGTTGCCGAGCAGCTTGAGCTGGTCCTTGGCGCCGAGGTCGGGCAGGCCGGGTGCCTTGACCAGGCCGTGGGCCACGTCGACGCGGAAGCCGTCGGCGCCGAGGTCGAGCCAGAACCGCAGGATGGAGCGGAACTCGTCCTGGACGGCCGGGTGCTCCCAGTTGAAGTCGGGCTGCTCGGGGGCGAAGAGGTGCAGGTACCACTCGCCGTCCGCGACCCGGGTCCAGGCGGGCCCACCGAAGATCGACTCCCAGTCGTTGGGCGGCAGTTCGCCGTTCTCGCCCTTGCCGGGACGGAAGTGGAACCGCTCCCGCAGCCGGGAACCGGAACCTTCGCGCAGCGCCTGCTTGAACCATTCGTGCTGGTCGGAGCAGTGGTTCGGGACGAGGTCGACGATGATCCGCAGGCCCAGGCCGTGGGCTTCGCGGATCAGGGCGTCGGCGTCGTGCAGGGTGCCGAACATGGGGTCGATGGCCCGGTAGTCGGCGACGTCGTAGCCGGCGTCGGCCTGGGGGGAGGCGTAGAAGGGGCTGAGCCAGACGGCGTCGACGCCCAGCTCCTTGAGGTAGGGCAGGCGGCTGCGGATGCCTTCGAGGTCCCCCATGCCGTCCCCGTTGGAGTCGGCGAAGCTGCGCGGATAGACCTGGTAGATCACCGCGTCTCTCCACCAGCCGGGCGTGGTGCCGGTGGCGGTGGGAAGTGCGTCGGCGAGGTGCTGGGTCATGTCGTCCTTGGAGAGGTCGGGCCGGGAGGTGGAACGGGCAGGCTCGGGTGGTCAGCCCTTGGTGGCGCCTGCCGTCATCCCGGCGACGAGGTGACGCTGGGCGAAAACGAAGAAGATCGCCGCGGGGATCGCGATGAGGACCGAGGCGGCGCTCATCGCACCCCAGTTGGAGGTGTACTGGGTGACGAAGGTCTGCAGGCCGCCGGCCAGGGTGAGGTTCTCTTCGCCCACCATGAAGGCGGAGGCGTAGGCGACCTCGCCCCAGGCGGTGATGAAGGCGTAGAAACCGGTGACGGCGAGTCCGGGCTTGGCGAGCGGGAGGATCAGCCGCCAGAAGGTGCCGAAGGGGTTGAGTCCGTCGACGCGGCCCGATTCGTCGATCTCGATCGGGATGGTGTCGAAGAAGCCCTTCATCATCCATGCGCAGAACGGCACGGCGATGGTGAGGTAGGTGATGATCAGACCGACGGGCTGGTTGAGCAGCCCGAGCTGTCCCATCAGGTTGTAGAGCGGGACGATCAGGATGGCCATGGGGAACATCTGCGTGATGAGCAGGGTCCACATGAGCGGCTTCATGCCGGGGAACTTGAACCGGCTGACCGCGTATCCGGTGGTGGCGGCGATGAAGACACCGAGGACGGTGGTGACGCCGGCGACCAGGACGGAGTTGAGGAACCAGTCGAGGAAGTGGCTCGACTCCAGCAGGTACGTGTAGTTGCTGAGCGTGGGTTCCTTGACGAAGTCCGTGGTGATCGCGTGCTGCGCGGGCTTGAGCGAGGTCAGCAGGATCCACAGGACCGGGAAGACGGCGATGACGGACGCGACGACGAGGGTCGCGTGCAGGCCGACGGAGGCGAGGGGGGAGCGGCTGCCCCGGGTACGCGTGCTGGTCATGGTCACCACACCTCTCCCTGCTTGCGCAGCGAGCGCCGGTAGACCAGCGCGAAGATCATGAGCAGCAGGAGGATCAGTACGCCCCACGTCGCCGAGACGGCGAAGTCGCGCGGGCTCGTGATGAAGGCCTCCCGGAAGGCCTGGGTCACCAGGATCTCGGTGGAGTCTCCCGGTCCGCCCCGCGTGAGCAGGAAGATCACCGGGAACATGTTGAAGGTCCAGATGGTGGAGAGCAGGATCACCGTCATGCTGACCGTGCGCAGCCCGGGCAGGGTGATGTGGCGGAAGCGCTGCCAGGCGCTGGCGCCGTCCATCTCGGCGGCCTCGTAGAGCTCGCCGGGGATGGACTGCAGGCCGCCGAGGAGGGCGACCATCATGAAGGGGATGCCCAGCCAGACGTTGACGGCGATGACCGAGAACTTGGCCCAGGTCGGGTCGTCGAGCCACGGCACGGCGGCGATGCCGCCGCCGTCGAGGACCTTGTTGAGGATGCCGTTGTCGCGGTTGAAGAGGAACCGCCAGGCGAAGACGGAGACGAAGCCGGGCACGGCCCAGGGCAGGATGAGCGCCATCCGGTAGGCGGCGCGGCCCCGGAACTGCCGGTTCAGCATGTTGGCGAGGGTCAGTCCGAGCACGAACGTGACGGACACGCACGCGACGGTCCAGACCACCGTCCACACCAGCCGCTGCAGGAACACCGGGTCGCCGAGCACCGCCGCGTAGTTGTCGAGTCCGATGAACTCGTAACTGGCGTCGATGTGGCGGGCGCCGATGTCACGGGCGACGTTGCGCTCGTTGGCGTCGGTCAGCGACAGGTAGACGCCGCGGACGAGCGGCCAGCCGATGATCACGCCGAGGACGAGCACCACCGGGGCGACCATGGCCCAGGCGTACCAGTGGGTGGCGAGGGCGTGCCTCAGGCCGCCCTTTCTCCGTGCGTTGCCTGTGTTCCCGCTGTCAGTCCAGCGGCTCCGGCCGCGGACGGCGGAGTCGTTCGCGACTCCGTCGTCCGCGGCCTTCACCACAGACTGGCTGGTGTCAGCAGCCATCGTTTCGTTACTTCCAGCCCTTGAGGATCTTGCGGAACTCGATGCCGGCCGCCTTGGCCGCGTCCTCCGGGCTCGAAGCCCCGGTGATCGCCTTGGTGTATTCGACCTTCAGCGGCTCGAAGAGGGAGCCGTTCTCGGGGATCCAGGCGCGCTCGACGGCCTTGTCCACGGCCGGCTTGAAGAACGCGACCATCTCGCTGCTCTTGACGTCCGGCTGCTCGTAGGCGGCGGTGCGCGTCGGCAGCAGGCTCAGCTCCTTGGCGGACTGGACCTGGACCTCCTGCGAGGTCATGTACTCGACGAAGGCGTGGGCGGCGGCGCGGTTCTTCGAGCCGGCGTAGACGCCGAGGTCGTGGCCGCCCTGCGGGGCGCCGGCCTTGGCCGAGCCGGCCGGGACGGCGGCGATGCCGAGGTTGGCCTTGTCCTTGAACTGGTCGCCGGCGTAGGTGTCGGCGACGGCCCACGGACCGTTGATCATCATGGCGGCCTCGCCGGTCTTGAAGGCCGTCTGCATGTTGGCGTAGCCGTCGGTGGCGTTGGTGACCGCCGCGCCGGAGGCGACCAGGTCACGGGCGGTCTTGAAGGCCTTGACGCCCGCCTCGTTGTCGACGGTCACCGTCTTGTTCTTCGCGTCGACGAGGTCGCCGCCCTCGCCGTAGATCAGCGGGAGGAACCAGTAGGAGTCGTCGCCGCGCAGGTAGAGGGCGGCCTTGCCGGTCTTCGCCTTGATCGCCTCGGCGGCGGTCTTCAGCTCGGCCAGCGTCTTGGGGGGCTGGACGCCGGCGTCGGCGAGCATCTTCTTGTTGTAGAAGAGGCCGAGGGTGTCGATGACCTGCGGCACGGCGTAGGTCTTGCCCTCGTACTTGCCGCTGGCCGCGGCCTGCGGCAGGAACTCGGCGTCGACCTTCTTCGCCATGTCCGCCGGGACCTCGTCGAGGTAGCCGAGGGAGGCGAAGTCCGCGACCCAGCCGACATCGGCGCGGATCACGTCAGGCGCGTCGGAACCGCTGCTGAAGGCGTTCTTGACCTTGTTCTGCGCGTCACCGTACGGGACGTTGACGTACTTGACGGTCACCTTCGGGTGCTTCGCGGTGAAGCCCTCGGCGATCTTCTGGAAGCTCGCCTTCTCGGCGTCGTTGGCGGTGTCCCACCAGGTGACCGTCCCGGAAAGCTCGCCGCCGGCGTCGGTCCCGCCGTCGCCCTTGTCGTCACCGCCGCAAGCCGTCGCCGCGAGCGCCAGGGCCGCGACCAGCGCGGTGGCCGCTATGCCACGCCGCATATGAACTCCTTCGATGATCCCGGCCGCGCCCTCGCGGTCCCGAGTTGCCAGGAACGTAACAAGACTGAAAGACGACCGAAAGGCCTTGCGCAAACTTTCTGCAAGCGGAGGCGATCGTTACATCCGTGTATCCGTACGGTTGCCGCAGCTTGCTGTTAGTTCGAGGCACCTTCGACTGCCAGGGCCCGCAACCAGGGGGGGTGCAGTCGCGTTGACCCCGATATGACCCACGAGTCGACGGCCGTCGACCTTGCAAGCGCTTACAGCAACCCGACGACTGCGAGCGGTGACTGGTGGCGCGATGCCGTCATCTACCAGGTGTACGTGCGCTCCTTCGCCGACAGCGACGGCGACGGGATCGGCGACCTGCGCGGCGTCCGATCCCGCCTCCCCCACCTCGCCCGCCTCGGGGTCGACGCGGTGTGGCTCACGCCCTTCTACGTCTCCCCGCAGGCGGACGGCGGCTACGACGTGGCCGACTACCGGGACGTCGACCCGCTCTTCGGGGACCTGGCCGACGCCGACGAGCTCGTCCGGGCCGCGCACGCGCTCGGTCTGCGGGTCATCGTGGACGTGGTCCCGAACCACACCTCGGAGCAGCACCCGTGGTTCCGGGCGGCCCTCGCCGGTGAGCCGGGGGCGCGGGAGCGCTACCTCTTCCGCCGCGGGCGGGGCGCGGACGGGGACCTCCCGCCGAACGACTGGGAGTCGATCTTCGGCGGCCCGGCCTGGACGCGGGTCGCGGACGGCGAGTGGTACCTGCACCTCTTCGCCCCGGAACAGCCGGACCTCGACTGGACCCACCCGGAGGTCACGGCGGAATTCGACTCGGTCCTCCGTTTCTGGCTCGACCTCGGCGTCGACGGCTTCCGCATCGACGTCGCCCACGGCATGGTCAAGGCGGAGGGCCTGCCGGACATCGGGCGCGGCGCCCAGGCCACGCTCATCGGCAGTGAGCCGCTGCCGTTCTTCGACCAGGACGGGGTCCACGCGATCCACCGCGCGTGGCGCCGCCTCCTCGACTCCTACGAGGGGTCGCGCATCGGAGTCGCCGAGGCCTGGGCCCCGACCTCGGAGCGGCTCGCGCTGTACGTCCGCCCGAACGAGCTGCACCAGGCCTTCAACTTCCGTTTCCTGACGTGCCCGTGGGATCCGGAGGCGATGCGGACGGTGATCGACGAGTCCCTGGCCGCCACCACCGCGGTGGGCGCCCCCACCACCTGGGTCCTGTCGAACCACGACGTGGTCCGCCACGTCACCCGGTACGGGGGCGGCCCCCGGGGCCTGGCCCGCGCCCGCGCGGCGGCCCTCCTGATGCTGGCGCTGCCCGGCTCGGCCTACCTCTACCAGGGCGAGGAACTCGGTCTCCCGGAGGTCACCGACCTCCCCGACACGGCCCGCCAGGACCCCGCCTTCCGCCGGGGGCGCCGCCCGCAGATCCCCGCGCCCGCCGGTGCCCCCGCCCCCGGCATCATCGCCCCCCGCCCGGGCGAACCCCCCGCCCGGCCGGAGGCCCAGGCCGGCACCGGGCCCGCGCCGGAGGCGCAGGGGGAGAGCGGGCCGGGGGTCCGGGCGTGCTGCGGGCCGCAGGCCGACGCCGGGCACGGGCCGGGGGTCCGGGCGTGCTGCGGGCCGGAGGCCCTACGCGGGGGCGCCCCGGATCTGCCGACCGCGCCGGAGGCGGACGGGCAGGACGGGCTGCGCGACGGCTGTCGCGTGCCCCTCCCCTGGGCCGGGGCGGAGCCCCCCTACGGCTTCGGGCCCGCCGGCAGCTGGCTGCCGCAGCCCGACGCCTGGGCCGGGCTCAGCGTCGCCGCCCAGACCGGCGACCCCCACTCCACGCTGGAGCTCTACCGCGCCGCCCTCGAACTGCGCCGCGCCCTCCCCGGCCTGGGCGCCCCCGAGGCCGGCGGACCGGCCGACCCCTGCGGGATGCGCTGGCAGTCCGCACCCGACGGGGTCCTCCTCTTCACCCGCCCCGGCTTCGCCTGCACCCTCAACACCCGCCCCGACCCCGTCGAACTGCCTGCGCCCGGCCGCCCCGTACTCTCCAGCGCCCCCGTGGAGACGGACGGCCGCACCGTCCGCCTGCCCGCGGACTCCTGCACCTGGTGGACCCCGTGACGGCCCGCCCCGCACCCGTACGCAAACCCGGACGTCTCACTCCGCGCACCCAGGTTCCTAGGTGACACGGCGACCGGTAGAGTCCAATCCCGTGACCGCACGGCTAGCCGACATCGCAGCCCAGGCGGGGGTCAGCGAAGCCACAGTCAGCCGCGTGCTCAACGGCAAGCCCGGTGTGGCCGCGGGCACCCGTGAATCCGTGCTGGCCGCGCTCGACGTCCTCGGCTACGAGCGCCCCGTACGGCTGCGCCAGCGCAGCGCCGGCCTCGTCGGCCTGATCACTCCCGAGCTCGACAACCCCATCTTCCCTGCGCTCGCCCAGGTCATCGGCCAGGCCCTGACCCGCCAGGGGTACACGCCGGTCCTCGCCACGCAGACACCCGGCGGGTCCACCGAGGACGAGCTGACCGAGATGCTCGTCGACCGCGGGGTCTCCGGGATCATCTTCGTCTCCGGCCTGCACGCCGACACGACGGCCGACATGGGCCGCTACGACCAACTCCGCGGGCAGGGTGTCCCCTACGTCCTGATCAACGGCTTCTCCGACAAGGTGCAGGCCCCCTTCGTCTCCCCCGACGACCGGGCCGCGATGCACCTCGCCGTCACCCACCTCACCGCGCTCGGCCACACCCGCATCGGCCTCGCCGTCGGACCGAAGCGGTTCGTTCCGGTCCTGCGCAAGATCGAGGGCTTCCGGGCCGGGATGAAGGAACGGCTCGGACTGGACGAGGCCGAGATCGAGGAACTGATCCAGCACTCCCTCTACTCGCTGGAAGGCGGCCAGGCCGCCGCGTCCGCGCTGATCTCGCGCGGCTGCACGGCGGTGGTGTGCGCGAGCGACATGATGGCGCTCGGCGCGATCCGGGCGGCCCGCCAGCAGGGGCTGCGGGTGCCGCAGGACGTGTCGGTCGTCGGTTTCGACGACTCCCCGCTCATAGCGTTCACCGACCCGCCGCTCACCACCATCCGCCAGCCCGTGCAGGCGATGGGACAGGCGGCGGTACGGACGCTGCTGGAGGAGATCGGCGGTACGCCGGCCCCGCACAGTGAGTTCGTGTTCCTGCCGGAACTGGTGGTGCGCGGCTCCACGGCCTCGGGCCCGGGGCAGCGCCGCACGCCGAGCCGTGCCTGAGTCGTACCTGAGACGGACCGGCTGCGCCGAAGACCGTCCCGAGGGATGATCGGAGGCGAGAGCTCATCTGGCAGACTCTCTCCCCATGGGTGAATCGAGCGTGAAGACACTGGAAACCCGGACGGACGTCTCCTCACCCGAAGTGGTCGAGAGCAGGACCCGCCCGGAGTCCGACCGCGCCCTGCTCCCCAGGCTGCGCGTCCCGCGCCGGCCGCGGATCTGGTTCGAGATCCTGCTGATCGCCGTCAGCTACTGGACCTACTCGCTGATCCGCAACGCCGTGCCCGAGCAGAAGTCGATCGCCCTCGCGAACGCCGACTGGATCTGGGGGGTCGAGCAGACCCTCGGCATCGCCGTCGAGCAGTCGGTCAACCACGCCGTCAACTCCGTGACGTGGCTGATCGTGGGCATGAACTACTACTACGCCACGCTCCACTTCGTCGTGACCATCGGCGTGCTGGTGTGGATCTACCGCTTCCATCCCGGGCGGTACGCGGCCACGCGCCTGGTCCTCTTCGCCACCACCGGCGTGGCCCTGGTCGGCTACTACTTCTACCCGCTTGCGCCGCCCCGGCTGATGAACGGGCAGAACTTCATCGACACCGTGCTGGTCCACCACACCTGGGGCTCCATGGCCTCGGGGAACCTCAAGCACATGTCGAACCAGTACGCTGCGATGCCCTCCATGCACATAGGGTGGTCGCTGTGGTGCGGCCTGACGATCTTCGCGGTCGCCTCGGCCCCCTGGGCGCGGATCCTGGGCCTGCTCTACCCGACGGCGACCCTCGTCGTCATCGTGGCCACCGCCAACCACTTCTGGCTCGACGCCGTGGGCGGCATGATCTGTCTGGCCTTCGGCTACACCGTCTCGCGCACCTGGTACGGCTCGATGCCGCACCGCCTGCCGCGCCACCCCGAGCACACGGGCCCGCACCCGGCGTCGGAACTCCTGAACCGGGTCCGCACCCGCCGCTAGGGACCATTCGCCCGACCCCGTACACGCGAGCGCCCGTGCCCCGGAGGATTCCGGTGCACGGGCGCTTTCGCGTCCCTCGCGTCAGGAGGAGGCCTGGTCCGTCAGGATCGCCGGGTCCGAGAGGCCGGCCGCGCCGGTCTCCACCTTGCCGGCGAAGCGGCGGCCGAAGTCCGCGGTCTCGGACGCCGTGACCGTCACGTCGTACCAGCGCCGCGTGTTCTTCAGGGAGACGCTGTGGGTGACGGTGGCCCCCTTGGCGACCGTGAGGCGCTTGGCCCCTCCGCCGTAGGCGTTGGTGATCGTGAGGGTCGCGGTCGACGCCCCGGCATTGGTGAGGGTGAGGTCCAGGTTGCCCGTGGTGGCGTTGTGGCGGGCGGTGACCTCGGGGCCGGGGGTGGTGCCGGGGTTGCGGAAGCCGCGGAGGAAGCCGTTGGGGCCGTGGACGGTCAGGTCGGTGACGCCGGCCGAGTAGCGGGTGTTCCAGGTGTCCGAGATCGACTTGCCGGCCTCGGTGGTGTACGTCCAGGGGGCGTCGGTGCGGTTGGCGGAGGTGACGTAGAACTGCGCGCCCAGGTCCGCGCCGCCGCTGAAGGTCAGCCTGAACCTGCCCTCGGCGGTGAGCGCCGCACCGTCGACGTACGGGGCGTACTTCAGCGGGCGGGTGCGGCACTGGCCCTTCTCCTGGCGCGGCATCGCCCCCACGGCCGGCGCGGTCGCCCGGAAGTCGGGGTGCCGCTCGCGGTCCTGCGGCTCCCACAGGCCGGTGTCGGGCAGCGACACCGTGGAGGTGTCCTTGCGGGCGAAGTCGAAGGCCGAGGTCAGGTCACCGCAGACGGCGCGCCGCCAGGGCGAGATGTTGGGCTCCTGCACCCCGAAGCGCTTCTCCATGAAGCGGATGACGGAGGTGTGGTCGAAGGTCTCGGAGCAGGAGTAGCCGCCGGTGCTCCAGGGCGAGACGACGAGCATCGGGACGCGCGGGCCCAGCCCGTAGGGTCCGGCGACGTAGCCGGCCTTGCCGGGGAAGACGTCGAGGGCGGTCGGCGTGGTCGACAGGCCCTGGCCCGCGTCGGCCGGGGCGTACGGCGGGACGACGTGGTCGAAGAAGCCGTCGTTCTCGTCGTAGGTGATGAACAGGGCGGTACGGGCCCACACGTCGGGGTTGGACGTCAGCGCGTCCAGCACCTGCGCGATGTACCAGGCGCCGAAGTTGGAGGGCCAGTTCGAGTGCTCGCTGAACGCCTCGGGGGCGGCTATCCAGGACACCTGCGGCAGGGTGCCGGCGGCGACGTCCGCGCGCAGCCGGTCGAAGTAGCCTTCGCCGGCCTTGGCGTTCGTGCCGGTGCGGGCCTTGTCGTGGAGCGGGTCGCCGGGTCGGGCGTTGCGGTAGTTGTTGAAGTAGAGCAGCGAGTTGTCGCCGTAGTTGCCGCGGAAGGCGTCGTTGATCCAGCCCCAGGAGCCGGCGGCGTCCAGGCCGTCGCCGATGTCCTGGTAGACCTTCCAGGAGATCCCGGCCGCCTCCAAGCGCTCCGGGTAGGTGGTCCAGTCGTAGCCCAGCTCGGCGTTGTTGAGGACGGGGCCGCCGCCCTTGCCGTCGTTGCCGGTGTGGCCGGACCAGAGGTAGTAGCGGTTGGGGTCGGTCGAGCCGATGAACGAGCAGTGGTAGGCGTCGCAGATGGTGAACGCGTCCGCGAGGGCGTAGTGGAAGGGGATGTCCTCGCGCGTCAGGTACGCCATGGTGGCGGGCGTCTTGGCGGGCACCCAGTTGTCGTACTTGCCCTTGTTGAAGGCGCTCTGTCCGCCGGCCCAGTCGTGGTTGAGGCCCTGGAGGTACTCCATCCCGAGGTCGTCGGACGGCGGGCGGAAGGGCAGCGTCTCCTTGCCCGCGTTGTCGGCCTGGTGCCAGACGGACTTGCCGCTGGGCAGGGTCACGGGACGCGGGTCGCCGAAGCCGCGGACGCCGCGCAGGGCGCCGTAGTAGTGGTCGAAGGAACGGTTCTCCTGCATCAGGACCACGATGTGCTCGACATCGGCGATGGTGCCCGTCGTCCCCTGCGCGGGGATGGCGGCGGCGCGCGCGATGCTCTCGCCCAGCAGGGGCAGGGCGGCTGCACCGCCGGTGAGCTGGAGGAACCGGCGGCGGTTGAGTTCTGCCATGGGGTGACGACCTCTGCTTCGTTCGCGGGTGTTGGAGCGCTCACAAGAACAGCGCCCCCGGAGGACCGGAGAGGGAGCCGGATGTGACGTCGGCGGGTACGCCGGGCGAACGGCAGGCGGATTCCGCCGGAGTTCGGCGCGCCGCCCTCAGCACCCCCGTTCGAACTCGACCTGGCTGAGGGGGTTGCCGTCGCCGAAGTCGTAGGTGCGGGTGGCGCCGCTCTCGGTGAAGCCGGCCTTGGTGTAGAAGCGGCGGGACTGGGGCGTGTCGCGCAGGGTCCACAGGTGTGCGCGGGTGAAACCGTCGCCGCGCAGGTGCCCCAGCGTCTCGGCCATCAGGACCGCGGCGACGCCCGTTCCCCAGCCTTCGGGGTGGGTGTAGAAGGAGAGGATCTCGGCGAGACCGGTCCTGGTCACGGACGAGTGGTAGACGGACATGGCCACCGGCCGGCCGTCCCCTTCGGCCAGCAGGATCGTGGAGTCCTGCGCCGCGAGCCGTGCGTGCCAGCGCATACGCCTGCTCGCGATCCCGTCCGCGGCCCCGGATCGAAGAAGGGCGCGTACGCCGCCTCCCAGGCGGCGGCGTGGATCTCGCCGAGGACGTCCCCGTCGCCCGGGCCCGCGCGACGCACCGCGAACTTCATTCCCCCCACCCGTCGATCCCTTCCAGCGCTTCGGTGAGCGTGCGGACGTAGGCCTGATCGGCGAGGATCCGTACGCCGCGCCAGGGCCGGCTGAGCCGTTCCTCCCGCGCGAGGATCCTGCGCAGCAGGGAGGCCGCCGAAACGGCCGGGGCGCCGATCTCCCCCAGGATCCGGCCGGCCTCCCGTACCGGTAGGGCGGGATCGCCGTCCCAGGCCGGGTCCACCTCCGCCAGCAGCACCGGCACGGCCGGCTCCGGGTCGCCGGTGATCCGCCAGTACGCGTGCGCGGCGTACGTCCTGGTCCACGCTCCGGGCGACTCCATCAGGCGGCGCACGGGCGTTGTGTGTACGGCGGCCAGGGGGCCGAGGTCGGCGAGGAAGGGCAGGCCGTGGCTCGCGGTCCCGGACCGTACGGCCGCCCCGCACACGTCGAGGGCGAGGGCGGGGTCCCCGGTGACCTTCCAGTGCGCCCAGGCCGCGCGGCGCGGGTAGGAGCCGCCGACCCCGCGGCCCCGGCCAGTGGCGTACGCGGCCAGTCGGTCGGCCGTGGCGACGGCCGGCGGGCCGATCCGGCCGAGCACGCGCATCGCGTCGTAGGTGTCGGCCGTCCCCAGAAACCGGATCACCTCGGACACGGCGGACGCGGAGGCCGGGCCCCAGAGAGCGAGGAGTTCAAGGAGGGCCGTGCAGGAGTAGTGCTGCACCGGGTTCTGCCGCAGGACGGGCAGCATCACGGGGAGCAGCTCCGCTGCGGGCAGGGCAGCCAGGATGCGTGCGTGGGGACGACTGGACGGGAGGCGGTTGGCGTCGGCACGCCGCTGCAGGGCGGGCAGCGCACGGAGGTCGCCCATCCCGGCGAGGGCGAGCATGAGCAGTTCGTCGCTGTCCGCGGAACCGTGGCCGAGGGACCCGGCGATCAGGTCGGCGTCCGCGGCGACGGCTCCGCCGGCCTGGAGCACCGCGTGATCGGCGTCCCAACTGGTGTGCGTACGGTCGCAGACGGCTTTGACCACGACCTCCCAGCACCACGGATCGGGCCGCCGGTATCGGTAGACGGCCTCGGTGGCTTCGTCGAGTGCGCTCACGCGGTGGCGTGCGCCACGAAACCGGCCCAGGTGTCGGGGGTGACGGCGAGACGGGCGCCTGCGGGACGCTTGGAATCCCGGACGAGGACCGTGCCGGGGGTGTGGGCGACCTCGACGCACTCGGGCCCGTCGTTGGTGCTGTAGCTGCTCTTGACCCAGGCGACCTCGACGCAGTCGGCCCCGTCGGCCGTGCTGTAGCTGCTCTTGACCCACGTGAGGGCGGAGAGGCTCTCGCCCGACGGCTTGATGGTCATGTCTCCCCCAGTACTTTTTCGATGAACGTCAGCGATTCGCGAGGCGTCAGCGCCTGTGCCCGGATCATGCCATAGCGCATGTCGAGGATCTGGACCTCTTTGGGCTCGGTGATCAGGCGGCTGGCCAGCTGAACGTCGTTGTGGCCGACCGCCGTTCCGTCCCTGAGACGCATGACTTTGAACGATGAGGCAAGCCCGGAATGCTCCTCGACCGCGATGGGCATCACCTGGATCTCCACGGTGCGCAGCCGACCGACCTCCAACAGGTGTTCCAACTGGCCGCGCAACACCATCTTGCCCCCGATGGGCCGTCGGAGCACAGCCTCTTCCTGTACGACGGTCAGGAGCGGGGCCGGATGTCGCCGGAGGACCTCCTGGCGGGCGAGCCTCGCAGTCACCAGGCGTTCGACCTCGTCCTCCGAGAACCCCGGGCGCCTCAGCCCGAACAGGGCACGGGCGTACTCCTCCGTCTGGAGCAGACCCGTCACCACGACGTTGTCGTAGGACCCGATCTCCACGGCCTCAGATTCCAACCTGGCCAGATCCCGGACCTTCTTGGGATAGCGGGCCCTTTCGACATCGGCCTTCATCGCGGCGATTTTCCCGCCCGCCCCGAGGACCTCGTCCGCCTTGTCCAGGAACTCCGGGCGCGGAATGCGGGCCCCTCGCTCGATCTTGTAGATCAGGTTCGCCCCGTATCCCATCCGCTCACCGAATTTGGTTCGGTCAAAGCCCGCCGCCTCACGCCACATCTTCAGCTGGCGCCCCACCGTGGCGATGACCGCCCCGGATTCGTCCTCCGGGTCGAGTTCCCAGCTCGACTCGTCGGCACCGTCCGTCGTGTTCACATCCGCCTCCCCTTGGACCGCGAGGACACCACGGGACCGCTCTGGACAACCGTCGTACACAGCGCCCTCAACTCTGTTCAGGGTACGCACGGATGGACACGCTGAGTCACGTGAATCAGGAAACCTTCCTCGTCGCCACGCTCCCCTCCACCCCGCGCGGAGCCCGCGCCGCCCGCGCGCTCACGGTGGCCCAACTCGTGGAGCGAAAGCTTCCGTTCGAGGAGGCGGCACAGGTCGTCGCCGAACTCGCCGCGAACGCCGTGACCCACGGCAGGGTACGCGGGCGAGACTTCCGGCTCGCGCTGCACCTCACGCAAGGCCCTACGCTCCGTATCGAAGTGACCGACACACGACGGGAATTCGCGCCGCCCGCCCCCTGCCAGGCGCCCGACGCCGAGGCGGAGTCGGGGCGGGGGCTGGTGCTGGTGGCCGCGCTCGCCGTGCGGTGGGGAACGGATCTCGGGCCGGCGCCCCTGAAGACGGTGTGGGCGGAAATGGATATGGCGAGTCCGATTTCACCGGATCGAGGTTTCCGCGACCCGGTGGATCAATATCCGGTCCCTCACGACGCCTAAAGACTAACCACCGGGGGGAAATGACCTTCCATACCTCCCCCTCCCCTCTCACCCGGTCGGGTGAACCACCCCAACCGGGCTGGCGCGTACGCCAATTCTCCGGGCACTCTGACTCCCGACAACCCCATAAACGCATTCGGCCCCCGGCCGGGACGGCAATCCCGGGCGAGGGCCTGACCACAGCGGAAGCGAACCCCTTCCCCATGGCTGACCAGCAGCTTAGCGCGCCCTCGCGCGTCCCGTCGGGTATCCGGCACGTCAACCACGACCACCGTCGCGGCTACGTCAAGATCGGCAACCATCTCGCCCAGCACCGCGAGCTGAGCATGGCGGCGATCGGCCTGGCGACGCACATCCAGTCGCTCCCGACCGGCTCCAAGGTGACCATCAAGGCCCTTGCCGAACGCTTCCCGGAAGGCGAGGTCCGCATCGCGACCGCCCTGCGCGAGCTGGAGCGGCACGGCTACCTGGCCCGCTTCCAGGAGCGGCTCCCGACGGGGCGCGTCGTGACCTGCACGGTCTCTTACAACAACCCGCCCGCGATGGCCGATGCGACCCCGTGAGCCGCGGATGCCACCGCTGCGGCCGGAGCCGAAGCCCGCCCCTCAGCCGGAACCGGACCCGGAGCCCGAGCCGGACTCCGTGCCCGAAAGCATCACCCCCGAGGCCGAGTCGGAGGCGCGGGAACTGCTGGCCCGGCTGTGCCTGCGCGATCCACGGCTGACGCTGTCCGAGCGGGAGACCGTACGGCTGGCGCCCGCCGCGGCGAAATGGCTGGAGCGCGGGCTCGCCCCGAGCGCCGTCACCGCGGCCCTCACGCGCTCGCTCCCGACGCAGACGATCCACTCCCCCGCCGCGCTGCTCGCCCACCGCCTGCGGGAACTGCTCCCGCCCCGCCTGCCGGATCCCCGGGCGCCCCACCCGGCCGGCCCGGTCCGCACCGTCCACCCCCTCCGCACGTGCGACGGCTGCGAACGCGCCTTCCGCTCCCCCACCCCCGGCCACTGCGGCAGCTGCGCGCCGCCGCCGACGGCCGGGACGGCGGCCGCCGCCTGAGCCGCGGGCTACAGCGATTCGTCGGCGGCCCGGTCCAGGAACGACTGCAGTGCGGCCAGCTGCACCCGTACCGCCTCGGCGAACTCGGCGTCGGCCTTCGCCACGTCCACGCCTTCGGGGCCCTTGGCGTACCAGTCCGTCGCCAGCTCGCCCACGCGCTCGGAGCGCGCGTTGATCGCCGCCAGGTCCTTCCTCCCCTCGGGCGGTGCCACGAGGCGGGCCGTCGTGAGGGCCCGCGCGAGGTCCGTGTTGGCCGGCGCGTACCCGCCCTCGAACTGGCGCCGTCTCTCCTGCGCGGTCTTGGTCGGGTCGAGGCTGAGGGTCAGCAGCTGGGTGGACTGCTGCACGTACTTGTTCGCGGTCGCCGCGAGTTCCACGTAGGCGGCCCGGCGGATGTCCGACCGGCGGGCCTGCGCCTCCTCCCGACGGGTGTCCTTGGCCTCGAAGTAGGCGAGCGTGCTCCCGGTGAGGCCGGCCAGGGCGCCGATCAGCGCCCCCGCGAGCGCGGCGGTCGTCGTACTCGGCTGCCTCCGGCGCCCATTCGCCCCGTCATCGGCCTTGTCCTTCTTCTCGTCATGCATTACCCGTACCGCGGCCGACCCTGCCCGGCACCCGCAACCACCTGGAGGCACGAACACCACCGGGACCGCTCGAAGGAATTACGTCGGACGATCACGCCCGCCCTCACCCCCGCCCTGATCATTTACAGGTTCGGCAATTCCTCCGAATGGGCCGCGGGGAATGGGGGCAGGTTCTCGCAGCGCCCCTCGCGGGCGGTGCGGGCCCCGACGCCACGATCCGGCGCCTGGTTGCGTGACATGCGTCACGACGGGAACCTCGACGCCGGAGGACTTCTCGGGCGCGCCAACCCATCGACATTTCGACATTTGTCCGTTTTGGATTCGACATTCCCCTCTCCTGCGGGAACGGAATCTCAGCTACCGCCTTACCCGCCCCCTACTTCCCTGGTCACGGCCGTTCCTGAATGCACATCACATGGTTGTGCCAGTGACCTGATCGTGACCATGCACGATCAACGGCCCGTTTCAAGCCGCGTGCCGATTCCCCCGTGTGAGCGCGAAACGGAAACTTGCCAGGCCAATGGCGGGCTTCTAAGAATGTCGACCATTCCGGCGTCCCGCAGTTCCGGCGTTGGAAGCTTCGCGATCACCGAATGAGGTTACGCATGCAGAAGCATCGGAAGAAGAAGCAGTACCGGAAGATAATCATCGGCGTCAGCGCTCTCGGAATCGTGGGTGTCCCCACGGCCGCCATGGCCTGCTTCGACACGGGCGGCGACGACACCGGCCGCACCCGTACCGCGAGCCACCAGGCGCAGCGCCCGTGGCAGTACCAGCCCTCGGGCAACCCGGACCTCATGGTCCCCGTGGACGTCCCGACGACGCCGAGCAGCCCCACCGCGCCCGCGCAGCCGGTCGAGGAGACCTCCCAGCCGCCGCAGGCCCAGCCCTCGCAGGCGCAGCCCCCGCAGGCGCAGCCCTCGCAGCCGCCGCAGGCACAGCCGCAGCCCGCGAAGCCGCCGGTCACCAAGAAGCCGCAGGCTCCCCAGCCGCCGCAGACCTCGCCCGCGCCCGCGCCGGCCGCCTCCGGCTCCGTCGCCGCGGTCCTCGCCCTGGTCAACCAGGAGCGCGCCGCCGCCGGATGCCCTGCCGTCACCCTGAACGCGAAGCTCACGAAGGCCGCGCAGGACCACAGCGCGGACATGGCCGCCCACAGCAACATGTCCCACACGGGCTCCGACGGCTCGGACCCGGGCACGCGCATCACCCGCGCCGGCTACGCGTGGCGCACCTACGGCGAGAACGTCGCCTACGGCTACAGCACGCCCGAGAAGGTCATGGAGGGCTGGATGAACAGCCCCGGCCACCGCGAGAACATCCTGAACTGCTCCTTCAAGGAGATCGGCATCGGCCTCGCCCAGCCGAACCACTACTGGACCCAGGACTTCGGCACGGCCCGCTGACGCCCCCGCCACCCCGAAACGGCGGATGGCGGACCCCACGTGGGGTCCGCCATCCGCCGTTTCGGGTCCCTCCGGCAGCCTGCTCGTCAGAACCGGTACACCACTCCGCGCCAGGTCCAGCCCGCTCCGAGAACCATGTCCCGGAGGGGGTTCTTCATATCCCGCGAATCGAAGCGGAACGTCTCGACCTTGCGCCGTCGGCCGTCGGGCCCCTTCTCATAGGTCCATTCCCGGGCAACCCTGGGCGCCGGCCCACTTCCGGACTCACGCGACACGGCCAGCTTGGGCGGATCCCCGACCCACGTCACCTGCACTTGCTCGTCAAGGGTCCGCACCTCGCGTTGCAGGGGGATGAAGCGCATCCGGATCTTGAGCCTCAGCTCCACTTGCCTACGGGAGAAGCCGGAGCCCGAGGCCGGCTTCAGCACTCGCCACTCCGCCACCAGGTCGGCCTTCTCCTTCGGGAGGGCATGGCGTACGCGGAACGGCACGTCTTGGCCATTGATCGCAAGCAGAGCTTCCCGGAGTTCCATCGTCGGCAGCGGTGCGATCTCGCTGTCGGGGTACCTGGTGCCCGTGTACTTGTCCCAGAGACGGCCCACCGTCAGCTCACCGCCCCGTCGTCCGGACGCACCGAGCGTACGACGTCCTTGAATTGGCAGAGGACTTCGTCGTGCTGGGCCGTCGTGGCGGTCAGGGCCAGGCGGATCATCGCCCGCCTGTGCGGGTCCTCTGTGTCCGCGAGGGACAGATACACCTGGGACTGGACGAGCTCGTGGCGGGCGCCGTCGGCCACGGCCGAGAAGCTCAGCCGCTGGGTCAGAGCGGGTGCGTCCTTGGAACCGACCTCGCTGCGGTGGACGAGCTCCACCGATTCGGCGAACTCACGCAGTCGCTCCACCGACGCATCGGCGATCTCGACCAGAGTCACCCCGTCCTTCGGCAACCCTCCGTCGATGGTGATGTTTGCGGTGAATCCTTCGTCCGGCCGGGAACGCACCGCGGCGAAAGCCACATCTGATACCCCGGCGCCCTCCGGACGGGCCGGAAGCCAGCCCTCTGGCAGCCGAAACTCGATCGGCACCGGCAGTACTGTGGGCATCTCCAACCTTCCCTTCACTGAGACAGACGTAGGTCGATCAACCAGTCTCTGAAGTCGCCGACCGAGTCGCCGACCGAGTCGGCCGCAGCCCTGGCGGCCTCCTTCACCTTGTCAGGATCGACTGTGATCTCGAACCCCAGTGCACCACCCCTCGGAAGGGAAGCACCCGCGTCGGCGCCGAGCTTCCACACGCCCGTCGCCTCGTCGTGCTTCAGACCCGCCCACGCCTTGGCACCGGGCCCGTTCCACCCCTCGGCAGTTCCGCCGATGCCGATCCCCGCATACTCAAGGCCACCGGCGACACTGGCCTTCGTCCCTGCGAACGCCTTCGCCCCCAGCGTGACCTCTTCCTTGGTCGCCTGGGCAGTGCCGCTCAGCTCGCCGCCCGCGAAGCCCTCAAGACGCCCGTAGGTACCGAAACGCCCGTTCTCGGCACGCCCCTCGGCGAGTGCCCGTACTCCCACGGATCCCTCGGCCTTGGCGACGATGCCCTCATCGGTGAAGCCGTAGTTCGCGGTGCCTCTGGCGCCCCCATAGACATCGGCGATCCCGGACAGCGCCCAGTCGCCCTTGGTCATCGACCCTTCGGCGGTGACATGGAAAAGATCGGCGTACGCCTTGACCGTGCCCTGCTTGCCGTACTTGACGCCGCTCATGGTGAAGCCGACGTCAGGGCCGGTCACCGTGAGCTTCCCCTCAGGTCCCCCGGTCTTCTCCGGTGGGGCCTCGGGCTTCTTGAACTTCGCCAGGTCGCCCTCGGCGTAGTTGTTGAAGCCGGTGAGCGTCTCGTCCAGGCCGCTGCCCTTGCCCAGGGCGTCCTTGTTGGTGTCGGTCACGGCCGCCACCAGGGCGTCCTTGACGTGCTGATCGGCCTCGGTGACGGCCTTGACCCGGTCGTCGATGTGCTTCTGCCACTTGCCGACTGCGGTGCGGACGGCCTCCTGGCCGTCGGGGTCGTGGTGGTAGGCGCTGCGCTCGGACGGCGTCAGCTTGGACCAGTCGAAGGCGACACGCCCCTGCTCCGAGACGCTCATGCCGGCGGCGATCGCGTCGTCGCGGGCGCTCTCCAGCTTCTTCTTGAGATCGGTGAACTGGTCGCGGGCGCCGCGCAGCAGGCTCGCGATCGCCTTGGCCTGGGTCTGGGCGGCGGAGTACTCATAGCGGGTCGCTGTGAATTTCGTCCGCGCGACCCCCGCGCTGATACCGGACCAGTTGTCGCCCATGACGATCTTCTGGACGGTGTCGCCGTAGCGGGTCTCGACCTTCTTCAGCTCTTCCGCGACCTTGTCCCACTGCGCGGCGGCCGTCGTCAGCAGACCCAGGTCCGTGGTCATGACTTCGTAGTAGGTCAGCACGTCGGGCCTCTAGATCCCGTGCAGTTGTGACTGCGACAGGAACTGGTTCTTCAGCCCCAGGTCGTTTCCGGTGAAGTAGCCCGAGGCGCCGAGCAGCGAGGTCTTCTCGCCGGCCAGCCGCCCCATCAGGGTCGTCACCTGCTGCTCCCACGTCTCCGCGACCTTCTTCAGGCCGGCCGCCGTCTCCCAGCCCTCGAAGCCCTTGCGGGCGGAACCCGTGGCCTCGCCCGCGTGCCCGGCGGCGCTCTTGGTCCTCGGCTCCAACTCGTTCTGGATCGTGGCCGCCGCTGCGTTCTTCTCGGCCGGCGACGAGGCGAAGTCCGGGGAACCGCCCGTCAGGTACGGGCCCGCGGGCGGCGGGGTCACGCCGGGGGCGTAGGGCACCACCGCCGGCGGTGTGCCGCCAGGGGCGTAAGGGCCCAGCGGTGGACCGCTGTTCAGCCGCATGTCCACGTGCCGGTCGGATATCTGGTCCAGCTCGTCCGCCATCGTCCAGCCTCCCCGCTGAATGGAGGCTGATCATATGCAAAGCGCAAAGGCGGCGGGCAACCACGTGCCGTCTGCGGACCGGGGTCTGCCCCCGGCCCGGTTACGCGCCGTAGAAGAGTTCGTCGACCACCGCGCGGGCGCGGCGCGTGATGCGGCGGTAGTCGTCCAGCAGCTCGCCGACCGTGCCCTCCGCGTAGCCGAGGTAGCGGCCCACCGCCGCCAGTTCGCGGGCCTCGGACGGGAAGGTGTCCCCGGCGCGGCCCCGTACCAGCATCACGGCGTTGCGGACCCGGGTCGCCAGGACCCAGGCCTCGTCCAGGATCTGCGCCTCGTCGGTCGGGATCAGCCCGGCCGCGTGGGCGGCCGCGAGGGCCTCGCGGGTCCGGGTGGTCCGCAGGCCCGGCTCCGCCCATGCGTGCCGCATCTGGATCAGCTGGACGGTCCACTCGACGTCGCTGAGACCGCCGCGGCCCAGCTTGGTGTGCAGCGTCGGGTCGGCGCCGCGCGGCATCCGCTCCGACTCCATCCGGGCCTTCAGCCGACGGATCTCGCGCACCGCGTCCTCGCCGAGGCCCTCGGCCGGGTAGCGCAGCGGGTCGATCAATTCGATGAAGCGGCGTCCCAGCTCCTCCTCGCCCGCCACCGGCTCGGCCCGCAGCAGCGCCTGGCTCTCCCAGGTCAGCGACCAGCGCCGGTAGTAGGCGGCGTAGGAGGCCAGGGTGCGCACCAGCGGCCCCGAGCGGCCTTCGGGCCGCAGGTCGGCGTCGATGAGCAGCGGCGGGTCGGCGGTGGGCAGCTGGAGCAGTCGGCGCATCTCGGCGACGACGTTCTGGGCGGCCTTGGCGGCCTCCTGCTCGTCGACGCCCTCGCGGGGTTCGTGGACGAAGAGGACGTCGGCGTCGGATCCGTAGCCGAGTTCGTGGCCGCCGAAGCGGCCGACGCCGATGACGGCGAAGCGGGTGGGCAGGGTGTCTCCGTAGTGCGACTGCACGGCGGCGCGCAGGGCGCCCGCGATGGTCGCGGCCGTGAGGTCGGAGACGGCCCCGCCGACCCGGTCGACCAGGGCTCCGTGGTCCTCCTCGGCCGGGTTGTCCTCCGTACCGTAGGAGCCGATGATGTCGGCGGCGGCGGTGCGGAAGAGCTCGCGGCGGCGTACCCCGCGGGCGGCGGCGACGGCCGTCTCCGGGTTCTCGGCGCGCCCGACGGCGGCGAGCACCTCCTGGCGGAGGGCCTCGTGCGTACGGGGCACCAGGCCCTCGGGGTCACCGAGCAGGGCCACCGCCTCCGGGGCCCGCATCAGCAGGTCGGGGGCGAGGCGTCCGGCGGACAGGACGCGGGCGAGGTTCTCGGCGGCGGCGCCCTCGTCGCGCAGCAGGCGCAGGTACCAGGGGGTCTTGCCGAGGGCGTCGGAGACCTTGCGGAAGTTCAGCAGGCCGGCGTCCGGGTCGGCGGAGTCGGCGAACCAGCCCAGCATCACCGGCAGCAGGGTGCGCTGGATGGCGGCCTTGCGGGTGACGCCGGAGGCGAGGGCTTCGAGGTGGCGCAGGGCCGAGGCGGGGTCGGCGTACCCGAGGGCTTCGAGGCGCTGGCCGGCGGCGCGCGGGGAGAGCCGGGTCTCGCCCGGGGTGAGCTGGGCGACGGCGTCGAGCAGCGGACGGTAGAAGAGCTTCTCGTGCAGGCGCCGCACGACGGAGGCGTGCCGGCGCCAGGCCTTGTTGAGTTCGGCGACGGGTTCGGTGCGCAGACCCATGGAGCGGCCCAGACGCCGCAGGTCGTTCTCGTCCTCGGGGACGAGGTGGGTGCGGCGCAGCCGGTAGAGCTGGATGCGGTGCTCCATGGCGCGCAGGAAGCGGTACGCGTCGTGCAGCTGGGCGGCGTCGGCGCGGCCGACGTAGCCGCCGGCTGCGAGGGCGTGGAGGGCGTCGAGGGTGGTGCCGGAGTGCAGGGTGGCGTCGCTGCGGCCGTGGACGAGCTGGAGCAGCTGGACGGCGAACTCGACGTCGCGCAGGCCGCCGGGGCCGAGCTTGAGTTCGCGGTCGACCTGCGCGGCGGGGATGTTGTCGACGACGCGGCGGCGCATCTTCTGGACGTCGGCGACGAAGTTCTCGCGTTCGGCCGCCTGCCACACCAGGGGCGTTATGGCGTCGACGTACTCGGTGCCGAGGGCCGCGTCGCCGGCCACGGCACGGGCCTTGAGGAGGGCCTGGAACTCCCAGGTCTTGGCCCAGCGCTGGTAGTAGGCCAGGTGGGAGGCGAGGGTGCGGACGAGGGGTCCGTTGCGGCCCTCGGGGCGGAGGTTGGCGTCGACGGGCCAGATGGTGCCCTCGACGGTGGTCTCGGAGCAGATCCGCATGAGGTGGGAGGCGAGGCGGGTGGCGGCCTGGATGCCCTTGCCCTCGTCGGTGCCGTTGGCCGCCTCGCCGACGAAGATCACGTCGACGTCGGAGACGTAGTTGAGCTCGTTGCCGCCGCACTTGCCCATCGCGATGACGGCGAGGCGGCACTGCGCCGCGTCCTCGGGGGCGGCGGCGGAGGCGATCCGCAGGGCCGCGCGGAGGGTGGCAGTGGCGAGGTCGGCGAGCTCGGCGGCGGTCTGTGCGACGTCGATGGTGCCGCAGACGTCGCGGGCCGCGATGGAGAGCAGGCAGCGGCGGTAGGCGACGCGCAGGGCGACGGGGTCATGGGCGTCCGCGAGGCCGCGTTCGAACTCGGGGAGTCCGGGGTGCAGGTCGGCGGCCTCGTACGTGACGAGGCCGCGCCAGTCGCGGGGGTGGCGGGCGAGGTGGTCGCCGAGGGCCTCGGAGGCGCCGAGCACGCCGAGGAGGCGGTCGCGCAGGGGTTTGGCGCTGACGAGGGTGTCGAGCAGCCCGGGCAGCTCGCCGTCCGGCTGCGCCTCGGCGAGCCGGACCAGCCCGCGCAGGGCCAGGTCGGGGTCGGCGGTCGCCCCGAGGGCGTCGAGGAGGACCGGATCGGCGCGTACGGCGGCGAGCGCGTCGGTGTCGAGCAGCCGGGCGGCTGCGGAGGGGTCGGTGAACCCGCTGCGGAGCAGCCGGATGAAGGTGCTGCTCCTGCGTCCCGGGACCGTCATCCCGCCGCCTCCCGCGGTTGTCGCTGCCACTGCCCTGGCGTACCTGGGTCGAGCCTAGCCGGAGCAGGCGTTCGGCTCACCGGGACGTACCATGGCGCGGGTTATCGGATTATCTGAATAATTCTGAATACTTATGACGCGATGGGGCCCGCTCCCCGCCGACCGGTCACGAGGAGCCCCATGTCCGACGGACACCCCTACCCCGGCCCCGCCGCGGGCGGCCGGGGCGGGGCTCCGGATCCGACGCACGGGCCGGGCGGCGTGCCGTACGGCGCGGCCTACGGGCAGGAGGGGCTGGGCGGACAGTACGGCGTGGCCTACGGGCAGGAGGGGCTGGGCTGGCTGGGTGGGTGGCGTCAGGATCCCGAGCCCCAGCAGTACCACCCGACCCCCCTACCTCACCAGCACCAAAACCCCCAGCCCGTAGGTGAGTTTCACCATGCCCCGCAGCCCGGCTGGGACGACTGGTCCGCCGGAGCCGGGCACTTCGTGCCGCAACAGCCCCAGCCGGGGCCGCACGCCCACGAGCCCCAGCAGCCGCAGCAGTTCCAGACTTTTCCGCAGCCGCAGGCCCAGCAGCCGCAGCAGTTCCAGACTTTTCCACAGCCGCAGCCCCACGTACCGCAACAGGGCATGCACCCCCAGGGACCCCAGCAGCCCCACGTACCGCAACAGGGCATGCACCCCCAGGGACCCCAGCAGCCCCACCTGCCACCCCAGGCCACGCACGCCCAAGGGCCGCAGCAGCCCTACGACGTCCAGCAGCACCAGGCCCACGCCTTCCCCCGTCCGCAGGCCCAGCCGCCTCACG
The DNA here is from genome assembly GCF_000720645.1 of Streptomyces sp. NRRL S-378. NCBI lineage: Bacteria > Bacillati > Actinomycetota > Actinomycetes > Kitasatosporales > Streptomycetaceae > Streptomyces > Streptomyces sp. NRRL S-378. The sequence goes on from NZ_JOBX01000061.1 coordinate 25,611, forward strand.
TACCGCACCGGGCCGCGCACGCCCAAGGGCCGCAGCAGCCCTATGACTTCCAGCAGCAGGCTCAGATCCCGGAACCCCGGACCCCGGGCGACGCCCACCACACCACTGCATACGGCAGCCGGGTCACCGAGCCGGCCGCCGAAGCCACGCCCGCACCCGCGGAGTCCGCGCCCCAGGCCGGACGCGGCCGCCGTGCCGCAGGGCCGGCCGCCGAAGCCACGGCCGGGCCCACGCCCACCGCGCCTGAGACCCGGCGGGGACGCAAGGCTGCCCGGGCGGCCCGCAAGACCGAACGCGAACCGGCGGAGTACGCACAGCAAGCCCGCGGCCGCCGTGCCGCAGGGCCGGCCGCCGAAGCCACGGCCGGGCCCGCACCCACCGCGCCTGAGACCCGGCGCGGGCGACGGGCCGCGGGGCCGACCGGCCGAGCCACGGCCGGGCCCGCACCGACCGCGCTTGAGACCCGCCGGGGACGCCACCGCTGGGCGGGCCTCGTCAAGGCCGTCGCCCTCTGCGCGGCCACCGCCGCCGCCGGCATGCTCGTACTGCGGGGCAACGCGGCCCTCGACGGCCTGGACCGCTCCCCCGCGTCGGCCCCCGACGCCTCGGCGGCCACCGCGGCCGCACCCGTGGCCGCCGGCTCCGTACCCGACCCGGGTCGCGTCGTCCAGATCATCGCGCACCCCGACGACGACCTGTACTTCATGAACCCGGACCTGCGTTACTCCATATCCGCCGGCCACCCGGTCACGTCCGTCTACCTCACCGCCGGCGAGGCCGACGGCGTCAACGCCGCCCCCGCCAAGGGGGCGACCACCGCCCCCAACAAGCCCGCCTACGCCGAGGCCCGTCAGAACGGCATCCGCGCCGCCTACGCCAAGATGGCCACCGGCGACCGCACCAGCGCCTGGAAGCGCACCGTCGTCCCGACCAAGGGCGGCGGCCACGCCGAGGTCGACGTCCTCGTCGCCAAACCCCAGGTCAACCTGGTCTGGCTGCAGCTGCGCGAGGCCGGCCACGGCTACGCCGACGTGCCCGACAGCCTGCACGGCCTCTGGAACGGCAAGGTCGCCCGCCTGGAGTCGATGCTCTCCTCCGGCACCCCGGTCAAGCAGGGGTTCGCGTACTCGAAGGACCAGGTCGTCCAGACCCTCGTCGGCGTCCTGGAGCAGTACCGGCCGACCACCATCCGCTTCCAGGACCCGACCCCCGGCCGGTACCCGGACACCAAGCAGTACACCGACCACCAGGACCACTTCTACGGCGCCCGCTTCGTGCAGATGGCCACGGCCGCCTACGCGAAGGACGTCAAGGACCGGCCGCACTTCGCGGTGCAGAACTACGTCGGCTACGTCAACGGCTCCCTCCCCAGCGCACTGGACCCCCAGGAGGCGAAGGAGAAACTGGACAGCCTGGACACGTACGCCTGGCTCGACCGGCAGAACCACTGCGGCAGCGACGCCGGCTGCGGCGACCTCAAGATCTCCGACCAGCCGGCCGGCAACCGCTGGACGGACTCCATCAACTACGCCCGCGGCACCGGCACGAACTGGCTGACCTCCGACAAGGACCACGGCCTGTGGGCCTTCAAGGTGCTCGACGGGCAGGTCGCCGTCTGGCACCGGCCCGGCCCCGTCGGCCCCTGGCGGGGCCCGGACCTGCTGCCCGGCACCGGCATGGACCCGGGTGTCACCGCCGTGACGCTGAAGGACGGACGGATCGCGGTCTTCGGCACCCGGACCTCCTTCGGGGCCCGGCCCACCGACTACAAGCGCGAGGTCGTCCACACGGTCCAGCAGGCGCCCGGCGCGGACGCGTTCGGGGAGTGGCAGTCACTCGGCACCCCCGAGACCTCGGACGAGACGTGGACCTCCGACATCAGCGCACCGGCCGTCTCGGTCGACGGCACCGGGCAGTTGGCGGCGTACGTCCGCGACGGCTCGTACAGCCTGCGCGGGCGGCTGCAGCGGCCGGACGGCGGCTGGGGGCCCTGGGAGAAGCACGGCGGTGAGGACCTGCACGGCGCCCCGGTCACCGCGACCGACGGCGCGGGTCGGCGCATGGTCCTCGCCGCCACGTCCAAGACGGTCGTCGGCTGGGCGCAGCCGAAGGCGGGCGCGCCGCTGGGCCGGGTCACGGCGACCGGACTGCCGGACACCACGCTCCCGTTGACCGTGGAGGGCCGCGAGGGCGGGGTACGGCTGTGGTTCCGCAAGCCCGGCTCGGGAAACGTCCGTACGGCCCTGATGACGGCCGACGACGGGCTGAAGGTCAACAACATGACCGACCTCGGCGGGCTGAACGGCTTCGGCTCGGTGACGGCGAGCGGGCACGTGCTCGCGGGCCGCGCGGCGGGCGGGCAGCTGGGCGCGGAGGTCGGACCGGGACGGCCGTGGGGGCGGTCGCCGCTGATGTTCGTCGGGGCACCCTCTTCGACGATGACCGGCAAGAACATGGTCAGCCTGGCAGTGGTGGGGCTCGACGCACGGCTGTACGTGACCTCGTCGGCGGACGCCCCGAACGCGTACCTGGCCCCCTGGCAACCAGTGGGCCCCCGCAACGCCCGCCCCTGACGCGCACCACCCGAACCCCCACCCCAAAGCCCCGGAGCCCCAAGTCCTGAAGGCCCCGAAGCCCCGAACCCCCGCAGCCCCAAGGCCCCAAGGCCCCAAGGCCCCAAGGCCAAGCGAAGCACCGCCGCCCCCGTCATCCGCGCCACCCCGAGGACCTGGCCCACCCCGAGCGCCCCCGCGCACAGGATCCCGCCCCCGGAACCCCAGCAACACCCACGCACACAGGGCCCCGGCTCGGAACCCCAGCGGCACCGCTCATCCCGCACAGAGCCGCACTCCCCGGAGTACCCGGCACCCGCACCCCCGGCCCGGCACCCCCCGGCCCGGCACCTCCCGGCCCCGCAACCGCCGGGCAGCAGACCCGCCGCGGCCTGCCGGGCCGGGCCGCAGGGCCCACCGACCGGGCCACGGCCGGCCCCGCACCCGCCACACCCCCGCAGCGGAGCAACCGGCTCCGCTCCAGCGGCACTTACCGGCCCGCGCCACAACGCCGCACTCATCGTCCGCCTCGGTGAACCAAGTTCGCCGATTCCGCCTCTCTCTGACTGCTCAGCGATGCGTTTCCCCTGTCCTGCCCGGAACGAACCCAAGGCGTGCCCGATGCCCGTGACCCGTCGCCGCTTCGCGGCCCTGCTCACCGTGCTGACAGCCGGCACCACCGGCGTGCTCTCCGTGGCCTCCGGCCAGCAGACCTCCGCCGGCGCCGCCCAGGCGAAGACCCCGCCGGTCGTCGTCCCGGCGAGCGTCACCGCCGGTTCCGTCGTCCAGGTGGTCGCGCACCCCGACGACGACCTGTTCTTCATGAACCCCGACCTCAGCCGCTCCCTGCGCTCCGGCACCCAGGTCACCACCGCCTACCTCACCTCGGGCGAGTCCGACGGCCGCAACGAGGCGCACGGCGACGCGGCCCGGGACCCCGAACAGCCCGCCGACCGCGCCCACTACGCGGAGGCCCGGCAGAACGGCATCCGCTCCGCCTACGCCCAGATGGCCACCGGCGACCGCACCAGCGCGTGGCGGCGTACGGTCGTGCCCACCGCCGGCGGGGGCCGCGCCGAGGTCGACATACTCATAGCCAAACCCCAGATCAACCTGGTCTGGCTGATGCTGCGCGAGGCCCGCAGCACCGGCGGGGACACCCCCGAGAGCCTGCGCGGCCTGTGGAACGGCCGGATACCCGCGCTGGAGTCCCAGCTGACCTCCGGGACCCCGGTCAAGCAGGGCTTCACGTACACCAAGGACCAGCTGATACGGGCGATAGCCGGGGTCCTGGAGCATTACCGGCCCACGACGATACGGATGCAGGACCCGACCCCCGGGCGGTACGGGGAGAACGGCCGCTACACCGACCACCAGGACCACATGTACGGCGCCCGTTTCGTGCAGGCCGCCACCGCCGCCTACGCCGAACAGATCCAGCGGCGCCCGCACTTCTCGGTCCAGAGCTACCTCGGCTACCACAACAGCACGCTGCCGCACTCCCTGGACCCGCAGACGGCCGAGACGAAGACCGACTACCTGCGGACCTACGCCTGGCAGGACCGCCAGGACCACTGCGGAAGCCCCTCGGGCTGCGGCGACCGCAAGGTCGCGGGCAACCCGACCGGGCGCAACTGGGCCCAGTCGCTGCGCTACACCCGCGCCGACAACGCGTCCTGGCTGACGGAGGGGACGCCGGGCAGCCTCTGGGCGTTCACCGTGCTCGACGGCCGCATGGCGTACTGGAAGCGCGACTCCGGCGGCGTCTGGGAGAAGCCGGTCTTCCTCGCGGGCACGGGCATCGACCCGGGGGCGACCACGGCACGGCTGCCCGACGGCCGCGTCGCCGTCCTCGCCACCCGCACCGTCCTCGGTCCCGGCCCCTCGGACTACCTCCGGGAGGTCGTGTACGCCGTCCAGACCGCGCCGGGCGGGGCGTTCGGCGCGTGGCAGTCGCTCGGCACACCCGAGAAGGGCGATGACGACGGCACCTCGGCGATCAGCGCGCCCGCGGCCGCGGTGGACGCGCGGGGCCTCCTCACGGTCTACCTCCGCGACTCCCGCCGTACCCTGCGTGCCACCGCGCAGCAGCCCGACGGCGGTTTCTCCCCCTGGCAGCGCCTGGGCGGCGAGGACCTGCAGAGCGACCCCGTCACGGCGGTCGACGCCGCCGGGCGGCGGCACGTGTACGCGTCGACCACGACCTCGGTACTGGCCTGGACCCAGGCGGGCACGGACGGCCCCCTGCGCGGCCCCTCGCCGACGGGCCTGCCGGCCACGACGGTCCCGCTGACGGCCTCCCCGGACGGCACGGGCGTACGCCTGTACTTCCGGCGGCCCGACTCGGGCGTGGTGCGCACCGCCGTGGTCACGGCGGGGCCCGCGACCAGGCCCCAGGTCTCCAGCGTCACGGAGGCGGGCGGCCGGGCCGGATACGGCGCGGTCGGCGCCGCGGGCCGCCACGTGGCGGGCCGCGCGGGCAGCGGCACGGTCAGCACCTCGGGCCTCGGCGGCCCGCCGGCCTGGGCGGAGTCGCGCATGCTCTTCGCGGGCGCCCCCGCGGCCGTCCTGGAAGCCAACGGCACGACGACCACGACGGTCATCGGCCTGGACGCCGAACTCCACACCTCCACCACCCCGGCCTCCCCCACCCGCCCCACCTGGCACCGCGCGGTCCGCTGACCCCCCTGCACCACCGGGTTCACCAGGTCACCAGGTCACCGGGCCCACCAGGTCCGTCAGGGGAGGGTGGTCAGGAGGCTGTGGATGCGGTCGGCCGACCAGGTGCCGGCGGCGCCGGGGCAGGTGGAGAGGTACTCGGCGACGTCCTGTTCCGTCCACGGGCCCGACTCCAGGAGGCCGGCGGCCAGGTGCCGGAGGTACGCGGCGGACGGGGTGCGCAGTTCCACGTCCCGCAGGGTCCAGGGTGCGGTGACGGTCAGCACGGGGATGCCGTCGATCGTGCCCGGGCAGACGAGGGTCTCGTACCGTCCCGGGCCGAGGGCGTGGCGGCCGTCCCGGAGGACGTGGGTGAGGTCGAGGTCGGCTCCGGGCTCCCGGTACATCTCCTGCGCGGCGATGTCGGACAGCTGGCCCGCGGTCACCAGATGTGCCCGCCCGCGGATCCGACCGGGGGCGGTGGGGTCGTAGTAGCCCCGTCCGCCGGTCCACACCAGGGACTCGGTGGCGAAGTACAGGCGGCCGTCGAGCTCGACCGGGACCGAGCGCTCGGGGGCCCGCCGGTCGCGGCAGCCCGGGTGGGCGCGCGTCGCCCCCGGCGGGATGCCGCCGGCGAGGTAGGCGGCGAGGCGGTCCATGTGCATGTTGGAGCCGTAGGAGGCGTACCAGACGCGCTGGGGGGCGGGGATCGTCCGGGTGAGCGGACGAACGGCGTGTACGGCGGCCGCAGGCGCGGCCGTGTACGGGTCCTCGGGGCTGCGGGTGTGGGCATTCATCGGTCCGCGCCTGCGCGCGATCGGCCGGTCACATGCGGGTCGCCAAGCAAAGTTCTGCCCAAGACCGGCGGCCCCGCCCTCCCGGCAGGGGCGCCCAGGGCCCGGGGCCGGAAGCCGAGGCCCGGGGGCCGGTGCCAGGAGCCGGTCGCGGCCGGGAGCCGGGGCCGGGAGCCGGTCGCGGCGGCCCAATCCGGGGCCGGGAGCCAGGCCGGGGGCCGGGAGCCGAGGTCCGGGCCCGGGAGCCGGTCGCGGGGGCCGAGCCGGAGCCGGGAGCCGGTCGCGGCGGCCCGAGCCGGGAGCCGGAGCCGGGAGCCGGTCGCAGCGGCCCAAGCCGGGGCCGGGGGGCCGGGGGCCGGGGCCCGGCAGCCGGGGAACGCCGCAGGGGCGGCCGACGTCGGTGTCGGTCCGCCCCCACGGCGCGAGCCGTCCCGGTCAGGCGCCCAGGTGGTGACCCTTCGCCCACTCCAGCTCGCCGTCCGCGACACAGTTGGAGGTGTAGATCGGGCCCGTGAACGCCGGGCGGCTGGCGGGCACCGCGGCGAGCGAGGAGCACTTCGACGAGTAGCCCGCGCGACCGCCGGAGAAGTAGTCGATGTCGACCCCGTCGTTGGCCAGAGCGGCACCGGCCCCGCCCAGCAGGATGCCGGCGGCCAGAACGGACGCGGTGACAGCAGAACGAATACGCATGACTCCCCTAAGGATCTGTGGAACGACGACGCGCGATCGTGTGCGCGTCGGCCGGTCCAACAGCGCGAGGGCACCGCCGGGAACGGTCGTTCACTCCAATGCCCGCGGCCGTATCGTTTCGACAATTCACGCCCCCCTTCGCGCCCCCCGGGACCGGAACCGCGCTCCGGCTTGACCTCAAGGCAGGTTGAAGTAGGAGGCTGGGATCATGAGCATCCGGCCAGCCGACACCGGGGGCGCCCCGACCACCGCCCCGACCACCGCCCCCGCCACCGACCTCACGGCCTCCGGCCGGGCCCCCGGGACCCCCGGGGCCCGCCCGGAGGACCGGCCCGCGGACTTCCCGCCCGTTCCCGACCCCAGCCCGACGGACCACCGGCCCGACCGGTGGTCCGGCGAGCTGCTCGACCTCGACGCCTACCTGGCCCGGGTCGGGTACGACGGCCCCCGTGAGCCCACCCTCGCCGTCCTGCGCGACCTCCAGCGCGCCCACACCACCGGCATCCCCTTCGAGAACGTCCACGCCGTCCTCGGCCGCGACCTGCCGCTCGACCTGCCCGCCGTCGAGGCCCGCCTCGTCCACGGCCGCCGCGGCGGCTACTGCTTCGAGCACGTCCTCCTCTTCGCCGCCGCCGTCGAACGCCTCGGTTTCCACGTCACCGGCATGATCGGGCGGGTCAGCCTCGGGGCGCCCAAGGTCCTCCCCGCCACCCACGGCCTGCTCGCGGTGACCGCCCGCGACGACGACCGCGAGTGGCTGTGCGACGTCGGCTTCGGGGCCGGTCCGCTCGGACCGATCGAACTCGCCGACGGGGCCCACGTCACGTACGACGGCTGGCAGCACCGGCTGGAACGGCGGCCCGGCGCCCACGGCATCGACCAGTGGTGGCTGTACCAGACCGCCCCCGGCCCGTCCGGGCCGGACGACACCCCCGGGCGGGCCCCGACCCCCTGGATCGACCGCCACACCTTCACCCTCACCGCGCAGTACCCGATCGACTACGTCGTCGGCAGCCACTTCGTGGGCACCAACGCCCGCTCCCCGTTCGTCCGCCGGCTCTTCGCCCAGCGCATGACACCGGCCGCCCACCACAGCCTGGACGACCTGACGCACGTCACCACCCGCCCCGACGGAACGAGCACCACCGAGGAGGTCGCCCCGGAGGCCCTGGACCACACCCTGCGCGAGGTGTTCGGGATCGCCCTCACGCAGGAGGAACTCCAACAGCTCGCCACCCACCGCGAGACCACGACACCCCCGGCCCCCTGAACCCGCCCCCAACGGCCTCCGGGCCGGTGGCCACCGCCACCGACCCGGATCCGTCGCCCCGCCCCGCTCTTACAGGACGGGGAGGTTCTTGCGGAGCTCGAAGGCCGTGACCTCGCTCCGGTACTCCTCCCACTCCTGCTTCTTGTTGCGCAGGAAGAAGTCGAAGACGTGCTCGCCGAGGGTTTCGGCGACCAGTTCGCTGCGTTCCATCAGCGAGATGGCCTCGCCGAGGTTCTGCGGGAGGGGTTCGATGCCCATCGCGCGGCGTTCGGCGTCGGAGAGGGCCCAGACGTCGTCGTCGGCGCCCGCCGGGAGTTCGTAGCCCTCCTCGATGCCCTTGAGGCCGGCCGCCAGGAGGACGGCGTACGTGAGGTAGGGGTTGGCGCCGGAGTCGATCGAGCGGACCTCGATGCGGGAGGAGCCCATCTTGCCCGGCTTGTACATCGGGACGCGGATCAGGGCCGAGCGGTTGTTGTGGCCCCAGCAGATGTACGAGGGGGCTTCGCCGCCCGCGCCCGCGCTGCGGGAGGAGCCGCCCCAGATGCGCTTGTAGGAGTTGACCCACTGGTTCGTGACGGCAGCCGTCTCCGCCGCGTGGCGCAGCAGGCCCGCGATGAAGGAGCGGCCGACCTTCGAGAGCTGGTACTCGGCGCCCGACTCGTAGAAGGCGTTGCGGTCGCCCTCGAAGAGGGAGAGGTGGGTGTGCATGCCCGAGCCCGGGTACTCCGAGAAGGGCTTGGGCATGAAGGTGGCCTGGACGCCCTGTTCGAGGGCGACCTGCTTCATGACGAGGCGGAAGGTCATGATGTTGTCGGCCGTGGAGAGCGCGTCGGCGTAGCGGAGGTCGATCTCCTGCTGGCCCGGGGCGCCCTCGTGGTGGCTGAACTCCACCGAGATGCCCATCGATTCGAGCATGGTGATGGCCTGGCGGCGGAAGTCCATGCCCACGTTCTGGGGGGTGTGGTCGAAGTAGCCGGAGTTGTCGGCCGGGACCGGGCGGGTGCCGTCCAGCGGCTTGTCCTTCAGCAGGAAGAACTCGATCTCCGGGTGGGTGTAGAAGGTGAAGCCCAGGTCGGAGGTCTTGGCGAGGATGCGCTTGAGGACGTAGCGCGGGTCCGCGAAGGAAGGGGAGCCGTCCGGCATGAGGATGTCGCAGAACATCCGGGCGGTCCCGGGGGCCTCGGCGCGCCACGGCAGTATCTGGAACGTGCCCGGGTCCGGCTTGGCGATCATGTCGGACTCGTAGACCCGTGCGAAGCCCTCGATGGCGGAGCCGTCGAAGCCGATGCCCTCGTCGAAGGCCTGCTCCAGCTCCGCGGGGGCGACCGCGACGGACTTCAGGAAGCCCAGTACGTCGGTGAACCACAGGCGCACGAAGCGGATGTCGCGCTCCTCAAGCGTCCGGAGGACGAATTCCTGCTGCTTGTCCATGCCTTCATCCTCGCAGTTCAGACGGCCTGTGCACCACCGCCTGACCGGTCGCGGCGCACTCGGGCCGGCTCAGTATCGCCAGTGGTGGTTTCCGCCACATTACGCACCTGAGAAAGGTCGCGGCACCCCCGCACTGACCTCGGCCCGGTCATGAGCATTACCATCTGCGCCCATGGGGGGCCGGCAGCACACGCAGCGGGGGCGTCGTGGACGTTCCGCGCTTCGTCGTGCCGTGCTGCTGACGGTCCTCGGGATGCTGGTCGGCGCGCTGTTCCTGTGTGCGCGATCCGGTGGGTCGCACGGCTCCTCCGAGGCCCGAGCGCACGGCACGGCGCACCACATGGCCGACGGCACGGCCCACCACATGGCCGACGGTACGACCCACGCCACCGCGCACGGCACGGCGCCCGCCGTCTGCGTGTCCCCGTACGAGCCGCCCGGCTGCTCCCCCCTCGCGCACGTGCCCCCGGCCGTGCTGCCCGTACCGCCGCCCGCGGTGACCGTGACCTGCGGCGGGCCGGTGCCGTCCGCGCAGACGACGGCGGCGGGGCGGATCTGGCCGTCCGAGGCCCTGGCGCGCGCCCCCGACCTGCACGTTCTCCAGGTGCTGCGGACCTGACGGGTCCGGTTTTGCGTTCCATCCACCCCCCCTCATCAGAAGAAGGACCAGGGCACATGGCCAGCAAGTCCGGCAGGACCCCCCAGCACACCGACCCGAACTCCCGTCAGGCACGCATAGCCGAGATGCGCCGCGTCGAGAAGGCCCGGGAGCGGCGCAACAAGGCGATCGCGATCACCGTCTCGTCGGCCGTCGTCGTCGGTCTCGTCGGTTTCGGCGCCTGGGTGCTCATCGACCAGAAGCAGGCCGAGCAGCGCAAGCAGGAGGCCGCGGAGCAGCTCCGCAAGGAGGCGGAGGAGATCCGCAAGAAGCCCGTCGAGGGCGAGAAGCTCTGGGAGGCGAAGACGCTCGGCCGCAACCACGTCGAGACGCCGGTGAAGTACGAAATGAACCCCCCGGTCGGCGGTGACCACCACCCCCGCTGGATGAACTGCAACGGCGACGTCTACAAGAGCCCGGTGCCCGAGGTGAACGCCGTCCACTCGCTCGAACACGGCGCCGTCTGGGTGACCTACAACGAGAAGGCCGCCCCGGCCGATGTGGACAAGCTCGCCGCGACCGTCGGCAAGACCCCGTACACGCTGATGAGCCCGGTCAAGGAGCAGACCGGCTCGATCATGCTCAGCGCGTGGGGCAAGCAGCTCACGGTGGACAGTGCGGACGACCCCCGGGTCAAGCAGTTCTTCACCAAGTACGTGCAGGGCGAGCAGACCCCGGAGCCGGGCGCGGCCTGCACGAACGGGCTGGCCGGCAAGTGAGCCGCGCGATCCCCCGTACGTACTGGGTCGCGGGCGCGGCCGTGCTGCTGGCGCTGCTGTTCGCGGCGGCGGCCACGGTCGCCGCCGCGAACGGCGGGTCCGCCGCCCGGCCGGCGAACCCGCCCCGTACGCCGGGGCTCCGCTCCCCCGACGCCGGCTTCGCGCGGGACATGGCGGTCCATCACCAGCAGGCGGTGGAGATGTCGTTCGTCGTGCGGGACCGCACCCAGGACGAGGCGGTGCGCACCCTCGCCTACGACATCGCCAACACCCAGGCCAACCAGCGGGGCATGATGCTCGGTTGGCTGGACCTGTGGGGTCTGCCGAAGGTGGTGGCCGACGAGCCGCCGATGTCGTGGATGGGGACTTCGGGCGGGCACGGCGGCCACGGCGGGCATGCCGGGCACGGCCCCGCCAAGCCCGGTGCGCTGATGCCGGGCATGGCCACCAAGGAGGAGCTGGAGCAGCTCGGCGCCGCTTCGGGGCGGGACGCGGAGGTGCTCTTCCTCCAGCTGATGACCGACCACCACAAGGGCGGCGTGACGATGGCCGAGGGGTGCGCGCAGCTGTGCGCGACCCCCGTCGAGCGGGATCTGGCGCAGGGCATGGTCGACGCACAGCGCTCGGAGCTCACCCTGATGGCGGACATGCTCAAGCAGCGCGGAGCCACACCGCGCGGGTGACGGGGCACGCCCGTACGGTGGGGGGAGGCGCCCTCTCACCCGTACGGGCGTGTGCTCCGCCGTTCGGGGGCCGTCGGGTGGGCCGACCCGGCCGCATCCCGTGGGGACGCCGGGCCGGGCGCACCCGCATCCGGCCGTGACCGGCGCGCTCAGGAGGTTCAGTCATGACCACCGCCGCAGAAATCATGCACCCCGGGGCCCAGTGGATCCCCGCGCACGAGACCCTTGACCGGGCCGCCGAGCTGATGGCCCGGCTCAATGTGGGTGCGCTGCCCATCAGCGACACCGAAGAGCGGTTGTGCGGGATCATCACCGACCGCGACATCGTCGTGAACTGCGTGGCCAAGGGTCTGGACCCGGCGAAGACGACGTGCGGGGACATGGCCAAGGGCACGCCGCGCTGGATCGACGCCGGCGCGGACGTGTCCGCCGTGCTGGACGAGATGGAGAGCCACCAGATCAAGCGGCTGCCCGTGATCAAGGACAAGAAGCTGGTCGGCATGATCAGCGAGGCGGACCTGGCCCAGCACCTGTCCGAGGACCAGCTGGCGGGCTTCGTCGAGAAGGTCTACGCCAGGCGCTGACGGGGCACGCAGGCCGTCAGTACGCGTCGCCCCGCTCCCGCTCAGCCGTCTCCACGACCGCCCGGGCCACCTGGTCCGGGCGGTCGAGCATGACCAGGTGGCCGGCGGGCTCGGCGACCTCGAAGCGGGCGCCGAGCAGGTCGGCGAGGTCCGCCTGGCGGCCCAGCCAGCGCAGCGCGCCCCGGCCGGAGGATCCGTCGTGGCCGGCGAGGACGGTGGCGGGGGCGGTCAGCGGGCGGGTGCGGCGCAGCGAGGCGAGTTCGGCGGCCATGTCCAGGTAGCGGGAGTTCTCCAGCAGGGCTCCGCGCCAGACGCGGCCCGTGCGGTAGCAGCGGCGTACGAGGTCCTCCGGGGCCGGGTCCGCGCCGCCGGTGCGGGAGGCCCGTACGGTGGCGCGCCGGGCCGCCGGACCGAGCGCGGCCGGCAGCCCGGCGGCGGTGGCGGCCCGGCCGAGGGCGCGGGCCGCGCCGGTGCGCAGCGTGGCGGGCAGGAGGGTACGGGGGTCTTCCTCGACGCTGCCGTCGAGGAGGACCAGGGCGGCGGTGCGCTCCGGGTAGAGGCGGGCGAAACCCTCGGCGTGGAAGGCGGCGATCGAGTGCCCGACGACGGTGACGGGGGCGGCCGCGGGCCCGCCGTACCCCAGTGCGTCGAGCAGTCCGGCGATCCGGTGGGCCTCCCCGGCGGTGGTGGGCGGTGCGGTGGCGGGGCCGCTCAGGCCGTGGCCGGGGCGGTCGAAGCGGACGACGGTGCGGCCCCGGGTGACGAGGAGCTCGGCGACCGCGTCCCAGTCGAACCAGGCCATGGCGAGGCCGGCACTGAGCACGCACACGGGACCCCGGCCCTCGACGACGACGTGCAGCACGGTCCCGCCGACACGCACGAACCGGCCGGTCCCGGTGCCGGTCTCGGTGCCGGTGCCGGTCCCGGTGCCGGTCTCGGTGCCGGTGCCGGTCTCGGTGCCGGTGCCGGTCTCGGTGCCGGTGCCGGTCTCGGTGCCGGTGCCGGTGCCGGTCTCGTTCCCGGTCCCGAGGTGATCCGGGGGTGGCGGGGCGGGGGTCGTCATGTGCGGCGTTCCTTGTGGACGGAGTAGGCGAGCAGGCCCAGCCAGATCGCCACCAGCAGGACCTGGAGCCGCTGGCCCGCGCCGAGCGCCCACGTGCCGCGTCCGGCGGTGAACATCGCGATGGCGGACAGGGTCCAGGCGGTGGCGAGCAGTTCCAGCACGACCAGCGCGGGGCCGTAGCGGGCGAGCGGGGCGAACCAGCCGTAGCGGCGGGCGGCGACGGTCAGGGCCACCAGGCCCACGAGGGCCCCGGTCATGGCGAGGGTGCTGCTGACGGCATGGGCCTGGTGGGTGGCGGGGACGAGCCCGGCGGTCTCCCGGGCGGCGCATTCGGGATCCGCGGTGGGCGTGCAGCTCAGCGGGAGCCAGGCGTCGGCGGCGGTGGCCGCGCCGAAGAGGGTGACCCCGGCCCAGCCGATGACCGCCCAGGGGCGGCGGGACTCCGCGTACTTCAGCAGCCGTACCAGGGCCAGCAGGCCGCCGGCGAAGGCGAGCATTCCGGCGGTGAAGTCGGTGGCCCGGAAGAGGCCGCCGAGCGGCTGGTCCTGGGCGGCGAGTTCGCTGACGTACGTCTCGATGGGGTTGAGGCCCGTGGAGAGGACGACTTCGAGCACCCACGCGGTGTAGGCCGCGCCGGCGAGGCCGATCAGGAGGGCCACCGGCCAGGCGGTGCGCGGAGAGAGCCCATGTGGGGACATAGTGTGACTAATCCTAATCAAGCTCGGGGTCGGTCCTCCGATCGGATACCCACCCCGGGTAGGGTTCCGGCCATGACGCGCAGTGCTCGGCGAGCTGCCCCGGGGCGGCGGCTCCTGCTGCTGGCCGCGCTGCTGCTCGGTGCCGGTGCCGTCACCGTGCTTCCCCCGGGCCGTCCTGCCGAGCCCCACGCCATGGAGGACGTGTCCCCGGGCCGGTGCGTTGCCTCGGCCCGGTCTCCCGGTGCGGCCGCGCGCGGTGGCGCTCACCACACCCCGGGCGCCCCGCCGCAGGTATTCGGCGCCGACAACCCGGGGCTGTGGATGACGCACTGCCACAACGTCCACCACTCGGAGTCCGGGATGATGACGGTGATCGGCTACCAGCTGTAGGGGCAGCGGCCCGGAGCGGGCGGGAATTCGGAAGGGCGTTCGCCACCGGCATGGCACCCTTGCTGTGATCACGACAGCCGCGACAAAGGACGCTCCCGCCGGTATGACCACCCCGCCGAACCCGCCCAGCACCCCTTCCGGCACGCCGACGGAACCGGCGGGCACGCCCGGTCCCGAGACGGCCCCGATACCGGCGCACGCCCAGCCGCTCTCGCTCGAGAAGACCCCCGCCGCACCCGTCGCCGAGCCGGCCCCCGAGCCGGCCCCGGAACCGGCCGTGGAACCGGCCGTGGAACCGGCCGTGGAACCGACGCAGGCCGACGAGGCCCCCGCCGCGCCCGCGGCGGCCGACGCCTCCGCCCCCGCCCCCGCGCCCTCCGCCGCCGAACCGGCCCCGGCCCCCTCGGCGTTCGCACCGCCGGCCGCGACCCCCACCGC
>NZ_JOBX01000062.1:0-36994 GCF_000720645.1 Streptomyces sp. NRRL S-378
CCCGACACCCCCGCCGACCCCCCGGCCCCGCCCGCGGGAACGTCCGGATCGAACCACCGGCCGACGACCGGGGTCCGGGGGTTCCCCACCGGCTCCGTGGCCGGTCTATCCGGCATACCGAACAGTCGGTAATGTGCCGCGCATGACCCTTCACCCGCTCGCCGCGCGACGCTGCTGGCATGCCGCCATCAACCCGTTGCACGCCATCGTCTACTTCTCGCCGGAGATCGCCGAGGAGTTCGCCGCACTGGGTGTGGCCGACCCGGTCGCCGTCAACCTGGCGCACCGCTCCGCCGCGATGGGCGCCGTCGGGGCGGGCGCGGTCACCGCCACCTTCTACAACTACCGGCACGACCTCGTCGCCCGGCACCTGCCCGCCGTCTGGGACACCGTCACCCCCGAACAGGCCCTCGCCGCCCGGCTGCGCGCCGCCGACGCCGCCCTCACCCGCCTCCTCGGCGCCGGCACCGTGAAGTCCCCCGAGGTGGCCGAGGCCGCCGACCTGGCGATGCGCGCCACCGAGGGCTGCACCCGGCACGCCCGCACCCTGTACGCCGCCCACGCCGACCTCCCCGTACCCGAGGAGCCGTACCTGCGGTTGTGGCACGCCACCACCCTGCTGCGCGAGCACCGCGGCGACGGCCACCTCGCCGCGCTGCTCCTCGCGGGCCTGGACCCCGTCGAGGCGCTGGTCAGCCACACCGCCACCGGCAAGGGCATGACCCCGAAGTGGCTCAAGGCCATGCGCGGCTGGACGCAGGACGACCTCGACGCCGCGGCAGGCCGGCTGCGCGAACGCGGCGTGCTCGACGACGCCGGCGAGCTGACCGAGGAGGGCGCGGCCCTGCGCGAACGGTTGGAGAGCGACACCGACCGCCTCGACGCCGCCCCCTACGAGCACCTCGGCGCGGACGGCCTGGCCCGCCTCACCGACCTCGGCGGCGCACTCGTCGTCAAGGCCGTGACCGCCGGTGCCTTCCCCAGGGACCTCATGGGCAGGGCCTGACGGGCAGGGCTCCCGCCGTCCGTCACGACCACCTGCCACAATTGGCAGCCTTCCAGTGCAAACGAAGGCAGGCGGGACCCGATCGTGACGATGTCCATCGAAGGCAGGATCGCCGAGGAGCTCGGCGTACGGGAGCGGCAGGTCAAGGCCGCCGTCGAGCTGCTCGACGGCGGCTCCACCGTGCCGTTCATCGCGCGCTACCGCAAGGAAGCGACCGAGATGCTCGACGACGCCCAGCTGCGCACCCTCGAGGAGCGGCTGAGGTATCTGCGCGAGCTGGAGGACCGGCGCGCGGCGATCCTGGACTCCGTACGGGAGCAGGGCAAGCTCGACGCCGAGCTGGAGGCCCGGATCAACGCGGCCGACACCAAGGCGCGCCTGGAGGACATCTACCTCCCCTTCAAGCCCAAGCGCCGCACCAAGGCGCAGATCGCGCGCGAGGCGGGCCTGGAACCGCTCGCGGACGGCCTGCTGGCCGACCCGTCGGTGGACCCGGCCGCGGCGGCGGCCGCGTTCGTCGACGCCGACAAGGGCGTCGCCGACCCGGCGGCCGCCCTGGAGGGCGCGCGCGCCATCCTCACCGAGCGGTTCGCCGAGGACGCCGACCTGATCGGTGAGCTCCGCGAGCGCATGTGGGGCCGCGGCCGGCTCGCCGCGAAGGTCCGCGCGGGCAAGGAGGAGGCCGGCGCCAAGTTCGCCGACTACTTCGACTTCGCCGAGCCGTTCACCGCGCTGCCCTCGCACCGCGTGCTCGCCATGCTCCGCGGCGAGAAGGAGGAGGTACTCGACCTCAGCCTGGAGCCCGAGGCCCCCGAGGACGCCGACACCCCCGGCCCCTCCACCTACGAGGGCATGATCGCGCGCCGCTTCGGCGTCGCGGACCGCGGCCGCCCCGGGGACAAATGGCTCGCGGACACCGTGCGCTGGTGCTGGCGCACCAAGATCCAGGTGCACCTCGGCATCGACCTGCGGATGCGGCTGCGCCAGGCCGCCGAGGACGAGGCCGTACGGGTCTTCGCGTCGAACCTGCGCGACCTGCTGCTCGCGGCGCCCGCCGGCACCCGCGCCACCCTCGGCCTCGACCCGGGCTTCCGCACCGGGGTGAAGGTCGCCGTCGTGGACGCCACCGGCAAGGTCGTGGCCACCGACGTCATCCACCCGCACGTGCCCGCCAACCGGTGGGACGAGTCCCTCGCCAAGCTGGCCCGCCTCGCGAAGGAGCACGCGGTCGAGCTGGTCGCCATCGGCAACGGCACCGCCTCCCGCGAGACCGACAAGCTGGCCGGGGACCTGATCGCCCGCCACCCGGAGCTGGGGCTCACCAAGGTGATGGTCTCGGAGGCGGGCGCCTCCGTGTACTCGGCCTCCGCCTTCGCCTCGCAGGAGCTGCCCGGCATGGACGTGTCGTTGCGCGGCGCCGTCTCCATCGCCCGCCGCCTGCAGGACCCGCTGGCCGAACTGGTCAAGATCGACCCCAAGTCGATCGGCGTCGGCCAGTACCAGCACGACCTGTCCGAGGTGAAGCTGTCCCGCTCCCTCGACGCGGTGGTCGAGGACTGTGTGAACGGCGTCGGCGTCGACGTCAACACCGCCTCCGCGCCGCTGCTGTCGCGGGTCTCCGGCATCAGCGGGACCCTCGCCGAGAACATCGTCGCCCACCGCGACGCCAACGGCCCCTTCCGCAACCGCAAGGGCCTCAAGGACGTGGCCCGCCTCGGCCCCAAGGCGTACGAACAGTGCGCGGGCTTCCTGCGCATCCGGGGCGGCGACGACCCGCTGGACGCCTCGGCCGTGCACCCCGAGGCGTACCCGGTGGTCCGGGCGATGGGGAAGACGGCGGGCGGCGAGGTGGCCGCGCTGATCGGCAACACCGGGGTCCTGCGCTCCCTGCGGCCCGAGCAGTTCGTCACCGAGGCCTTCGGCCTGCCCACGGTCACCGACATCCTGCGCGAGCTGGAGAAGCCGGGCCGCGACCCGCGCCCGGCCTTCAAGACGGCGACCTTCAAGGAGGGCGTCGAGAAGATCGGCGACCTGGCCCCCGGGATGATCCTGGAGGGAGTGGTCACCAATGTGGCCGCCTTCGGCGCCTTCATCGACATCGGCGTCCACCAGGACGGTCTGGCGCACGTCTCGGCGCTGTCGAAGAACTTCGTCAAGGACCCCCGGGACGTGGTCAAGCCGGGTGACATCGTCCGGGTCAAGGTCATGGAGGTGGACATCCCGCGCAAGCGGATCTCGCTGACCCTGCGGCTGGAGGACGAGGCCGGAGCCGAGCGCGGTGCTCCGCGCCAGCGCGAGGAGCGGCGCGGCGGCGGCCGTCCGCCGCAGCAGCGCGGCGGCGCGGGCGGCCAGGGCGGCGGCAGGAACCAGGGCGAGCGCGGCCAGGGCCAGGGCGGCGGCCAGGGCCGCCGTCAGGGCGCCGTGGCCTCCGCGCCGGCGAACAGCGCCATGGCCGACGCCCTGCGGCGGGCTGGACTGACCGGCCCCGAGGAGCGCCGCAAGCGGTGACCCGGAGCGTCGGTGGTGTGCGGGCGGAGTCCCGCACACCACCCAGGGGCGGCCCCCGGCCACCCGGCGCGTGAGGATCTTCGTACGTGATGGCCGAATAGGTTCCCCACCTGGGGACTTTCCTTGCCAACTCCCGTACAAGATCTGTAGGCATGGTGGAACGCCCGTTCGTCACCCGGCGGACGGGCTTCCGTGTTTCCTCCCTCAGGACTGCATACCCCGAGGCCGCCTTGAAGGCACAGGACGTCATGCCCATGCCCACACACGCCTACCGACGCTGCCCCGGAAAGGGTCCGAAGAGGGATCACATGCCCCACCGGCAACTCAGCATTCGCAAAAGGTGCGAGAACATTCTCGGCCATCTGGATCTGACCCACCCGTTCTCGCTCGACGTCCTGTGCGCACGGATAGCCGAGCAGCGCGGCCGCCCCATCCGGCTCCACCCCCTCCCCAAGGAGGCGGCGGAATCCGGGGTCTGCGGACTGTGGGTGGGCACGGCCAGCGTCGACTACGTGTTCTACGAGTCGCAGACGACCCCGCTGCACCGCGAGCACATCGTCCTGCACGAGCTCGGCCACATCCTCTTCGGACACAACTCGCTGGAGGGCGCGGATACCGACGACGGCGCCCCGGTCGTACTGGGCCGCACCAACTACACCACCCGCCAGGAACAGGAGGCGGAGATGCTCGCCAGCATGATCCGCATCCGTACCGCGAACGCCGGCCCGCGCACCCCCGCCCGGGACCGGGGCACCCTCGCCCGGCTGGAATCCGCCATGGGGTACGAGCGGGGCACCGATGGCGGCTGACCTGACCGACTTCGGCAACTGGCTCGCCGTCCCGAGCGTGGTGTTCCTGTGGGCCGCCGTCCTGCTGCGCGCCCCGGGCGCCCTGCGCTCGCCCCAGCAGCGCGGCCTGTGGCTGGCCGTCGCGACCGCCGCCGCCGCGATGACCCTGAACCTGCCCGACGTCGTCTCCTACGCGATGAGCCGGGGCGCGGCCTACGCCCACTCCATCGGCCTCGTCCGCAACCTCATCGGGGTGCTGTCGGCGGGGGCCGTGCTCTACTTCGTCGCCGCCACCACCCGCGGCCGTCGCCTCCAACTCGCCTCCTGCGCCGCGACCGTGGCCTGGCTGGCCGCCCTCGTGGCCCTGGACGCCGCCGCACCCGGCCACGGCACCCACACCATGCCCCCGGTCGGCGACCCGGTGCCCTCCCTCGCGTACTGGCTCGTGCTGATCTCGGCCCACGTGATCGCCAACACCGTCTGCGTCTCCCTGTGCTGGCGTTACAGCCGGCGCAGCGAGAGCCGGGGGCTGGCCGCCGGACTGCTCCTCTTCGGCCTCGGCACCGCGCTCGCCGGACTGTTCTGGCTCGCCTACCTGGTCAAGGCACTGTTCGCCAACACCTGGGCGATGCCCGCCCTCCCGCTGCTGATGAACCTGCACGGCATGCTGCGCGCCGCCGCGATCCTCGTGCCCACCCTGTTCACCCTCCGGCGCACCTTCGCCGACATCGCCACCGCCTGGCGGCTGTGGCCCCTGTGGCGCGACCTCGTCGACGCCGTCCCGCACGTCGCCCTCAACAAGCCGCGCTCGAGCCGGGTGGCCGAGCTGCTGTGGCCGCCGGTCCCGCGCAACCTGCTGGTCTACCGCAAGGTCATCGAGACGCGCGACGCCATCCTGATCCTGGGGGAGTACGTCCGGCCGGGCGCCCTGGAGCAGGCCCGAGGCCGGGCCGCCGACCGCGGGATCCCCGAGCAGCGGCGCACCGCGGCCGCGCTGGCCCGGGTACTGCAGGACGCACGGCGGGCCAAGCTCGACGGGCTGCCCGGGCGGCCGGGCGAGGCGGCCGCTCTGGAACTGCCCGCAGCCATCCAGAGTTCCGACGAAGGCGGGGACCTGGCGGACGAGGCGCGGTTCCTCGTCGACGTCGCCGAGGCCTACACCTCGCCGGCCACCACCGAGGAAGTGAACGCGCCGTGACCACCGTACTGATCACCGGAGCCAGCGCCGGACTGGGCGCCGCCTTCGCCCGGGGATTCGCCGCCAAGGGCTGCGACCTGGTCCTCGTCGCCCGCGACAAGGACCGGCTGGGCGCCGTCGCCGACGCGCTGGCCCGCGAGTACGGCACCGCCTCCGAGGTGCTGCCCGCCGACCTGCTGGACCCGGCGGACCTCGACGGGGTCGCCGGGCGGCTCGCCGACCGCACCCGGCCCGTGGACATCCTGGTCAACAACGCGGGCTTCGGGCTCCCTGCGCCCTTCCCGTACAGCCCGGTCGAGGACGAGGAGCGGATGCTCGACCTCCTCGTCAAAGTCCCGCTGCGGCTGACCCATGCCGTGCTGCCCGGCCTGCGCGAACGCCGCCGCGGGGGCGTCGTCAACGTCTCCTCGGTGGCCGGACTGCTGCCCACGGGCACCTACGGGGCCGCCAAGGCCTGGGTCACCGCGTTCAGCGAGTCCCTCCGGGTGGACATGGAGCCGTACAACGTCCGGGTGCTGGCCGTCCTCCCCGGCTTCACCCGCACCGAGTTCCAGGAACGCGCCGGAATGGACGTCAGCGCGCTGCGCGACGCGGTCTGGCTGGAACCGGAGGCCGTCGTCGAGCAGGCGCTGAGGGACCTCGCCCTGCGCCGCCCGGTCAGCATCACCGGCCGTCGCTACCAGGCCTACGCCCTCGCCGTCCGTCACCTCCCGCGCGCCTTCGTCGCCCGGAAGATGGCCCGCAAGCGCCGGGCCCCCGCCGGGCCGGACGCATGACCTGGCCCGTGCAGCGGGCCCGCGAGGCCCTGGCACCAGGTCTGCCGCCCGCCGAGGCGTACGCCCTGTTCGCCGACCGGCTGCCGCCCGACGACCTGGGGGCCGCCGGGCGGTGCGCGAGGCGCGCGGCCCGGCGGGATCCCTCGGGGACACCTTCTAGAGCTCGGTGACCTTGCCGGCTGCGACTTCCAGGCGGCGGGTGACCTGCACCGCGTCGAGCATCCGGCGGTCGTGCGTGACCAGCAGGAGGGTGCCCTCGTACGCCTCCAGGGCGGACTCCAGCTGCTCGATCGCCGGCAGGTCGAGGTGGTTGGTCGGCTCGTCCAGCACCAGCAGGTTCACCCCGCGGCCCTGGAGCAGCGCGAGCGCGGCGCGGGTGCGCTCACCGGGGGAGAGGGTCGCCGCCGGACGCAGGACGTGCGCCGCCTTGAGGCCGAACTTGGCCAGCAGGGTGCGCACTTCGGCGGGCTCGGTGTCCGGGACGGCCGCGCAGAACGCCTCCAGCAGCGGTTCGTCGCCGAGGAACAGGCCGCGCGCCTGGTCGACCTCGCCGACCAGGACGCCGGAGCCGAGGGTGGCGGAGCCGGAGTCCGGGGCCAGCCGGCCCAGGAGCACGGCGAGCAGGGTGGACTTGCCGGCGCCGTTCGCCCCGGTGATCGCCACCCGGTCCGCCCAGTCGATCTGCAGGCTGGCCGGGCCGAAGGCGAAGTCCCCGCGCTTGACGGCCGCCTCGCGCAGGGTGGCCACCACGGAGCCGGAGCGCGGGGCCGCCGCGATCTCCATCCGCAGCTCCCACTCCTTGCGCGGCTCCTCGACGACCTCCAGCCGCTCGATCGCGCGCTGCGTCTGGCGGGCCTTCGCGGCCTGCTTCTCGCTGGACTCGCCGCGCAGGGCCTTGCCGATCTTGTCGTTGTCGGTGGACTTGCGGCGGGCGTTGCGCACGCCCTTGTCCATCCAGTTGCGCTGCATCTGGGCCCGGCCCTCGAGCGCGGTCTTCTTGTCCGCGTACTCCTCGTACTCCTCGCGCGCGTGGCTGCGGGCGCGTGCGCGCTCCTCCAGGTAGGAGTCGTAGCCGCCGCCGTAGAGGTTGATCTGCTGCTGCGCCAGGTCGAGTTCGAGGACCTTGGTGACGGTCCGGGCCAGGAACTCGCGGTCGTGGCTGATCACGACGGTGCCGGCGCGCAGCCCCTTGACGAACCGCTCCAGCCGCTCCAGACCGTCCAGGTCCAAGTCGTTGGTCGGCTCGTCGAGCAGGAAGACGTCGTAGCGCGAGAGGAGGAGCGAGGCCAGCCCCGCACGGGCCGCCTGGCCGCCCGAGAGCGCCGTCATCGGCAGGTCGAGGCCGACCGAGAGGCCGAGGTCGTCGGCGACCTCCTCGGCGCGCTCGTCGAGGTCCGCGCCGCCGAGGTCCAGCCACCGGTCGAGCGCGGTGGCGTACGCGTCGTCCGCGCCCGGCGTCCCGTCCACCAGGCCCTGCGTCGCCGCGTCGAGCTCCGCCTGGGCGGCGGCCACGCCCGTACGCCGGGCCAGGAAGTCCCGGACCGACTCCTCCGGACGGCGCTCCGGCTCCTGCGGGAGGTGGCCGACGGCGGCGGTGGGCGGGGAGAGCCGCAGCTCCCCGGTCTCGGGAGTGTCCAGCCCGGCGAGCAGCCGCAGCAGGGTCGACTTCCCGGCGCCGTTCACGCCGACGAGGCCGATGACGTCACCGGGTGCGACGACAAGGTCGAGATCGGCGAACAGCGTGCGCTCGCCGTGCGCGGCGGTGAGCTTCTTGGCGACGAGGGTTGCAGTCATGATGTGCCGATCCTATCGGCGTGCGGGCCCGACCCCGGATGACGGCGGCGGGTGGGCCGCTCCGTGCGGTGGCTCTGCGCAGCCGCGCGGACACGGTAGGTTCTCACCGGTCCGGAGTGGGGGTGCAGGAGCCGGGCCGCAGCCGTCCGACCGCTCCGGAGGAGCCGTGCAGATCGCCGTCCTGCTCTACGACCGCTTCACCGCGCTCGACGCCATCGGCCCGTTCGAGACCCTGGGCCGGCTGTCCGGCGCCGAGGTCGTGTTCGTCTCGGAGCGGCCGGGCCCCGTACGGACCGACAACGGCTCGCTCGCACTCGTCGCGGACCAGGGGCTCGCCGAGGTCACCCGGCCCGACATCGTCATCGTGCCCGGCGGGCCGCACCCCGGCCTGGAGATGGCCAACCCCGTGGTCATGGACTGGCTGCGCACGGTCGACGCCACCACCACCTGGACCACCTCTGTGTGCACCGGATCCCTGCTGCTGGCCTCCGCCGGACTGCTGCAGGGGCGGCGGGCGACCAGCCACTGGCTGTACCTGGACCAGCTGCCGCAGCTCGGGGCCGAGCCGACCGGCGAACGGGTGGTGTTCGACGGCAAGTACGTCACCGCGGCCGGGGTGTCCTCCGGGATCGACATGGGGCTCACCCTCCTCGGCCGGATCGCCGGTGACGAGTTCGCCCAGGCCGTGCAGCTGATGACCGAGTACGACCCCCAGCCGCCCTACGACGCGGGCTCGCCCGAGAAGGCCCCGGCCGGCATCGTCGCGATGCTGCGCGGGAACGCCGCGCCCGGCTGACCGGGCGTCACGGCGTCCAGGTGAAACGGGGCGCTCGGCGCTGCAGGAACGCGGCGACCCCTTCGGCGGTGTCGTCGCTCCCGGCCGCCTGCTCCTCCCAGTACGGGGCCCGGTCCTGGCGGCCGTCCGCGAACTCCTTGGCCGCCGCCTGCGTCAGCTGCGAGCGGGCGGCCAGGACGCGGGTGAACTCGGCGACGCGCTCGTCCAGCCCGCCGGCCGGGAGCAGCTCGTTCAGGAATCCGGCGCGCAGCGCCTGTTCCGCCCCGATCAGCTCCGCCGAGAAGAGGAGGTACTTCGCCCAGGCCGGGCCGACCAGGGAGGTCAGCCTGCGGGTCGAGGAGGCCGGGTAGACGATGCCCAGCTTCGCCGGAGTCACCCCGAAGGACGCCCCCTCCTCGGCGAAGCGCAGGTCGCAGGCGGCCGCCAGCTGGCTGCCGCCGCCCACGCAGAACCCGCGGATCGCGGCCAGCGTCGGCTTCGGGAAGGCGGCCAGGGCCTCCTCCGCCGCCACGGCGAGGGCCCGCGGGTCGTCGTCCCCGGTGAGGGAGGAGATGTCGGCGCCCGCGCAGAAGGTCGGTCCGGCCCCGGTGAGGACGAGCACCCGAACGGCGGGGTCGCCCGCCAGTCCGTCCAGCAGCCCGGGGAGCGCCCGCCACATCGAGGCGGTCATGGCGTTGCGCTTGGCGGGGTGCGAGACGACGACGGTGGCGACCCCGTCGGAGACCGTGTGCAGGAGGGTTGCGTCCTGTGCTGCGTCCATGCGCCGGATGCTATCCCGGGCCGTGAATCCTATGATCAGGAAAGTCCGTCGGGGGTGCGAGGAGGTGGCACGTCCATGGGCGCAGACCGCGCGCAGCGCACCGCGGCCGGGGGCCGGGAACCGCAGCGGGAGAAGCGGAAGGCGGACCGCGGCTTCGGTCTGATGGCCGTGCTCGGGGTGCTCCTCGTGCTGGCCGGCCTGGTGGGTCTGGTCTACACGGGCCTCGCCACGCTCACCTCGATGTTCCTCTTCGGCTGGCTGCTGCTCATCGGTGGTGTGGTCGGCCTGGTGCAGGCGGTGCAGTCCCGGGGGAGCAGCTACTTCTGGCTCGCCGTCATCGTCGCCGCGATCAACATCGCGGCGGGCTTCGTGATCCTGCGCCGCCCCGAGGCGAGCGCCGAGGCGCTGACCATGTTCGCGGCCCTGCTCTTCCTCACCGGGGGAGTGTTCCGGCTGGTCGGAGCGCTGGTGGTGCGCGGGGCGCACGTCGGGCCGGCGCTCGTCCAGGGGGCCTTCGGCGTGCTGCTGGGCTTCCTGATCCTCTCCGACTGGCCCGGCAACAGTCTGTACGTGATCGGAACCTTCTTCTCGCTCGCCCTGCTGTTCGACGGTCTCAGCCTCATCGCCATGGGTCTGGGCGCGCGGCGCATCCTGGGGTTGGTCAGGGAAGACGAGGCGGGGGCGGACGGCGCCGGCGCGCCGGGAACGCGCGAGGCGGCCGAGAAGCGCCCGGGAGAAGATCAGGAACAGACCAACAACTGACGCCGTCATACGCCAGTGGTCAGAAAGTGTCCGAATGACGCTGACTTCTGGTCAGCAGTCCGGGCCGGACCCACCCCTTCCCCACTCTTGTCGCGTGGAGACGATCGAGCGTGAAGACGGGGGCCGGAAGATGGACGCCAGCGGGAGCGGCCCACGGGCCGGGGAAGGGGGGCCGCAGGCCCCGGCCGGCCCCCTCGCCTACGAGGGCGTGTGGAGGTTCACCGCTCCCGCGGTAGAAGAATCCGTTCCGCAGGCCCGCCGGGCCGTCCGGGACCTGCTCGGGCGCCAGGGGGTGCCGGCCCATCAGGACCTCGTGTACTCCCTGCTCCTGATCGTCTCCGAACTGGTGACGAACTCGGTCCGGCACGCCGCCCTGCTCTCGCCCGAGGTCGCGGTCGAGGTCGCCATCGGCCGGGAGTGGGTACGGGTGGCCGTCGAGGACAACCACCCCTACCGCCCCAAGGCGCTGGAGGCCGACTTCGGCCAGACCGGCGGCCGGGGCCTGCTGCTCGTCCGCGAGATCACCCTGGAGTCCGGCGGGGTCTGCGACGTCGAGCACACCTCCACCGGCGGCAAGGTCATCTGGGCGGCCCTCCCGCTCGCCACCCCGCCGGCCGCGCGCTGAGCGCGGCCGGCGGGGGCGACGACGGCGCAGGGACTACCAGCCCGCCGAGTCGCCGGTCAGCTCGCGGATCGCGGGCCGCGCCGCGTCCAGCACGGTCATGAACCAGGCCGAGAACGGTACTTCCGCGTGCCGCTTGGCCAGCTCCTCGGCGGTCACGAAGGCGGTGTCCTCGACCTCTTCCGGATCCGGCCGCACGGTGGCCTGCGCGAGTCCCACGAACAGGTGATTGAACTCCTGCTCCACGAGGCCCGACGCGGGGTCCGGGTGGTTGTAGCGCACCGTTCCCGCCTGCGCGAGCAGCGACGGCGACAGCCCCAGCTCCTCGTGGGTCCGCCGGGCCGCGGCCGCGAACGGCGACTCCCCGGGATACGGGTGACCGCAGCAGGTGTTCGACCAGACGCCCGGCGAGTGGTACTTCCCGAGGGCCCGCTGCTGGAGCAGCAGACGACCCTGTTCGTCGAACAGGAACACCGAGAACGCCCGGTGCAGCTGCCCGGGAGCCTGGTGGGCGGAGAGCTTCTCCGCCGTGCCGATGGTGTTGCCGGACTCGTCGACCAGTTCGAGCATGATCGGTTCTTGAGTACCGGTGCCGTTGGACGCGCTGTTCGCGGCGGTGGCTGGTGTGGTCGGCATACCCATCCTTCGCTTCGGACTTCGGCCTTCAGTCTGCCGTACAAAAGAGGCTTGTCCCCACTTCGGACATCCGTGCATGTCCGCCCCCCACCACGTGTTAGGGGGCGGATCACGTCACGTGCCGCTCGTGCGCGTCAGACCCCGGACGGGGCCGGGTGGGCGATCGTTCCCGCCGGGGCCGGGACGGAAGCGTGATCCGCCTCCAGCGGGGTCTGGAAGGCCGCCAGGTTGACCGCCCGTACAGCGGCCGTGTCCGCTGCCGTCTCCGGGCGGGCCGGCCAGGCGTCGCCGTCGCCGGCCTCCACCGGACGCAGCACGTAGCCGGTGTAGCCGTACTCGTGCCCGTGGCGGGCCCGTACGTCCAGTTCCTCGCGGGTGGCGGTCACCGCCCGCGCCATCGCGGGGGAGTCCTCGCCGGTCCGGTCGCGGACGCGCTCGGCGAGCGGACCGTAGTACTCGTCCCAGTCGGAGTCGGGCAGCCGGTGCACGCCGAGGACCCGGTAGCCGGCGGCCTGGGCGGCCGCGATGTTGCCCGCCGTGGAGCGCAGCGGGTACTGCGGGTCCCAGAAGGCGCGCGCTCCGGCGGACGGCTCCGCGGCCGTCCACTCGCATTCGGTCAGCACGAGCGTGCCGCCGGGGGCGAGCAGCCGCTTCCACCGCGCGAGCGCGGTGTCGAAGCCCACGATGTAGGCGGAGCCCTCCGCCCAGACGAGGTCGAAGGAGCCGTCCTCGACCTCCTGCGCGGGGAGCGCGTTCATGTCCGCCTCGACGGTGCGGACCCGGCCGGCGAGCCCGCGGGCCGCGGCGGCGGTGCGGAGCTCGTCGAGGAAGGGGGCGTGCAGGTCGACGGCGGTCACCTCGGCGCCGCCCGGTCCGGTGCCGCCCGCTTCGGCGGCGAGCAGCAGCGCGCTGCGGCCGGGGCCGCAGCCCAGGTCCAGGACGCGGGGCCGCTCGGGCAGCGGTCCGCACAGGGACAGCAGCCGGCGGGTGCTCGCGTCGGAGCCCGGAGCCTGCCGCGGCAGTCCGTGGTGAAGGGTGAGGAAAGCCTCGAAGGTGGTGTGGGTGTGGTCGGTCAACGTGAACCCTTGTGAAAGGGGGCTCCGGCCGATCTGGATGTCCCCCGGTGAAATCCGGGAGAACGGTGGATCAGGCCCGGCCGGTCGCCCGGGGGAAATGGGGGATGCACCGGAGTTCGCTGCGCTCGGCGGCGACCACTGCGACGGTCATCGACCCACCTCGTTCCACTCGACACCTTCAGGGGCGTGTCCACCGTAACATCGACGCCGTTTGTGGTACCGCGTCGTGATCACCGATGATGATCGAGACCGGCCCGAAGCCCGGATATTCGGCTTATCGGGGCGTGAACGGGTGATGAACCCCTGCTTCCCTTCATCCGATAGCCTCTGCCGACGTGCCGCCGCCCCACGGGCGCGCCCGTTCGGAATCCGTTACAAGGAGTGAGTTCGCCTGCCGACCGTCATCCTCACCGGCCTGCCGGTCCCCGGATCGCCGCTCGCGGACGAGCTCCGCTCCCTCGGCTTCGAGGTCCGCCCGGCCGCCGGTCCCCAGGACGCCGCCTCCGTACTGGCCGGCGTACCCGCCGACCAGCGGGTGGCCGTCGTGGACACCGCTTTCGTCGGGCACGTGCACGCGCTGCGGCTCGCCCTGACCGACCCGCGCTTCGACGCCTGCGCCGTCACCGGCGCCCTCTCCGTACAGGCGGGTGCCCGCGAGGCCCTCGACAAGGCCGTCGCCACCGAGGGCGCCCCCGGGTCCGGCCCCTACGCCGACCGGCTCGCCGCCGCCGTCGAGGCCACCGGCACCACCGTGCAGAGGCCCGAGCTCGGCAGCCTGGTCGCCGCCGTCCCCGCCGACGCGGACGAGCGCGCGGCGGCCTCCGCCGCCGTCGCCGCCGTGGACGAGGAGGCCGTGCGGCTGCGCTCCGCCGTGAAGTCCCGCGACGGGTTCTTCACCACCTTCTGCATCAGCCCGTACTCGCGCTACATCGCCCGCTGGTGCGCGCGGCGAGGCCTCACCCCGAACCAGGTCACCACCGCCTCGCTGATCACCGCGCTGATCGCGGCGGGCTGCGCGGCCACCGGCGACCGCTGGGGCTACGTCGCGGCCGGCGTCCTGCTGATCGTCTCCTTCGTCCTGGACTGCACCGACGGGCAGCTCGCCCGCTACTCCCTGCAGTACTCGACGATGGGCGCCTGGCTCGACGCGACCTTCGACCGGGCGAAGGAGTACTCCTTCTACGCCGGCCTCGCGCTCGGCGCGGCCCGGAACGGGGACGACGTCTGGGGCCTGGCCCTCGGCGCGATGATCCTGATGACCTGCCGGCACGTCGTGGACTTCTCCTTCAACGAGGCCAACCACGACGCCACCGCAAACACCAGCCCGACGGCCGCCCTCTCTGACCGGCTCGACAGCGTCGGCTGGACGGTCTGGGTCCGCCGGATGATCATCCTGCCGATCGGTGAGCGCTGGGCGATGATCGCGCTCCTGACCGCCTTCACCACCCCCCGGATCGTCTTCTACGCCCTGATCGTCGGCTGTGCCTTCGGTGCCCTCTACACCACCGCGGGCCGCGTCCTGCGGTCCCTGACCCGCAAGGCCCGGCGCACCGACCGCGCCGCCCAGGCGCTCGCCGACCTCGCCGACTCCGGCCCGCTCGCCGAGCTGCAGGCCCGGCTGCTGCGCGGCCGGGCCGCAAGCTTCGGCTCCGTCCACGTCGCCGCCCTCGGCACCGTGCTGATGGCCGGCGCCGCCGTCTACCTCCCCTTCGGCGACCCGCGGCTGATCGCCGTCGCCGTGATCTACGCCATGACGGCCGGGCTCGCCGTCGCCGCCCCCCTCAAGGGCGCGCTCGACTGGCTGATCCCGCCGCTGTTCCGTGCGGCCGAGTACGTGACGGTCCTCGCCCTCGCCGCCAAGGCGGACGTCCCCGGGGCCCTCCCGGCGGCATTCGGCCTGATCGCGGCGGTCGCCTACCATCACTACGACACGGTGTACCGCATTCGCGGTGGCACCGGCGCGCCCCCGCACTGGCTGGTGCGGACCATCGGCGGCCACGAGGGCCGGGTCCTGCTGACCACGGTCCTCGCCGCCGTCCTCGTGGACCGCGCATCGGACTTCCCCGTCGCGCTCACGGCCCTGGCCGTGTTCGTGGCACTCGTGGTGCTCGTGGAGAGCATCCGCTTCTGGGTCTCCTCCGGGGCACCCGCCGTACATGACGAAGGAGAACCAGCATGATCGGCCTTGTCCTCGCTGCCGGTGCGGGACGCCGCCTGCGCCCTTACACCGACACCCTGCCCAAGGCCCTCGTGCCCGTCGGTCCCGAGGGTGACGAGGAGAGCCTGACGGTCCTGGACCTGACCCTCGGCAACTTCGCCGCGGTCGGTCTCACCGAGGTCGCGATCGTCGTCGGCTACCGCAAGGAGGCCGTCTACGCGCGCCAGGCCGCGCTGGAGGCCAAGTACGGGCTGAAGATCACGCTGATCGACAATGACAAGGCCGAGGAGTGGAACAACGCCTACTCCCTGTGGTGCGCCCGTGAGGTCATCAAGCGCGGTGTGATCCTCGCCAACGGCGACACCGTCCACCCGGTCTCCGTCGAGGAGACCCTCCTCGCCGCCCGCGGCAACGGCCAGAAGATCATCCTCGCCCTCGACACGGTCAAGAGCCTGGCCGACGAGGAGATGAAGGTCGTCGTCGACGGGGACCAGGGCGTCCGCAAGATCACCAAGCTGATGGACCCCGCCGAGGCCACCGGCGAGTACATCGGCGTCACGCTGATCGAGGCCGAGGCAGCCGAGGCCCTGGCCGAGGCACTGAAGACCACCTTCGAGCGCGACCCGGACCTCTACTACGAGGACGGCTACCAGCAGCTCGTCAACGACGGCTTCGTGGTCGATGTGGCCCCCATCGGCGACGTCAAGTGGGTCGAGATCGACAACCACGACGACCTCGCCAAGGGCCGGACGATCGCATG
Source organism: Streptomyces sp. NRRL S-378 (assembly GCF_000720645.1). Classification (NCBI taxonomy): domain Bacteria; kingdom Bacillati; phylum Actinomycetota; class Actinomycetes; order Kitasatosporales; family Streptomycetaceae; genus Streptomyces; species Streptomyces sp. NRRL S-378. Next base: position 15,641 of record NZ_JOBX01000062.1, read on the forward strand.
CCAGTACTGACGAGGCTCATCCCCTCGCCCGTCGTCGTCGACATCAGTCGCGGGGCGATGGACGACCTGGCCAGTGTCCTGGCCGACCAGCGGATCTCCGCCTCCGGCAAGCTCGCCATCGCGATCAGCGGGGGCTCCGGCGTGGCGCTGCGCGCCAGGCTGGAGCCCGTGCTCCCGCACGCCGACTGGTACGCCGTCGTCGACGGCACCATCGACTCCGCGGTCAAGCTGGCCGACGACATAAAGGGCCGCCGCTACGACGCCGTCGTGGGCCTGGGCGGCGGCAAGATCATCGACGTGGCCAAGTACGCCGCGGCGCGGGTCGGGCTGCCCATGGTGGCCGTCGCCACCAACCTCTCGCACGACGGCATCTGCTCGCCGGTGTCCATCCTGGACAACGACAACGGCCGCGGCTCCTACGGCGTCCCCACCCCGATCGCCATGGTGATCGACCTCGACGTCATCAAGGACGCCCCGGTGCGGTTCATCCGCGCCGGCATCGGCGACGCGATCTCCAACATCTCGGCGATCGCCGACTGGGAGCTCTCGCACCGGACCACCGGCGAGCCCGTCGACGGCCTGGCCGCCGCCATGGCCCGCACTGCGGGCGAGTCCGTACTGCGCCACCCGGGCGGCTGCGGCGACGACGAGTTCCTCACCGTGCTCTCCGAGGCGCTCGTGCTCTCCGGCATCGCCATGTCGATCAGCGGGGACTCCCGGCCGTCGTCCGGCGCCTGCCACGAGATCAGCCACGCCTTCGACCTGCTCTACCCGGGGCGCTCCGCGCTCCACGGCGAGCAGGTCGGCATCGGCGCGGCCTTCGCGATGCACCTGCGCGGGGCGGCGGACGCCTCCGGCCACTTCGTCGAGGTGCTGCGCCGGCACGACCTGCCGGTCGCGCCGGAGGAGATCGGCTTCAGCGTCGACGAGTTCGTCGCGGCCGTCGAGTACGCCCCCCAGACCCGTCCGGGACGCTTCACGATCCTGGAGCACCTCAACCTGTCCGCCGCCGAGATCAGGGACGCTTACGCCGACTATGCCAAGACCATCCGTAGCTGAACTCCGGCCCGTCGTTCACCCCGCGGGCGTGAAGGACCGGGTCAGCGGCGAGCACTGGGGCGGGCGCCTCTACATGCGCGAGATCTCCCTGCGCATCACCCGCCTCCTGGTCACCACCAAGGTCACGCCCAACCAGCTGACCTACCTGATGACCCTCGCCGGCGTCCTCGCCCTTCCCGCCCTGCTGGTGCCGGGCATCCCGGGCGCCGTCCTCGGCGTGGTCGCGGTCCAGATGTACCTGCTGCTCGACTGCGTCGACGGCGAGGTCGCCCGCTGGAAGAAGCAGTACTCGCTCTCCGGGGTCTACCTGGACCGGGTCGGCGCCTACCTGTGCGACGCGGCGGTCCTGGTCGGCTTCGGCCTGCGCGCCGCCGATCTGTGGGGCACCGGCGGGGCCGACTGGCTGTGGGCCTTCCTGGGCACTCTCGCCGCGCTCGGCGCCATCCTGATCAAGGCCGAGACCGACCTGGTCGGCGTCGCCCGCCACCAGGCCGGGAAGCCCGTGGTCAAGGACGCGGCGGCCGAGCCGCGCGCGAAGGGCATGGCGCTCGCCCGCCGGGCCGCCGCCGCGCTCAAGTTCCACCGGCTGATCCTCGGCATCGAGGCCTCGCTGCTCATCCTGGTGCTGGCCGTCCTGGACCAGATGCGCGGAGACCTGTACTGGTCCCGCGTCGGCGTCGCCGTGCTCGCGGCCATCGCGATGCTCCAGACCGTGCTGCACCTGGTGTCCATCCTCGCCTCCAGCAGGCTCAAGTGACCGCCCCGATGCGGCTGGGCGCCGTGATCATCACCATGGGCAACCGGCCCGACGAGCTCAAGGCGCTCCTGGACTCGGTGGCCCGCCAGGACGGCGACCCGATCGAGGTCGTCGTCGTCGGACAGGGCGTACGGGTCGCCGAGGTGGCCGACCTGCCGCCGGGGGTCCGCTCCGTCGACCTGCCGGAGAACCTGGGCATCCCGGGCGGCCGCAACGTCGGCATCGAGGCCTTCGGCCCGGGCGGCCGCGACGTGGACGCGCTGCTCTTCCTCGACGACGACGGACTGCTGGAGCGCACCGACACCGCCGAGCTCTGCCGGCGGGCCTTCGCCGAGGACCCCGCGCTCGGGATCATCAGCTTCCGGATCGCCGATCCGGACACCGGGCAGACCCAGCGCCGCCACGTGCCGCGGCTGCGGGCCTCGGACCCGATGCGGTCCTCGCGCGTGACCACCTTCCTGGGTGGCGCGAACGCCGTCCGCACGACGGTGTTCGAGCAGGTCGGCGCCCTTCCGGGGGAGTTCTTCTACGCTCACGAGGAGACCGATCTGGCCTGGCGCGCGCTCGACGCAGGGTGGCTGATCGACTACCGAGCGGACATGGTGCTGCTGCACCCGACGACTGCCCCCTCCCGGCACGCGGTCTACCACCGTATGGTGGCCCGTAACCGGGTGTGGCTCGCCCGCCGCAACCTGCCCGCACCGCTGGTACCGGTCTACCTGGGCGTCTGGCTCCTGCTGACGCTCGTACGGAAGCCCTCGGGACCCGCGCTCAAGGCCTGGTTCGGCGGGTTCCGCGAGGGATGGACCACTCCTTGCGGACCGCGCCGCCCGATGAGATGGCGCACGGTCTGGCGGTTGACCCGCCTGGGCCGACCTCCTGTCATCTGACCAGCCCGCGTCTGGGAACATGACGCGATCACGGGCTTCGAGCCACCAGCCTGATGCCCACCTGGCCGCATCTTGAAGACGAAAGTTTCAACTTGTGAGTGACACAACCCACGACGGCGCCCTCGCCACGAGCAGGCCGCCGTCCGCCGACGCGGGGCTCAGCGCCGCGGAGCTGGCCAGGAAGTACGGCCTCTCGGTCAGCGGCGCCCGGCCCGGTCTGGGCGAGTACGTGCGGCAGCTCTGGGGCCGGCGCCACTTCATCATGGCGTTCTCCCGGGCCAAGCTCGTCGCGCAGTACAGCCAGGCGAAGCTCGGCCAGGTCTGGCAGGTGGCCACCCCGCTGCTCAACGCGGCCGTCTACTGGCTGATCTTCGGCCTGATCCTCGGTGCGGGCCGGGAGATGCCCAAGGGCGTCTACGTCCCCTTCCTGATGATGGGCATCTTCGTCTTCACCTTCACGCAGAGCTCCGTGATGGCCGGCGTCCGGGCGATCTCGGGGAACCTCGGGCTGGTGCGCGCGCTGCACTTCCCGCGCGCCTCCCTGCCGGTGTCGTTCTCGCTCCAGCAGCTCCAGCAGCTGCTGTACTCGATGATCGTCGTCTTCGTGATCGCCGTGGCGTTCGGCAACTACCCGCGGCTGTCCTGGCTGCTGGTCATCCCGACCCTGGCCCTGCAGTTCGTCTTCAACACCGGCCTCGCCATGATCTTCGCGCGGATGGGTTCCAAGACCCCCGACCTCGCGCAGCTGATGCCGTTCGTGATGCGCACCTGGATGTACGCCTCCGGCGTCATGTTCCCGATCGCGGTCTACCTCAAGGACCAGCCGCAGTGGATCAGCGACGTGCTGCTGTGGAACCCGGTGGCGATCTACATGGACCTGATCCGGTTCGCCCTGATCGACGACTACGGCGCGAGCAACCTGCCCCCGCACGTGTGGGCCTTCGCCGTGGGCTGGGCAGCGGTGATCGGCCTCGGCGGCTTCGTGTACTTCTGGAAGTCTGAGGAGCGTTACGGCCGTGGCTGACAACACCCAGGGGCGTGTCCCCACCGTGATCGCGGACGGCGTCCACATCGTCTACCGCGTCAACACCGGCAGCAGCGGCAAGGGCGCGGCCACCGCCGCGCTCAGCAAGATCGTGCGCCGGAGGAAGGGCGATGCCCCGGGCGTCCGCCGGGTCCACGCGGTACGCGGGGTCTCCTTCACCGCGTACCGCGGCGAGGCCATCGGCCTCATCGGCTCCAACGGCTCCGGCAAGTCCACCCTGCTGCGCGCCATCGCCGGCCTGCTGCCCTGCGAGGAGGGCAAGGTCTACACCGACGGCCAGCCCTCGCTGCTGGGCGTGAACGCCGCGCTGATGAACGACCTCACCGGTGAGCGCAACATCGTCCTCGGCGGTCTCGCGATGGGGATGAGCCGCGAGCAGATCAAGCAGCGCTACCAGAGCATCGTCGACTTCTCGGGCATCAACGAGAAGGGCGATTTCATCTCCCTGCCGATGCGCACCTACTCCTCCGGCATGGCGGCCCGACTGCGCTTCTCCATCGCGGCGGCCAAGGACCACGACGTCCTGATGATCGACGAGGCCCTGGCCACCGGTGACCGCGCCTTCCAGGTGCGTTCGGAGAACCGAATCAAGGAACTCCGGGAGAAGGCCGGCACGGTCTTCCTCGTCAGCCACAACAACAAGTCCATCCGGGACACGTGCGACCGGGTGCTGTGGCTGGAGAAGGGCGAACTCCTGATGGACGGGCCCACCGAGGAAGTCGTCTCGGCCTACGAGAAGGCCACCAACGGCTGACCTCCGGCTCGCGCGGCGCCGCCGCCGCGTCCGTTCCGCTTCCCCTGAAGGCCCCTGCCGCTCAGCGCGGCGGGGGCCTTGGGCGTGCGCCCGCAAATACGCCGCGTGCGCTTTCTCGTGCGGGGTGGCGACATTCGGTGGCGCAGCGAATACCCCAGCGGCCTCCGCGGCGTTGTACAGCGTAAGCTGATGCGGTCCTGAATCGCAGCAAGAGGGGACGATTCCCCGCAGGTGAACGGCCCTGGGGCAGCCCCGGGAAAACCCCGGCGGCGTGTCCGAAATAGGATGTATTGGGTCGGCAGTGTAGAACGGGAGACGTGACGGCAATGGCTACGGGAATTCTCCGGCCCCCAGGGACGGCGGCCGTCCCCGCCCCGGGCGGCGGGCGGTGAACCCGGGGCACGGCACCCGACCCCCGTCCGACACCGTCCATGTGAGCGCCACCCTCGACAAGGCGACGGCGGAGAACTTCCCCGTCGCCCCCGCCTTCCTGCCCCGCGCCTGGCGTGACGGGCTGACGGCCGTCTACGGCTACGCCCGCCTCGTCGACGACATCGGCGACGGCGACCTCGCCCCCGGCGGGCACGACGCCGTGCTCCTCGGCCTCGACCCGGCCGCGGTGGACGACCGGCTCGCCATGCTCGACGCCCTCGAGACCGATCTGCTGCGCGTGTTCGGGTCCGTGGACGGCCCCCCGCGCCACCCGCTGCTGCTCGCCCTGCGGCCCGTGGTCGGCGCCCACGGCCTGACCCCCGAGCCCTTCCTCGGACTCATCGAGGCCAACCGGCAGGACCAGCGGGTCAGGCGCTACGAGACCTACGGGGACCTCGTCGCGTACTGCGAGCTGTCCGCCAACCCGGTCGGCCGCCTCGTGCTGTCCCTCACCGGCACCAGCACGCCCGAGCGGATCCGGCTCTCCGACGCCGTCTGCACCGCCCTGCAGATCGTCGAGCACGTCCAGGACGTCGCCGAGGACCTGGGCCGCGACCGGATCTACCTGCCCGCCGAGGACATGCGGCGCTTCCACGTGTCCGAGGCCGACCTGGCGGCCCCGACCGCCGGCGCCTCCGTGCGCGCCCTGGTCGCATTCGAGTCCGAGCGCGCACGCGCGTTGCTGGATGCAGGCATCCCGCTCGTGGGTAGCGTGCACGGCAGGCTCCGGCTGCTGCTCGCGGGCTTCGTGGGAGGGGGGCGCGCCGCCCTGCGAGCCGTCACCGCCGCGGGCTTCGACGTACTCCCCGGCCCGCCCAAACCCACCAAGAGCGGCCTGTTCCGCGAGGTTGCCGCCGTCCTGCGCACAGCGCCGAGAAAGAGGTGAGCCCGACCGTGGAGGGCCCCACACACGCGTCCGCACAGACTGCGATGTCCGCACCGGTCTCGGCGGCCTACAGCTACTGCGAGGCCGTCACCGGCGCGCAGGCGCGCAACTTCGCGTACGGAATCCGGCTGCTGCCCACCGACAAGCGCCATGCGATGTCCGCGCTCTACGCCTTCTCCCGCCGTGTCGACGACATCGGCGACGGCACGCTGCCCGCCGGGGCCAAGCTCGCGCGCCTGGAGGAGACCCGGGCCGTCCTCGTACGGATCCGGGCCGGCGAGGTCGACGAGGACGACACCGACCCGGTCGCCGTCGCGCTGGCGCACGCCGCCCGCCGCTTCCCGATCCCGCTCGGCGGCCTCGACGAACTCATCGACGGCGTGCTGATGGACGTCCGCGGCCAGACCTACGAGACCTGGGACGACCTCAAGGTCTACTGCCGCTGCGTGGCAGGCGCCATCGGACGGCTCTCCCTCGGCGTCTTCGGCACGGTGAACGCGCCGGGCCGAGGCACGCCCGAGGCCGCGCGCGCCGCCGAATACGCCGACACCCTCGGCCTCGCCCTGCAACTCACCAACATCCTCCGCGACGTTCGCGAGGACGCGGGCAACGGACGCACCTACCTCCCCGCCGAGGACCTCGCCAAGTTCGGCTGCTCGGAAGGTTTCCAGGCCGGCCGGCTGCCCGCCGGAGCCGACTTCGCCGGGCTGGTCCACCACGAAGTCCGGCGCGCCCGGGCCCTGTTCGCCGAGGGCTACCGGTTGCTGCCGATGCTCGACCGGCGCAGCGGCGCCTGCGTGGCCGCCATGGCCGGCATCTACCGGCGCCTCCTCGACCGCATCGAGCGGGAGCCGGAGGCGGTCCTGCGCGGCCGTGTCTCGCTGCCGCCGCACGAGAAGGCGTACGTCGCCGTGCGCGGCCTGTCCGGCCTCGACGCCCGCACCGTCACCCGCCAGGCCGTCCGGAGGCGGATGTGACGATCCGGACGAAGGCGGTCCCGCCGCGCGCCGCCGTCCGACGGCGGCCCGGCACCGGCCGCCGGCACCTCCAGGCACCGTTCCCGGCCGGCCCGCAGGGCACACGCCCGGCTGCGTGCAAGGCCCCGCACACCACGGGCGGGGCCGCTGCCGCGCAGGGCGCTCCCGGGACGCCACCGAGTGCCCACCCGGTGTGCGTCGGCGGCCTCCGGCGTACGACCCCGGCGCGCCGCCCCGACCGTGCGCCGGCCCGGGCAACCATGCCGGCGGCGGGCGCGTCTCTCCCCGCGGACCGCGGCCGGACCGCGCGGTACGCCGCGAGCGGTGCGGGCCTGCCCGCCCGGGGCACCGGCCCGGAGGGCGAGCGCACCACGGGGGAGGGCGCATGACCGGCACCGACCAGCACGCCGTCGTCGTGGGCGGCGGACTCGCAGGGGTCACGACCGCCCTCGAACTCGCCGACGCCGGACTCCGGGTCACCCTGCTCGAAGGCCGCCCCCGTCTCGGCGGACTCGCCTTCTCCTTCAAGCGCGGCGACCTCAACGTCGACAACGGCCAGCACGTCTACCTGCGCTGCTGCACCGCCTACCGGTGGTTCCTCGACCGCGTCGACGGCGCCGCCCTCGCCCCGCTCCAGGACCGGCTCGACGTACCCGTCCTCGACGTCGCCCACCCCCGCGGGCCGCGCCTGGGACGGCTGCGCCGCGGCGGCCTGCCCGTGCCCCTGCACCTCGCCGGAGCCCTGGCCCGCTACCCGCACATGTCCCTCGCCGAGCGCGTGAGCGTCGCCCGCGCCGCCCTCGCCCTGCGCCGCCTCGACCCGGCGGACCCGGCACTGGACGGCCTGGACTTCGCCACATGGCTCGGCCGCTACGGACAGTCCGCCCGCACCATCGAGGCTCTGTGGGACCTCGTCGGCATCGCCACCCTCAACGCCACCGCCGCGCATTCCTCGCTCGGCCTGGCCGCCATGGTCTTCAAGACCGGCCTGCTCTCCGAGAAGAGCGCGGCCGACATCGGCTGGGCCCACGTGCCGCTCGGCGACCTGCACGACACCCTCGCCCGCAAGCAGCTCGACGCGGCCGGGGTACGGACCGAACTGCGCACCCGCGTCACCGCCGTCACCCGCACCCCCGAAGGGGTCTGGCGGGTCGACACCGAGCAGGAGTCGCTCGAGGCGGGCACCGTCGTCCTCGCCGTACCGCAGCGCGAGGCGCACGGGCTGCTGCCCGCCGGCGCCCTCGCCGACCCTGACAAGCTCCTCGACATCGGCACCGCACCGATCCTGAACGTCCACGTCGTCTACGACCGCAAGGTGCTCAAGCAGCCCTTCTTCGCCGCACTCGGATCCCCGGTGCAGTGGGTCTTCGACCGCACCGACTCCTCCGGACTCCCCGACGGCGGCCAGTACCTGGCGCTGTCCCAGTCCGCCGCCCAGGACGACATCGACGAGCCCGTCTCGGTGCTGCGCGCCAAGTACCTTCCCGAGCTGGAGCGGCTGCTGCCCGCCGCGCGCGGGGCCAAGGTACGGGACTTCTTCGTCACCCGGGAGCGGACGGCGACCTTCGCACCCACCCCCGGCGTCGGCCGGCTGCGCCCCGGGGCGCGGACCGACACGCCGGGCCTCTACCTGGCCGGTGCGTGGACTGCCACGGGTTGGCCCGCGACCATGGAGGGCGCCGTCCGGAGCGGACTGAGCGCGGCTCAGGCCGCCCTCACCGCGCTCGGCCGCCACCGCGAACACCCTCTGCAGGAGGCGGCATGACGACCACCACCGGCACCACCAGCACCACGAGCACAGCACGTAATGGAACAAGAGGAGAGCCAGTGAACCCGGGGAACCCGGCTGTCGAGAACACGGATGCCAGTGTGGGCGCAGCCGGAAGGGGCGTGGAGAAGGCGGACACCGTCGCCCTCCTGGAACGCGGCAGGACGATGTCGACCCCCGCGCTCCGCGCGGCCGTCGACCGGCTCGCCGCACCCATGGACACCGTCGCCGCCTACCACTTCGGCTGGATCGACGCCCAGGGCAACGCCGCCGACGGCGACGGCGGCAAGGCCGTGCGCCCCGCCCTCGCCCTGCTCTCCGCCGAGGCCGCGGGCGCCGCACCGGAGGTCGGCATCCCCGGCGCCGTCGCCGTGGAACTCGTGCACAACTTCTCGCTGCTCCACGACGACCTGATGGACGGCGACGAACAGCGCCGCCACCGCGACACCGTCTGGAAGGTCCACGGACCCGCCCTCGCCATCCTGGTCGGCGACGCCCTCTTCGCCCTCGCCAACGAGGTCCTGCTGGAACTCGGCACCGTCGAGGCGGGCCGCGCCACGCGCCGCCTGACCACCGCCAGCCGCAAGCTCATCGACGGCCAGGCGCAGGACATCTCCTACGAGCACCGCGAGCGCGTCAGCGTCGAGGAGTGCCTGGAGATGGAGGGCAACAAGACCGGGGCCCTGCTCGCCTGCGCCGTCTCCATCGGCGCCGTGCTCGGCGGCGCGGACGACCGTACGGCCGACAAGCTGGAGGAGTACGGCTACCACCTCGGCCTCGCCTTCCAGGCCGTCGACGACCTCCTCGGCATCTGGGGCGACCCGGAGTCCACCGGCAAGCAGACCTGGAGCGACCTGCGCCAGCGCAAGAAGTCCCTCCCGGTGGTCGCCGCCCTCGCCGCCGGCGGCCCGGCCTCCGAGCGGCTCGCCGAACTGCTCGCCGCCGACGCCAAGAGCAGTGACTTCGAGAACTTCTCCGAGGAGGAGTTCGCGGCCCGCGCGGCCCTCATCGAGGAGGCCGGCGGCCGGCAGTGGACCGCGGACGAGGCGCGCCGCCAGCACGCCGTCGCGATCCGGGCCCTGGACGACGTCGACATGCCGCAGCGGGTGCGCGAACAGCTCGTGGACCTCGCCGACTTCGTCGTCGTACGCAAGAGGTGACCGCCACCCGACAGCGGATATGAATCGCGAGTCGCCGGCCGGCGCCGCCACCTGAGCGTGGCGCGCACCGGCCGACGGCGGACCCCAGCGCAGCACAGGACACTGTTCTAAGGGGAAGCCATGACAGCGACGACCGACGGCAGCGCGGAGAGCGCCGGCGCCGGCAGCGAATCCACCCCGGGCGCCCCGCCGCCCGGCCCCGCCGGGGCGGCCGCCCCGCGGACCGAGTACGGGCTCGCGAGCCCGCCCGACCCCGCTGTCCGACCCGGAACCTCGGCCGGCGCAGGACCCTTCGTACCGGTCGCGGTCACCGAGCGGGTCGCCGCGCCGCCCGGGCCGGTCCGGCAGCCCGGCCCGCCGGCCACCTACCGGCAACCGGGCGAACCCGGCACGCGACGGACCGCGGCGGACCTGCCCCCGCCGCCGGACGGCAGCCCGAAGGAGGTGTACGAGGCCACCGCGCGCGCGACCCGGCACCTCCTGGAGCGCCAGGATCCCGCGGGCTGGTGGAAGGGCGACCTGGAGACCAACGTCACCATGGACGCCGAGGACCTCCTGCTGCGGCAGTTCCTCGGCATCCGGGACGAGGCCACCACGTACGCGGCCGCCCTGTTCATCCGCGGCGAGCAGCGCGAGGACGGCACCTGGGCCACTTTCCACGGCGGACCGCCCGAACTGTCCGCCACCATCGAGGCGTACGTCGCGCTGCGCCTCGCCGGGGACCCGCCGGACGCCCCGCACATGAGCCGCGCCTCGGCCTGGATCCGGGCCAACGGCGGGATCGCAGCCGCCCGCGTCTTCACCCGGATCTGGCTCGCCCTCTTCGGCTGGTGGAGCTGGGACCACCTGCCCGAACTCCCGCCCGAGCTGTTGTTCCTGCCGCCCTGGGTGCCCCTGAACATCTACGACTTCGGCTGCTGGGCCCGCCAGACCATCGTCCCGCTCACCGTGGTGTCCGCGCTGCGCCCCGTCCGCCCGGCCCCCTTCGCCCTCGACGAGCTCCACACCGACGCGCGCAATCCGTACCCCACCACCCGCATGGCACCGCTGACCAGTTGGGACGGCGCCTTCCAGCGGATGGACAGGGCCCTGCACGTCTACCGGCGGTTCGCCCCGCGGCGGCTGCGCAAGGCGGCCATGGACACCGCCGCCCGCTGGATCGTCGAGCGCCAGGAGAACGACGGCTGCTGGGGAGGGATCCAGCCGCCCGCCGTCTACTCCGTCATCGCGCTGCACCTGCTCGGCTACGACCTCGGGCACCCGGTGATGCGCGCGGGGCTGGAGTCCCTGGACCGGTTCGCGGTGCGGCGCGAGGACGGCGCCCGGATGATCGAGGCCTGCCAGTCCCCGGTGTGGGACACCTGCCTCGCCGCGATCGCCCTGGCCGACGCGGGCGTGCGCCCCGACCATCCGGCGCTCGTACGGGCCGCGGACTGGATGCTCGGCGAGGAGATCACGCGCACCGGGGACTGGGCGGTGCGCCGGCCCGGCCTGGCACCGGGAGGCTGGGCGTTCGAGTTCCACAACGACACCTACCCCGACATCGACGACACCGCCGAGGTCGTCCTCGCCCTGCGCCGGATCAGGCACCCGGACCCGGTCCGGGTCGACGCGGCCATCGCCCGCGGAGTGTCCTGGAACCTCGGCATGCAGTCGAAGGACGGCGCGTGGGGCGCCTTCGACGCCGACAACACCAGCCCCTTCCCCAACAGACTCCCCTTCTGCGACTTCGGCGAGGTCATCGACCCGCCGTCGGCCGACGTCACCGCCCACGTGGTGGAGATGCTCGCCTTCGAGGGCCGGGCGGGCGACGCCCGGACCCGGCGCGGCATCGCCTGGCTGCTCGCCGCACAGGAGCCGGACGGGAGCTGGTTCGGCCGCTGGGGCACCAACTACGTCTACGGCACCGGCTCGGTGGTGCCCGCCCTCACCGCGGCCGGCATCGCACCGGAGCACCCCGCGGTCCGGCGGGCCGTGCGCTGGCTGGAATCCGTACAGAACGAGGACGGCGGCTGGGGGGAGGACCAGCGCTCCTACCAGGACCGGTCGTGGGCCGGCAAGGGCGCCTCCACCGCCTCGCAGACCGCGTGGGCCCTGATGGCCCTCCTGGCGGCCGGGGAACGCGACGGCAAGGCGGTCGAACGCGGCGTCGCCCATCTCGTCCGGACCCAGCACGAGGACGGCTCCTGGGACGAGCCGTACTTCACCGGCACCGGCTTCCCCTGGGACTTCTCCATCAACTACCACCTGTACCGGCAGGTGTTCCCGCTGACCGCGCTCGGCCGCTACCTGTACGGGGAACCGTCCGCCCGGGCGGGCTCACCCGTCGGGGGCCACTGATGTCCCCCGACGCAGGGGACCGCCCCGCGCGGGGCGGCCCGCTGCTGGTCGCCTGCGCCCTGCGCATCGAGCAGGTGGCGCTGCGCAGCACGGGGCGCGGCTCCCAGCGCGGCACGGACGCGGACGGAGGGGCGTACACCCTCCTGCGCACCGGGATGGGCCCGCGCGCGGCCGAACGGGCCGTCCGCCGGGCCCTGGACGGGCCCGGCACGGACCGGGCCGCCATCCTCGCCACCGGGTTCTGCGCCGGGCTCGTCCCCGGCATGAGCCCCGGTGACCTCGTCGTCGCGGAGGAGACCCGCGACCCGCGGGGGAGCGTCCCCTGCACCGGGACCGCGCTGCTCGCCGAGGCGCTGGCCCGGGCCGTCCCCGGCCGGACCGTGCACATCGGCCCGCTGACCGGGTCCGACCACGTCGTCCGCGGCCAGGAGCGCGCGCAGTTGCGCGCCACGGGCGCCGTCGCGGTCGACATGGAGTCCGCGGCGACCCTGCGGACCGCGGTCCGCGATCACCCGGAACGCCCTGTTGCGGCCGTCCGGGTGATCGTGGACGCTCCGGAGCACGAGCTCGTCCGAATCGGCACGGTGCGCGGGGGAATATCGGCCTTCCGTGTCCTGCGTGCCGTACTGCCCGCGTTTTACGAATGGCACCGTTCTTCGCTGCTCCCCAGGAGGTGAGCCAGATGGCCATGCCGCTGCGCCAGACCATCAGGGTCGGGACCTATCTGCTCGAACAGAAGCTCCGCAAGCGTGAGAAGTTCCCGCTGATCGTGGAGCTGGAGCCGCTCTACGCGTGCAACCTGGCCTGCGAGGGCTGCGGGAAGATCCAGCACCCTGCGGGCGTGCTCAAGCAGCGCATGCCGGTCGCCCAGGCGGTCGGGGCCGTGCTGGAGTCCGGTGCGCCGATGGTGTCCATCGCGGGCGGGGAGCCCTTGATGCACCCGCAGATCCACGAGATCGTGCGGCAATTGGTGGCCCGGCGGAAGTACGTGTTCCTGTGCACCAACGCGCTGCTGCTGCGCAAGAAGATCGAGAAGTTCACCCCCTCCCCGTACTTCGCCTTCGCGGTGCACATCGACGGCCTGCGCGAGCGCCACGACGAGTCGGTGGCCAAGGAGGGCGTCTTCGACGAGGCGGTCGAGGCCATCAAGGAGGCGAAGCGGCGGGGATTCCGGGTGACGACGAACTCCACCTTCTTCAACACCGACACCCCGCAGACGGTCATCGAGGTGCTCAACTTCCTCAATGACGAGCTGCAGGTGGACGAAATGATGATCTCGCCCGCCTACGCCTACGAAAAGGCACCGGACCAGGAACATTTCCTCGGTGTCGACCAGACCCGCGAACTCTTCAGGAAGGCTTTCGCGGGCGGCAACCGGCGCCGCTGGCGGCTCAACCACTCCCCGCTCTTCCTCGACTTCCTGGAAGGGAAGGCCGACTTCCCCTGCACGGCCTGGGCCATTCCGAATTACTCCCTCTTCGGCTGGCAGCGCCCCTGCTATCTGATGAGCGACGGCTACGTGCCGACGTACCGGGAACTCGTGGAAGAGACCGACTGGAACAAGTACGGCCGTGGGAAGGACCCGCGCTGCGCGAACTGCATGGCGCACTGCGGCTACGAGCCCACCGCGGTCCTCGCCACCATGGGCTCCCTGAAGGAATCCCTGCGCGCCGCCCGGGAGACGGTCGGCGGCAACCGGGACAGGTCGGCATGAGTCCGGCGGAAGAGGGCCGGGACGGCGGTTTCGACCTCCGCGCCCTGCTCGCCGCGCGCGGGACGGAGCGGTACGAGCTGCACGCCCGCCACCTCAACCACCAACTGCCCCGGATGCTGCGCACCATCGGCTTCGACAAGGTCTACGAGCGGGCCGAGGGAGCCCACTTCTGGGACGCCGAGGGCAACGACTACCTCGACATGCTCGCCGGATTCGGGGTGATGGGCCTGGGCCGGCACCACCCCGTGGTCCGCCGGGCCCTGCACGACGTGCTGGACGCCCAGCTCGCCGACCTCACCCGCTTCGACTGCCAGCCGCTGCCCGGGCTGCTGGCCGAGAAGCTCCTGTCGTACAGCCCGCACCTGGACCGGGTCTTCTTCGGCAACAGCGGCACCGAGGCGGTGGAGACGGCCCTGAAGTTCGCCCGGTACGCCACCGGACGGCCCAGGATCCTCTACTGCGACCACGCCTTCCACGGGCTGACCGCCGGCTCCCTCTCGGTGAACGGCGAGGGCGGGTTCCGGGACGGCTTCGCGCCGCTGCTGCCCGACACCAGGGTCGCGCTGGGCGACCTGGCCGCCCTGGAGCGGGAGCTGGAGCGCGGCGACGTCGCCGCCTTCGTCGTGGAGCCGATCCAGGGCAAGGGGGTCCTCGCCGCCCCGCCCGGGTTCCTGCTCGCCGCGCAGGAACTGCTGCACCGGCACAAGGCGCTGCTGATCGCGGACGAGGTGCAGACCGGCCTGGGACGTACCGGTGACTTCTACGCGTACCAGAACGAGCCGGGGGTGGAGCCCGACCTGGTGTGCGTGGCCAAGGCGCTGTCCGGCGGCTACGTCCCGGTCGGCGCGACCCTGGGCAGGGACTGGATCTTCAAGAAGGTCTATTCGTCCATGGACCGGGTGCTCGTGCACTCCGCGAGCTTCGGGTCCAACGCGCAGGCGATGGCGGCCGGGCTGGCGGTGCTGTCCGTCATGGAGGACGAGCAGCTCGTGGCCCGCGCGCGGGCCACGGGCGACCTGCTGCGCGGGCGGCTCGCGGCCCTGGTGGACGAGTACGAGCTGCTGCACGAGGTGCGCGGGCGCGGCCTGATGATCGGCATCGAGTTCGGCCGGCCCTCCTCACTGCGGCTGCGCAGCCGGTGGACGATGCTGCAGGCGGCCCGCAAGGGCCTCTTCGCGCAGATGGTCGTGGTGCCGCTGCTGCAGAAGCACCGGATCCTCACCCAGGTCTCCGGGGACCATCTGGAGGTGATCAAGCTGATTCCGCCGCTGGTCCTGGACGAGCGGGACGTGGACCGGTTCGTCGGCGCCTTCCGCGAGGTCATGGACGACGCCCACGGCGGGTCCGGGCTGATGTGGGACTTCGGCAGGACGCTGGTGAAGCAGGCCGTCGCGGCACGCTGACGGCCTGCGCCCGCCCTGCGGCCCGCGGCCCCTGCCGGTCTTCCCGGATCAGACCAGCAGCCGGTCGCGGAGCCGGTCGAGGGTCCCGGGCGCCAGCCCGAGGCCCTCCGCCAGGTAGCGCTCCACCCCGCCCCAGACGTCGTCGATGGTGTCGAAGGCGGCGATCAGGTATTCGGCGCGGGCGTCGAAGAGCGGCGCGAGCAGTTCCATCACCTCGGGCGAGCGGGCCTCGGCCGAGGCGGAGCTGCGGCGCACCCGGTACCGGCGGTGCGGGGCGTTGGACTCCAGGTAGTCCGCCACGATCGCCTCCCGCTCGACGCCCAGCGCGAGCAGGGTGACGGCGACGGAGAGGCCGGCCCGGTCCTTGCCGGCCGCGCAGTGCATGAGGGCGGGCACGCTGTCCTCGGCGAGGGCGTGGACCACCCGGCTGTGCTCGGCGGTGCGGGTGCGGATGATCCCCCGGTAGGAGTTCGCCATCCGGGCCGCCGCCTTGCCGTCGCCCAGGATCGAGCGGAGCTGGTCGAGGTCGCCGTCGCGGACCAGCCGCCAGAACTCCCGGCCGTCCGCCGGGTCCGACAGCGGGATGTTGACGTTCCGTACGCCGGGCAGCTCGACGTCCGGCCCCTCCAGGGCGTGGTCGGCGCCGTTGCGGAAGTCGAAGATGGTGTGGAGGCCGAGCGAGGCGAGGAATTCTGCATCGGTTTCGGTGGCATGTGCGAGATGTCCGCTTCGGAACAGTAGTCCCGTCGCGACCCTTCGGCCATCAGAAGTCGGCAATCCGCCCACATCGCGGAAATTGCGCACTCCGGCCAGCTCCGGCTCCTGTATGTGCTGGGTCACGGGAACTCCTCCGCCTTCTCGTGGGGTCTCTGTCCGAATTGAGCTACTTGGCGCCAACTTGCCATATCCGGAGGCGAGATCGGGCACGTCCCCGTGAGCCAGATCATACGGTGACCGTGAGTGCCTGATCGTCAAAGCCGAATGGCCCGGCCCGGGCGGCTGTTGGCGCGGCGGAATGGACGGAGGGTGACCGGAATTCCGGCGCACCCTCATACCTGTGAATCCGTCAGGGAATTAGCGGCTTGTTCGGCGTGCCCGCAAGGGATTACCTTCGCGATCGATCCGGGTGGATCGCCGAATCCTGCCGCCGCCCGGAAACCGCAACCGAACCATTTCGCGCGGCAGGAGCGGGGGAACCAGGTAAGCCGCTGTGCCGGAGATCTTTTCTCCGGTGCAGCTCGGGGTGAAGCCGTTCATGTCCCGTACATGTGCGGCCGGACATCTCCAGTCCGAACCCGACAGCTCACCTCGCAGGCACCGGAGAGGAATGCGCCATGCCTGCAAAGGGTAAGCACCGCCGTCCCAAGTCCCTTTTCTCTTCCCGCGGATTCGCGGTCGCAGGCACCGGTGGCGCGGCCCTCGCCCTGCCGCTGACGGTCGCCGCCGGCGCCCACGCGGCCGGCGCGCAGACGGCGCCCGCCGTCGCACCTGCCGTGGCCCAGCAGGTCCCCGCCGCGCTCCAGGCCGCCCCCGCGGCCGCCGTGCAGGCCGCACCGGCCGTCTACACGGTCGTCCCGGGCGACTGCCTCTCGGTGATCGCCGCGGAGCACCGCCTGGACGGCGGCTGGCAGCGGCTGTACGAGCAGAACCGCGAGGCGGTCGGGAGCGACCCGTCACTGATCCACCCCGGCCTGAAACTGACCCTCGGCGGTCGTGGCGAGGCCGCCCCGGTCGACACCGTCCCCGCCCCGCGGACCGCCCCCGAGGCCGCCCCCAAGGCCGCCCCGAAGACCGCCCCCAAGGCCGCCCCGAAGACCGCCCCCAAGGCCGAGTCCGAGGCGGCCGGGCAGGCCGCCGCACCGCGGGCGCAGCGGGACGCCGCCCCCGAGGCCCAGGCCGAGGCCCCGGCCGCCCGGCCGGCCGCCGCCTCCGGATTCGTCGCCCCGGTCAGCGGTGGCGTCTCCACCCAGTACAAGGTCGCCGGCGCCATGTGGTCCTCCGGCTACCACACGGGCGTCGACTTCATCGCCCCCATGGGCACCGGCGTCAAGGCGGTCGGCGCGGGCACCGTGGTCTCCGCGGGCTGGAGCGGCGCGTACGGCAACGAGGTCGTCATCCGGCACGCGGACGGCAAGTACTCCCAGTACGCCCACCTGTCCCAGCTCTCCGTCTCCTCCGGCCAGAGCGTCACCGCCGGCCAGAGCATCGGCCTCTCCGGCTCCACCGGCAATTCGACCGGCCCGCACCTGCACTTCGAGATCCGTACGAGCCCGTCCTACGGCTCGGACATGGACCCGATCGCCTACCTCCGCTCGAAGGGCGCCTCCCTCTGACGGCACCCGCCGACGGAGCACCGACACGCGTGGGGCCGGGACCCGAGGGGGGCCCGGCCCCCATGTGTACTTATTCCTTACATCCCGCGTGGTACAGATCACGGCCCGTCAACCCCTCATTACGTTGGCGTAGGTTGCTCACGGGAGTGAAGGATGGGTTCTCGTGGCAGCGACGACGACGAAACTCAAGACCATCGGCTCGTACGCGGCGATCGGGGACAGCTTCACAGAGGGCGTGGGGGACCCGGGGCCCGGAGATTCCTTTCTCGGCTGGGCGGACCGGCTCGCCGTGCTCCTGGCCGATCAGCGCGAAGAGCACGACTTCCGTTATGCGAATCTCGCCGTGCGCGGGAAGCTCCTCGACCAGATCGTGGCCGACCAGGTGCCGAGAGCCAAGGCCCTCGCGCCCGACCTGGTCACCTTCTGCGCGGGCGGCAACGACATCATCCGGCCCGGCAGCGACCCGGACGACGTGGCGGAACGCTTCGAGGCGGCCGTCGCCGACCTCACCGGAGCCGTCGGCCACGTCATGATCACCACCGGGTTCGACACCCGGGGCGTGCCCGTCCTCAAGCACATCCGGGGCAAGGTCGCGACGTACAGCGCGCACGTGCGCGCCATCGCCGACCGGTACGACTGCCCCGTGCTGGACCTCTGGTCGCTGAAGTCCGTACAGGACCGGCGCGCCTGGGACGCGGACCGGCTGCACCTCTCACCCGAGGGCCACACCCGCGTCGCGCTGCGGGCCGCACAGGTCCTCGGCCTGGACGTGCCCGCCGACCCCGACCAGCCGTGGCCGCAGCTGCGCCCGCGCGGCTCGGTGGACGTGACCCGCGACAACATCCAGTGGGCCCGTGAGTACCTGGTGCCCTGGATCGGCCGCCGCCTGCGCGGCGAATCCTCCGGGGACCACGTCGAGGCGAAGCGGCCGGACCTGCTGCCGCTGTAGCCGCCGGACGACGGGGCGGGCGGGAGGGACGGGCGGAATCCTTCGGGGCCGGTGTGCGTTGGGATGGTCGTAGCGACACGACCGCACCGACCCCACCCTCCCTGGAGGCGCTTTGACCGGCTCCCGTCCCCTCCGCCCGCGGCTGCGCGCCCTGCGGCCCGAAGCCTTCGGCGCGGACCCGTCCGGCGCCAGGCTGGAGCGGATCCGCCGCTCGCCGAACTTCGCCGACGGCGTCTTCCAGAACCCGGTCGGGGCCCGGAACAGGCCCTCGGGGTCGATGACCGAGTTCGCGAAGGTCTACTTCCACCGTGAGCAGCGGGTCCGGCGCAGCCCCGGGACCGCGATCCCGGTGCACCCGACCACCCTCGCCGACCTGGCGAAGCCGCCCACGAGCGGTCTGCGCCTGACCTGGATGGGGCACTCCAGCGTCCTCGCGGAGATCGACGGGCACCGGGTGCTGTTCGACCCGGTGTGGGGCGAGCGCTGCTCCCCCTTCCCCTTCGCCGGCCCCAAGCGGCTGCACCCGGTGCCGGTCCCGCTGGCCGCGCTCGGCGAGGTCGACGTCGTGGTCATCTCGCACGACCACTACGACCACCTCGACCTGCCGACGATCAAGGCGCTCGCCGGTACGGACACGCTCTTCGCCGTCCCGCTCGGCGTCGGCGCGCACCTGGAACGCTGGGGCGTGGCGGCCGACCGGCTGCGCGAGCTCGACTGGAACGAGACCACCCGGATCGGCGGCCTGTCGCTGACGGCGACCCCCGCCCGGCACTTCTGCGGCCGCGGCCTGCGCAACCAGCAGCACACCCTGTGGGCCTCCTGGGTGGTCGCGGGCGACGGGCACCGGATTTACCACAGCGGCGACACCGGCTACTTCCCCGGCTTCGCGGAGATCGGCGCCGCGCACGGGCCCTTCGACGCCACGATGATCCAGATCGGGGCCTACTCGGAGTACTGGCCCGACATCCACATGACCCCCGAGGAGGGCATGCGCGCCCACCTCGACCTCCAGGGCGGCACCGCGCACGGCACGATGCTGCCGATCCACTGGGGCACCTTCAACCTTGCCCTGCACCCGTGGGACGAGCCGGGCGAGGGCACCCTGGCCGCCGCCGAGGGGGCCGGAGCGGCCGTCGCGCTGCCGATCCCGGGCCAGCCGTTCGAGCCCGGGACCGAGGGGGCGCCGGCCCAGCCGTGGTGGCGGCCGTTCGTGGCCGGTGCGAGGGCGGGCGGAGCCGTGGACGGGCCCGCGGCCGTGCCCCCGCACGAGGCCGGCGGAGCAGCGGCGACAGCGGCCCGCGTGGCGTCGACGGCAGTGAGCGGGCAGGAGAAGCCGGAGTCCGTCGGGTCGTAGCGAACGGCCCGGGCAGAGCGCACCGACGGCCCCCGCCGCCGGGGCGCCACCGCGCGGCCGCAGCGGCCCGACCGGCGCATTCGGGCTGCTGTGCGAGCGCTCCATCGGGAGCGGGAAGCACCCCCGTGAACTTCGCCGACTCGCGGTCCGGGGCGGGATTGCGGGGTCTAGCGTGGGTATTCGGTGATCAACACGGGCCCCGGGAACGCCGGGGGCCGGGCCCCACGTACCGAGGACGCCGATGTCCGGACTCCGCGCCGCACGCCACGCCACGTCGAGACACACCGTCACCGGTCCCGGCCGGCAGTTACGCCCCCAGCTGGTACGGGCCACCCTCCTGCCCACGCTGGCCGCGGCGCTCAGCGGCGCGGCCGCGGTGATCTCCACCCTCCAGCTCGGCGGCGGCGCCGGCGACCGCGACGCCCGGCTCTGGCCGGTGCTCACGGGCTGCGCCCTGCTCGCGGCCGGCGCCCTCGCCGCGGCACTGCTCGGAGCGCAGCGTGCGGCCAAGACCGTCCGGGACCGGTGCGAGGCGCTGCGCCGCTCCAGCGTGCGGGGCCGCCAGGAACTGCGGGCGGCCGCCGACCGGCTGGAGCGGGGCGAGACCCCGCAACGGCCGGTCCGGGGCGGGCCGAACACGCCGCTCACCGGGGGCGACCCGGCGGGCGTGGACGAGTTCTGGCTGCTCTCCCAGGAACTGCGCGGCGCCCGCGAGCAGGCCCACACCACCCTCGTACGGCTGGCCGGGCCGGCCGCCCCGACCGACAGCGAGCGCAAGGTCGAGGTCTTCGTCAACCTCGCGCGCCGGCTCCAGTCCCTGGTCCACCGCGAGATCTCGCTGCTGGACGACCTGGAGGACACGGTCGAGGACCCGGACCTGCTCAGGGACCTCTTCCACGTCGACCACCTGGCCACCCGGATCCGCCGCCACGCCGAGAACCTCGCGGTGCTGGGCGGTGCGGCCTCCCGCCGCCAGTGGACCCGGCCGATCGACCTGAGCGAGGTGCTCCGCTCCTCGGTCGCGGAGGTCGAGCAGTACACGAGGGTCAAGGTCGTGCCGCCGGCGGGCGGCAGCGTACGCGGCCACGCCGTCGCCGACGTGGTGCACCTGCTGGCCGAACTCGTGGAGAACGCCACCGTGTTCTCCGCGCCCGACACCGATGTGGTGCTGCGCGCCGAGCGGGTCACCGCCGGGATCGCGGTCGAGGTGGAGGACCGGGGACTGGGCATGCCGGCCGAGGAGCAGCACCGGATGAACGCCCTGCTCGCGGACCCCGACCAGGTGAGCGTCCGGACCCTGCTCGCGGACGGGCGCATCGGCCTGTACGTCGTCTCGGCGCTGGCCCGCCGGCACGGGATCGCCGTCGAACTCAAGTCGAACATCTACGGCGGCGTCCTCGCGGTGCTGGTGCTTCCGCAGGAACTGCTGGGGGCGGCGGACGCGGGTGACGCGGCCGGGGGCTCGCGGGTGACGCCGCCGCTGGAACCGGTGCGCATGCCGCCGCCCCGCCGGGCGGAGCCCCCCACGATCCC